>NZ_DAMCJP010000004.1:0-160505 GCF_032097965.1 Moraxella sp. CTOTU49803 | reverse complement strand
ATATCTCTATCATGCCGTGTGTCACACTTTACACAAGTCCATTCTCTTATTCGCAAACCTGCTCTACCGCTCAAGCTACTGGACATATCGCCACAGCACGAGCAAGTTTGGGTAGTGTATCGTTCATTCACGATTTCAAAACGGCAACCTGCGTTCTCGCATTTATAGGTCAGTTGCCTTTTGAGTTCAAACCAACCTGCATCGTAAACCGACTTGGCTAGTTTGCCTTTTTTACTGTTAAACTGGGTGGTTTTAACGTCACCAACCACGATTAGGGCATTGTCCTTGACTAATTGGGTGGTGAATTTATGTATCAGGTCTTGGCGTGTGTTTTTGATTTTGGCATGGATTGCCTTTACATGCTGTTTGTTTTTGGCACGTTGGGCGGTGGCTAAATCTTTGGCATATTTTAACGTTTGCTTAATGGTGAGTTTGTCACCGCTTGAGGTAGTGGCACTGTCTTTTAAGCCCAAATCTATGCCAACGCTACCAGTTCCACAAGTGGTTTTAGGGTAGTCTTTAACGGTGATACACGCATACCAACGGTTACGGCTGTCTTGCACAATCTCGCAGGTGTTGATTTGGTAAAGCGATAGGTTGTAGCTGTCCCATAGGTCGATGATGAGTTTCTGCCCTTTGGCTAGACTTAGTTGCAGGGTTGATTTTAAGCCCTTTTTGCCTGTTTGGTGAGTGGCAATATGCTTAATAGCCGATTGTTTAAACGGTAGCCAGCCAAGCGATTTACGCTTGGCATTGGGGTTATTGGTTCGCCAGTTGAGTTTAGCCTTTTTGAATTGCTTACGGCTTTTAGCATGGGTTTCATTGATGGCTTGAATGGTTTGAGAGTGCAAGCCCAGTAATTCACCGCTACCTTTGGTGTATTCGTTCAAATCATAAGCTGAAAAGAATTTGCCTGTTTTTTGTAGATGTTTGTAACTCAAGTCATTGACGTAGTTCCATACGAAATTGACTGAACCGCTTAACTTATTAAGCTTTGCTGTATGTTTATCTCGTATGCGTAGCTTGAGTGTTTTCATGGGGTTATTTTAGCAAAATTTATGCAAGTATTATAGCGTGTAAGCATAGTTGCTTAAGTTGCCTTATATCCATTGCCTGAGGTCGGTGGTTTTACGGCAACGGAGGATAAAAACCATTATTTGGCAATCGCTTTAAATAGACTGATTTGGCTATTATCGGTTACCGTCAACATCGGTGTGCCTTTGCTATCTTGGGTCAGTTTAAATTGCCCTTTTAGTGTGGATGGTGCAGCGGCATCAAATGCCATGCGCGATTCTGGCATACACATCATGCGTGTGGAAACGATATTTTTTATCAATACATTGGCATCGGTCAGGCTATAATTGCCCCACATACGATTGCAGGTGTTGTCAAAGCTGACACGACCTTTATCAAAGTCGACCAACAGTGGTTTGGCTTGGTTAAATAATTCAAGTTTAGTGGGTTTACCTGCCAAATCAGTCACCGAGACCAATTGCCAGCGATAATTTTGCAACGTGGCATCGGCTAACGGTAAGGTGACCGCTTGGGTCGGGTTCACGACCCTTGAGTTATTATCCGCTATGGTTTGACAGCCTGTCATTGCCAGCGTTCCTGCTATCAAGCAACTTAGCGCTAGTGAGTAGATTTTGGCACATCTTTTCATCATGATTTCCTTTTGTTTAAAATTATTGTGTAAAAAATTATTGCAACCATTATATAAAATACCCTTAAAACTTTATTGCTCAGCATGACGATTATTGTTATTCGATTGTATTACTAGATTTGATGGACGCTTCATTTGCTTGAATGGGTTTTTGCAAAAACTCTAAAAATACATCATCGCGTTTGGGGTCGCCATTGTTGCCGTCTCTTGGAAATGCCATCTTCTCTCCTGTCAGTAGATAACCGCGGCGCTGATAATAACGTAACAGCTCTGGTCGATGACTTAAAATCGACATGGATAAATGGGTTAAAGGTAAATGGGTTAAGTTTTTGGCGTGGGCGTGTCTGATAGCAAACGTTTCTACCGCAGACAACATCGTGTCGCCAATGCCTCTACCTTGCACAGCAGGATGAACCGCAAAAGTGCCAATATACGCCGCTGGCTGATGATTAATGGGTGAGAAATCCACAGAAATACACCCGAGCAAATCATCGCTATCGTGCGGATTTTCAAACACGAACAGATAAATGTTGGGATTGTCTATCAGGGCTGTCATTTCCTTGTGCGTGGTACGAATCCCACCAATTAAAGCAGCTTCATTGGTCCAGCCTTCATCTGAGCGGTAACAGCGATTGAGCAAAGTTACCAAATTTTCGACGTCTTGTTGCGTGGCAACGCGTAATTGCACGGCGTTTTTATCGATATTGCTATCAGGGTTTTTCATGTTTTTTCTCTTTTTATGCTCACATTCCCTAAACATAGGGTGCGTTAAACATTTTGCCAAGTCAGCTGACCGATTTTGCCACCCAATGCACCTAAATTAACCAACATACCTAACTTAGCAAGCACTACTTTATTGTCTATTACTTTGGCATTCAAGCCGTATTTGACGTCATTGTTGTTGCCGTCATATTTTTAACCTATTAGCATAAGACAATAAAGCATGGTTATAATAAAGCGCTGCTGTAATCGAATCTGTAATCGAGATGGTTTATCAATCATCCATTTGTTAAAATAAACCTTTTGCAAGTAACCCTAGCATGCCAAAACTGCCTTCACCCTATACCCCTGCGATTGAGTCCGCTATTTATAAACAACAACCCACTGATTTTATTGTCCATGAAAAACTTGGCATTGAATGCAGCCATACAGGCGAACATCTTTGGCTTCATATTCAAAAAACCCGTATGAATACCAATTTTGTGGCAAAGTTGCTGTCACAATGGGCAGGCATCCCACTCAAGGATGTAGGATATTCGGGGCTCAAAGATCGTCATGCGCTGACGACGCAGTGGTTTAGTCTTCGCTTGCCAAAAAAAATTGCCCCTGAACAAAACTTTGAGCAATTTGTCCAGACCAAATTAGCTAGCGATGAAACGCTAGAAATACTGGCACAGCATTGGCATCACAAAAAACTGGGGCGCGGTACTCATCAGGCCAATCAGTTTATCATCACCTTACGCAATGTGGTGGGTGAGAAAGCCGCCATCGAGCAACAACTTGCGACTATCAAAACACAAGGTGTTCCCAATTATTTTGGCGAGCAGCGCTTTGGGCAAGATGCCAATAATACTGATGCCGCTATCGAACTATTCACCCATCATACAATTAGGGGCAAAAAAATTCATCGCAAATTTGACCAAGATAAAATCAGTCTGTATCTGTCGGCAGCGCGTAGTGAATTATTCAATGCCATCTTGGCAAAACGTATCGCATTGGGCATTTGGAACCAACCGCTTGATGGTGATGTGATGAATTTGGCGGGTTCAAACAGTATTTTTGTGGCACAGCATATAGATGAAACCATGCTATCAAGGCTACAAAGTGGTGATATCCATTTGACTGCACCGATGTGGGGCGCAGGTGAGTTAAAAAGCAGTGGTAAGGTTAACGCATTAGAACTATCAGTCATCACTGACAATCCCATTTATCAGCAGCTAAGTCAAGGTCTGATTGAGTTTGGTTTAAAGCAGCAGCGCCGCTCCCTGCGTATGTTGCCCCGTAACTTGCAATGGGTTTGGCAAGACGGTGAGACATTGGTGTTAGATTTTGAATTACCGGCAGGCAGTTTTGCGACGACGATGATTGATACGCTTGTTGCAAGCTCGGTACTCACCACTGAGTTATGACGGCTGATGGATTTGCGTCATCAGTAAATAACATTGACCTTTGACCACACAGTTGCGACCATTGGCTTTGGCTTGCTGCATTGCCAAATCGGAGAATTTGATAATGCGCTCAAGGGCAGGCGGCAGTGCAGGCATGGTTGGTAAACTATGCATATACTCGCGCATATATTCGATAAAACCGCGATTATCAATCGCACGCTCGCTATCTCTCCCATGATTTTGATAAAGGCTGGCAATACCTAAGCTTGCGGTAAATTGAATTTCTGTATCAAAGATGCCATATCTCACCACTTGCTTTTCAAAAGCCTGGCGCAGCTGCTCTGCCATATCGTAGGCTTGCTCAATCCCCATATTTGGCAAGATGATGCAAAATTCTTCCCCACCCACGCGTCCAAACATCGTCCCTGTCGGTAAGAAGTTTTTTAAGGTATTCGCGGTACAAATCAACGTCGCATCACCCGCATCATGACCATATTTGTCATTGATATGTTTAAATTTGTCCAAATCAATATAAATCACACTAAGCGTGTTCCAATCGCTTTTACATTGCCATAAATAACTCAAAAAACTATAAATGGTACGCCGATTGGCAATATTAGTGAGTGCATCGGCTTCTAGCAAATCATAAATTTTGCGGCGCTGAAAACTCATGACTTTCATGCCCTGCAAAATACAATACAGTGTGACCGTTGCCTTGGCGGTTACCAAAAAGCTAAAAGATAATCCCCAAAGCCAATGACTACGCGCTGCTAAGCTTGGATACAACCTAGGCAACAATTGCCACCAGTTCATGCTATTACTCATATTAAAAATAAATAACGCAACAATACAACTGACAAACGACACCCAGACGAGTCGCCATCTTAATAGCACCATGCCAAGACCGGTGGCACTAATCAGCATTACGCCTTCAAGCGCACTGTTGTTACCAATCCAAACCATAAAAAGATTTTCATAAATCAAATAGATGATTACAAAAAATATTTGGTACTCCCGCCAAAGTCTTGACTGTTCAGGAATGCGGGTGATGACCCATAGCGAATACCCGCAAAACAACATCATCGCCAGTCCCAAATAGTTAACATTGATCATCAAGCTGCGATTAAAGATTTGGTTGAACTTGTGCGCAAAAGGAAAGATATCTATAGGCAATGTGATGACAAGAACTGTCGCATACCAAATCAAATGAAAAAATGTCTCAACCAACGCCAATATAATAAACAACATGAATTTATTGGTATTGTTGACTCTTGGCGAATTGATATATAGCGAAGGTTTAAAGCTAAAAAATTTTAGCGTTTGCTGCAATTGTTCTTTAAAGCTTGGCAGGGCGGTTTGGGTCATAGGATTATTGCAAAATCAATAAATCTATTAAAAAAGGGCGTTACGCATTAAACAAATCAAGCCGGTTATGTCAGTCATTGATTAGTTTTAGTCGTTTGCATTTAACTTACCCTAAAGATTATATAAGGTATTGTTGCTTCATTCTAATACTTTATTAATAACCAATGGGTAAATGTTTAATTTTTTTTAATGAGGCTTGACTTATCTATTTTTATCAAAATTTCCTCGACCAAATAAAAAAGGTAAGCCTAAGCTTACCTTAATCTACAGTTTACAGCATTTTAACTTGATTGGTTGATTTAACCTGATTGTTTAACATTCATCGTGACGTTGTCAATTGAACTTAAGCGTCCAAGACACGACGTGCTGTCACGAATTTATTTGCCCAATAGCCAGAATCTAAACTTGTAATAGAAATACTTTTGCCGGTTGATGGTGAATGAATAAAACGACCTTCACCGATGTACATGCCCACATGAGAGATACGACCACCACCTTGAGAGAAAAACACCATATCGCCTGGCTTTAACTCATTACGGCTAATACGTTCACCCACTTGCGCCATGCTGCTTGAGGTACGTGGCAGATTGATGTTAGCGGTTTGTTTATAAACATATTGCATAAAGCCGCTACAGTCAAAACCACTCGTTGGGCTGGTACCACCAAAACGATATGGCAAGCCGATAAAGTTTTTGGCTTTTGCAATGAGACTATCTACTTTTGAGCCACCCTCTGGGTTTTCAGAAACGCTTGAGTTAAAGCTACCAAAATATTCTGTGATACCATTGTCGGCATTGGCAGCGGTTGGGGCTACGCTTAACAAGACACAAGGTAGAGCGGTTAATAAAGTTTTTTGAAGAAAGTTCATAGGGCTTTAATCCGTTCAGAACTTTTATCCGTATATGGGCTATATCACAATTGATTGCTAAATGCTAAAAAGTTGATATACGGATAAAAATTACATAACTATTGTACTGGTTACATTCTGTAAAACAACGCCATCATACCAATAAAGTTTTTTGAATGTAGATATCTTTTTTCCATAAAATGTTAAAAAATATTACAATGTAAGCTAATTTGCTTACAGAAAGCCTATAGAAAGTATACAGCAATAATTGTGTAAGAAAATCGTTGATTTAACACACCATTGGGTTAAATCAACGCCTATTACTCTGTATTTATTTTGGTGTCATGTAAAAAAAGCAGGGTCAATATGTAACTGACCCTGCGTCATCGTTGAGTAAAAAATGATAAAAATTGTCAAATTGCTGTCTTTTTACCCCGTCATTCGCACTAATCTCTCGCCCCAAAAATGGCGGTGCCAATACGAACGATGGTGGCGCCCGCGGCAATGGCTTGCTCAATATCGCCGCTCATGCCCATTGACAAAGTATCCCACTGCTCAGGATGCGCATGATATCGCTTGTTTTGCTCAAATAATTGCTGGGTTTTGACAAAGGCAGCGGTTGAGTTTTTGGCGGGGATAATCATCAGTCCGCGTAATTGCAAGTTGGGTAATTGGCTAATCTCTGTCACCAATTCGGGTAACTGGTCCGGCTGGCAACCTGATTTACTGGCTTCATCGTCAATATTGACTTCGATACAGATATTGAGTGGTGGGTGGTGTTCAGCCCTTTGCTCATTGAGACGCTGGGCAATAATTAAGCGATCGACCCCATGCACCCAATCAAAATGCGCTGCCAACTCTTTGGTCTTGTTACGCTGGATATGACCGATATAATGCCACACCAATGGCTGCTCGTTGGCAGTAACGTCTTTGAGTGCGGCGATTTTTGTCACCGCTTCTTGCACATAGTTTTCACCAAAATCTTGCTGACCTTGCTGCGCTAAGGTGCGAATCATCCAGTTGGGTTTGGTTTTGGATACCGCAAGCAGTTTGACAGTTGGATTGAGTCTTGCAACGTCAGTTTTCACCTGTTGCCAACGCGCTATCAAGGCTTGGTTTTCAGCATCTGTTGCGCTTGTCGCCAATGGCTGTTGTTCATCGAATGTTTGCATGGTTAACTTTTCCTGTTGATAGGGGGTTGGCTGACTATTTGCGAGTTAAGATAATGTTTTTGGTTTTTTCGCACTGGTGCCGCTGATTTTTAAATTTAAGTTTAGCATAAGCTAAAATCAACAAAAAACTATGACCCCTAGTCAGTTTTTTCTGTTTTTTTTGTGGACGGATGATTATAGTATAACTATCTTTTTTTCCCGCGGTTTTTTTCTATTTTCTTGACCCACCTAAGGATTCGCTATCATGGCAAAGGAATTATCGATTGACGATTTATTGCGTTTTGCATTCAAAAATAAAGCCTCTGACTTACACATTTCAGCAGGCTTACCGCCGATGATTCGGGTAGATGGTGAAATTACCAAAATCAATATGCCGCCGCTTGATCACCAAAAAGTGCATAGTTTGATTTATGACATCATGAACGACAAACAACGTGCCGATTATGAAGAGTTTTTTGAAACCGATTTTTCTTTTGAAATTCCCCATGTGGCGCGCTTTCGTGTCAATGCCTTTAACCAAAACCGGGGCGCAGGTGCGGTATTTCGTACTATTCCATCTGAGGTATTGACGATGGAGCAGCTTGGTATGGGACCGATTTTTGAGAAAATCTCTAACTACAAACGCGGCGTGGTACTGGTCACAGGTCCAACAGGTTCGGGTAAGTCAACAACCCTTGCGGCGATGATTAACTATATCAATGAAACCCGTAAAGAACATATCTTAACCATCGAAGACCCGATTGAATTTGTGCATCAATCAAAAAAATCCCTCATCAACCAACGGGAAGTCCACCGTGATACCTTAAGCTTTGATGCTGCGCTGCGCTCTGCCCTACGTGAAGACCCCGATGTTATTCTTGTCGGTGAGATGCGTGACCTTGAGACCATCCGCTTGGCATTGACGGCTGCTGAAACAGGACACTTGGTATTTGGGACATTGCATACCTCATCTGCTGCCAAAACCATTGACCGTGTGGTCGACGTGTTCCCCGCCGCCGAAAAAGACATGATTCGAGCGATGTTATCTGAGTCGCTGCAAGCGGTTATCTCGCAGTCGCTACTCAAACGCCAAGCGGGTGGTCGTGTCGCCGCGCATGAAATTATGATTGGTACGCCTGCGATTCGTAACTTGATTCGTGAAAACAAAGTCGCCCAAATGTACTCTGCTATCCAAACCAGTGCAGGCGATGGTATGACCACACTCGATCAAAGCCTTCGCGAGTTGGTCAATAAGGGCGTGATTAGCAAAGAATCGGCGCGCCAATATGCCAAACAACCTGAAAATTTTATGTGATAACTGTTTGATAAAAACAATCTTATAAAACCAATGCGAGAGACGCGTTATGGATCTTGATAAATTACTGCAGCTAATGATACAAAAAAACGGCTCCGACCTTTTTATCACCGCCGATGCGCCCATATCAATGAAAGTCAATGGTACTATCGCGCCAGTTACCAAGTCAGCGCTGACCCCAGAGCAATCAATGACGCTGGTCAAAAGCGTGATGACGCCTGCTCAAAGCAAAGAGTTTGACGACACCCTAGAATGCCAGTTTGCCATTGTTGACAAAAACCAAACCGCCCGCTTTCGTGTTTCTGCCTTTGTCCAAAAAGACTGTGCGGGCATGGTGCTACGTAAAATTGAAACCAAAATCCCAACGGTAGAGCACCTCAATCTACCACCGATTTTGAATGAAATTGCCATGAAAAAACGCGGCATCGTGCTACTAGTCGGCGCGACAGGTACAGGTAAATCCACCACACTGGCAGCTATGATGGGGTATCGCAACGAAAATTCGCGCGGTCATATCATTACTATCGAAGACCCGATTGAATACCTGCATGAACATAAAGGCTGTATCATCACCCAACGCGAAGTTGGCATTGATACCAAGTCATTTGAAGCAGGATTAAAAAACGCCCTACGTCAAGCACCTGATGTGATTTTGATTGGCGAGATTCGTACCCGCGAAACCATGGATTATGCCATTCAATATGCTGAAACAGGACACTTGGTGTTTGCCACCCTACACGCCACCAATGCCAACCAAGCGCTTGAGCGTATTATTCACTTCTTTGAAGCAAAACATCACGAGCAGATTTTGATGGATTTATCATTGAACCTTCGAGCCATTGTGGCGCAGCAACTGATTGCTACCCCTGATGGCAAAGGTCGCCGCCCTGCGATTGAAATTTTGCTCAATTCGCAACTGATTGGTGATTACATCCGTAAAGGGGAAATCCACGAAATTAAGCCTGTCATGAAACGTTCCCGTGAAATTGGGATGCAAACCTTTGACCAAGCGTTGTTTGATTTGTATGAAAATGGCGACATCACTTACCGCGATGCCATCCAACACGCTGATTCACCCAACGATTTACGCCTACTTATTAAGCTAGAGAGTAAATCGGCCAATAAAACCGAGGAAAGCGAGCTGGAGCTCTCACTGCAATCTGATGATAATAGCGCAGCCAATGACAACGCAATATCCTAATAATACGTAATCGTCTGCTAGTAACAATAATTTTGTAACACAAACAAGGCTCAACATGCGCCTTGTTTATCTAAGCTACACTTTTTCCCAAAATCACCACATCAGCAATAAATCCGTTCATATCACAAACTTGCTTAAACTTGCCCCATGGCTCAAATCCTAGCTTACCAAACATCGCAAGGCTTGGTGTATTATGGGCAAAAATCAGCGCAACAATTTGCTGTACCCCACAACTTGGCGCAACTTCGATTAGATAATTGACCAACGCCTTGCCCACGCCTTGCCCCTTGGCTTCCTGTGCCACATAGATACTGATTTCAGTACTGATATGATAGGCAGGACGCGCGTATAAATCAGATAAACTGCCCCAACCGATGATTTCACCTAAGCTATTTTCGGAGCGAGTTTGGGCAACCACCAACGGACGATTGCCTGTATGAGCGTCAAACCACGCTTGCCTATCTGCCACGCTCACAGGCTGTAAATCCGCTGTGGCTTGCTTACCTGCGATACTTTGGTTATAAATTTCAACGATGCGCGGTAAATCATCAATCGCAGCTAGGCGAATACTAAGGTTGTGATGCGCTGCAGACATAGCGACTCCAAAATTGAACTAAAAATGCGGCTAAAATTTGCCGAAAAATCTTATTAGCGCGTATGTTAACAACATTTTTACTTTATAATAAGCGATTTCATAAAATTGATAGTTTGCGATGCCTATGAACGTGATTGACTTATCTGACTGGCTAAAAAATCCAACCCTATTACCTGATTCGGTACTGACGATTGGTAATTTTGATGGGGTACATTTGGGTCACCAAGCGATGCTGGATAAAGCCAAATCTTTGGCAAAATGTCAGCAACTTGCCAGCATGGTGATGATATTTGAACCACAGCCGCGTGAGTTTTTTAGCCCGCAAACCGCCCCTGCAAGGCTCACCAATTTGGCAGAAAAAACCCAATTGATTGCTGAACATCGTATTGATAGCTTGATTGTGGCAAATTTTGATAATGACTTTCGGAATTTATCGGCACACGATTTTGCCAAAATGTTGGTCGAATTAAACGTAAAGCATTTGGTATTGGGCGATGATTTTCGCTTTGGGCATGACCGTACTGGCGATAGTGAGTTTTTGCGTGCGTTTGGCTTGCCTGTACAAATTTTACATACCGTGACCGACCATGCGCATCAAGATGAGCGTGTCAGCTCAACCCGCATTCGAGACTGTTTGCAACAAGGGGACTTGGCAACCGCAAAGCATCTGCTAGGGCGAGATTATGCGATTACTGGCATGGTGGAACATGGCGATAAAATCGGTCGCACACTTGATTTTCCCACCGCCAATATTGCCCTAAACCGCATCAAGCCTGCCCTGCATGGGATTTTTGCGGTATCGGTGACCGCTACCGATGGCACGGATTTATCAACACTGGGGAAAAATAGTCAGACAGGCGTGCAAGGACTCACCCCAGGCAGTTTGTTTGGCGCTTGCAATGTGGGTACTCGCCCTGCACTAAAAAATAAGTATGGGGTAGAATGGCGACTGGAAGTCAATTTTCCAAAGTTTGACGGGGATTTGTACGGCAGAGAACTGACGGTAACGTTTTTGCATTTTTTACATGGGGAAAAAAATTATGCTGGGCTTGACGCATTAAAACAAGGCATTGCCCAAGACGTGGTGGATTTACTTGACTGGCGCGAGCAGCAAGCTTTTGCGAAATCAATCCCTTAATGACTTTGGCGTGTCAGTCTCCACCATGCTGCCGCCAAGCAACATATTAGGCTTACCCGAGCTAGCCAAATTCACTGAGTCGGTAGGGTTAAAAATAACTTACATACACTTCCTTATACCCTGCGCTGCCATTTGCCATTAACAGTAGGTAGGGCAACCCTTGCAGGCTGGCGGAAAATTGTATTCTTCAGCAACTATCTTTAGCGTTTATAGCTACTTGGTGAGTGAGATTTTTTTATGACAAACTTACCAAAATCAAGCATGAGATAAGCCAAACCACGCTTTGTCAATCTGCCAATTTTAACATATAATACCCTGTTATCAATTTTTTACCTTTTGCACTTTTTATAGAATACCGAGAGTTACATGACCGACAACACTGACAATCAGTCAATCGACTATAAAGACACCCTAAACCTTGCCGATACCGTATTTCCCATGCGTGGCGACCTTGCCAAACGCGAACCTAAATGGCTAGAACAATGGTTTGCCGACGATGTGTATGCCCAAATTCGTCGCGCTCGTCAAGGTCGTGAAAAGTATGTATTGCATGATGGCCCACCCTATGCCAACGGTCAGATTCACTTGGGTCACGTGGTGAATAAAGTGCTTAAAGACATGATTGTCAAATACAAGACGCTTGACGGTTATGACGCGCCGTATGTGCCGGGTTGGGATTGTCATGGATTGCCGATTGAGCAAAAAGTGGAAGGCATTATCGGTAAAGTGGGTCAACCCCATAAAGACAAAAGCAAAAACGGTGCCATCGTGACGTCAACCGAATTTCGCGGCGCTTGCCGTGACTATGCCAAAAGCCAAATTGACTTGCAAATGGTCGACTTTAAACGCTTGGGCGTACTGGGTGACTGGGAAAATCCTTATCTGACCATGAACTTCAAGCAAGAAGCTGATACCGTCCGTGCATTGGCAGAAATCTACAAAAACGGTCATATCACTCGCGGTATGAAGCCGGTGAATTGGTGCTTGGATTGTGGTTCGGCACTCGCAGAAGCGGAAGTGGAATATGAAGATAAAAAATCCGATGCGATTTATGTCGGTTTTGATGTCGTCAACCGTGAGGCATTAGCGGCGACTAAAGCGGTTGATGGCGCTTTGCAGGCGGTGATTTGGACCACCACGCCTTGGACGTTGCCTGCCAATCAGGCGATTACCGCAAGCTCTGAGCTAGAGTACTCCGTGGTAAAAGTCACGTTTAATAAACAAGCCTTTGCTATTCCTACTACCCTTGATACGCCCAATTATTTACTTCGCCGTTTAACCAAAGACGATAAAACCGCTTTACAGGCAAGTGCATCTGACCCTTTGATTTGGGAAATGTTGCCGGAAAAACGCCACGAACCTACCGTATTTGAGCCGTATTTCAAAAAAGCCCTTGAGCAAAAAGCCTTTGCGATTGTCGATAAAAAAACCAATAACATTATTGGCACAACCCGTTTTTACGATGATAATATTGAAGAAAATTCGATTGCAATTGGCTATACCTTTTTGACCCGTGAGTATTGGGGATCAGGGGCAAATGCTGAAATTAAATCGGCGATGCTAAGTCACGCCCAACCGCAGCGAGAAACGATTTGGTTTCATGTTGCCCCCGATAATCAGCGTTCGGCTAAAGCGTTAGAAAAAATTGGCGCAACTTATCAAAAAACCGCTGACAACGGTTTGGGCGAGCGCTTGTTTTATCAAATGGCAGGCGAAAAACCACAGCCGAGAATCAGCCATTTGATTGTCGCTTATAATTTAGTTGCGCATTTAATGAGTGTGTTTAACGCCAAAGAATACAGTGTGTTGGCGACCGTGAAAGGCGATGCATTAACTGTACTTAAAGCCCAGCATCCACTGATTGCCGAGCGCCAAGTGCCAATCATTACAGGCGACCACGTGACGGCAGATAGCGGTACGGGTTTGGTACACACTGCGCCCGCGCACGGCGTCGATGACTATATGGTCGGACAAAAATTTCACTTGCCTACCGAAAACCCAGTCGCAGGTAATGGCGTGTATTTGCCTGAAGCCAAAGTTTTTGTCGGCGAGCATATTTATAAAGCCCAACCAAAAATTATCGAAACGCTCAAAACCAGTGGGCATTTGCTCAAGCATGACGTGATTACTCACAGCTATCCGCATTGCTGGCGACACAAAACGCCGATTATTTTCCGTTCAACGCCACAATGGTTTATCAACATGGAAAGCCAAGGTCTGCGTGAACAGGCGTTGACCGATATTCCAAAAGTGGTATGGACACCCAGTTGGGGACAAAATCGTATCGAATCGATGATGCATGGTCGCCCAGATTGGTGTATCAGCCGCCAACGTACTTGGGGCGTGCCGATTGCCTTTTTCATCCACAAAGACACGGGCGATTTGCACCCAAATACGGCTGAGCTGATGGAAAAAGTCGCGCAAGTGATTGAGCAAGGTGGTGTGGAAGCGTGGTTTGATGCCGCGGCTGAAGACTTTATTGGAGATGATGCTAAAGAGTACCAAAAATCGACCGATACGCTAGACGTGTGGTTTGACTCAGGGTCGACCAATTTTGCCGTGCTTGCCAATCGTCCTGACTTAGCCAATCCTGCGGATTTATACCTTGAAGGCTCTGACCAACATCGGGGTTGGTTCCAATCGTCGCTTTTGGTGAGTGAAGCGATTTATGGTCGTCCACCGTACAAGCAAGTGTTGACGCACGGGTTTACTGTAGATGCCAAAGGCTATAAATTATCAAAATCCAAAGGCAATACCAAAGGCTTTGAGCCGCAAGAACTTGCCAATAAATATGGTATTGATATCGTGCGTCTATGGGTCGGCTCAAGTGATTACCGTTACGAGATGGCGGTATCGACTGAAGGCTTTGCGCGCACCACGGATATGTATCGCCGTATTCGTAACACCATTCGTTTTTTACTGGCGAATACAGACGACTTTGACCCAGCCACCGACATGGTGGATGCTAGCAATTTGGTCAGCCTTGATAAGTACATTTTAAAACGCGCTGAAGCAGTACAAGCTGACATTCGCCAATCTTATACCAACATGGATTTTCACCAAGTGTGTCAAGCGGTGGTGGGTTTTTGTTCACAAGATTTGGGCGGTTTTTATTTAGACATCATCAAAGACCGTCAATACACCACCAAAGCCAATGGTAAAGCGCGCCGCTCAGCACAAACCGCGATTTATCATATTGCCCATGCGTTACTGCGCTGGATTGCACCGATTTTGTCATTCACCGCACAAGAAGCGTGGGAAATCTTAAAAGGTCCCCATACAAGCAATGGTAATGGCTATATCTTTACCGAAGAGTGGTATGAATTCCCACCAGTGGTATTGGATGACGTGAGCGAGTCGGATTGGCAAGCGATTTTGAATGTCAAAGAAACCGTCAACAAAGCCTATGAAATTGCGCGCACCGATAAAGTGATTAACGCCAATTTATCGGCCAATGTCACCGTGTATGCACCAGATACTACCATGGTGTCACTCAATCGATTAGGCGATGAACTCAAATTTGTGTTGATTTCAAGCCAAGCCAATGTAGCGGCATTAACCAACCAACCAAGCGATGTGACCTATAGCGACGAAGACAGCCAAGTTGCGGTAGTGGTCAAGCCTGCCACGGGTGAAAAATGTATCCGCTGTTGGCACATTCGCGAGGACATCGGCATCAATCCTGCCCATCCAGAAATCTGTGGTCGCTGCGTCGAGAATGTCGAAGGTCAAGGCGAGGTGCGTCATTATGCCTAACACCCAGGCAACGACTGCTGCCACTCATTCATCCACTACCCTACCCATCAACGGCAATAAAGCCATGATGTGGTATGGTATTGCGGTTTTGGCAATAATTGTCGACCAACTCACCAAGTTGTACTTTGAGCACAACTACCAGCTGCACCAAACCACGGCGATTATTGAGCCGATTTTTAACTTTACCCTTGCCCACAACCATGGCGCGGCGTTTAGTTTTTTGGCAGATAAAGGCGGCTGGCAAAAATGGCTATTTAGCGGCTTGGCACTGGCTGTTTCCTTTGGTATCATGGCGTATCTACGCAAAATACCCCAACAAGCCAAATTATTGGCGTTGGGCTTGTCATTGGTGCTGGCGGGCGCTTTGGGCAATTTGATTGATCGGGTACGCTTGGGCTATGTGATTGACTTCTTGCATGTGCACTATGGCAATGCGTGGCATTTCCCGATTTTTAATATAGCTGATGTGGCGATTAATATTGGCGTTGTGTTGATTTTAATCGATGCGTTTTTATTAGAGTTCAAACGTAACACCCTTTAATTTTTAGATGGATGAAGAACCGCATGAATCATGACATTATTACGCCAAATGAACAAACCCGCATCACTCAAGACTCAACCGTTGATTTGCATTTTGAGGTCAGCTTAGAAAATGGCACCGTCATCGACTCAACCTTTGAGCGTGGCGAACCTGTTCGCTTGGTGGTGGGTGATGGCAGTCTGCTTGAAGGGTTTGAGAAGGTACTTATCAACTTGACAGCGGGTGATACGCGCACCGCATCGCTGTCGCCTGACGAAGCATTTGGTCAATGGAACCCTGATAACGTACAGACTTTTAGTCATGCGCAGTTTGCCGTGACGGGCAATTTGCCTGAAGTCGGCACCATGATGGAATTTGAAGATAAAGGCAAAACCACGCTCGTGGGTGTGGTCAGTGACGTCACTGAAGATGCCATCAAAGTGGATTTTAACCATCCATTGGCGGGTCAAAATATACTGTTTAAAGTACAGATTTTTAGAGTGACGCCAAAAGACAGTAAAGGTATCACACTAAGCTGATATTTAACTGGCATTAAACTGACCTTAAGCTGAATGGAAGCTTTCAATAAAAAACCCCTGACAATAAAAAAACCGCTGATTAACTCTCAGCGGTTTTTTATTGTCTATCAATTAACCGTTTGGGTATCATCGTCTGCCGCATCACTTTATTTAGCGTCTGATTGTTCTGCCAGTGTTGCACGCTGCTCAAACCGTTCGCCCGTCGCTTTAATACCCCACACCAATTCCACAAAAGCGCGGTTATTGATGAGCGGCTCATCTTCGATAATCAAGAAATAGCCCGTTTTGTTGATCCATAAAAACACAATACTGGTATTGGGCATCAACATATCAATACTGGTAAAAAATGATACCCCATATCCATGTACCGCCCAACCGCGCTGCTGTTGGCGTTCTAAAAAGCCATAAAAATCAGCGGCGGCTACCGATAGCGTATCTGCTTGTTGCTGGGTAAAGCCCATTTTTGCTAGACAAAAGCCTTCATCTGATGCAATTACGACACGGCGACTACCCGATAGGCTCGCTGCTACATATTTTAAGAAATTATCCAGCTGCACGTGCGGAGCGACCACCCGCTTTTCAAGGGTCTCAATCCAACCTTCTTCGATAAACATATCTAGCCAAGTGTCACTATAACGCTCACCCCATTCCCGTGCCGTCATACTTTGTTCAGGGGCGAGCACCGCTTGCAAGGCTAGTTGCTGCTCTGAGGGATTGGCACTTGAAAAACTATGCAACACCCCGGCAGGCGTTAAAATTACATAGGTGTCGTTTTGTTCTGGCATGCTGCTTTCCTTAAATTTTGATAGACGGCAAAGGTCATGTTGTCAATCACTGTGATAGGCTTGGTAAATTCAAAAGCTAATTCATTTGGCTATAATTAAGCGGCTTGCTTAGCAAAATATTCTTTGGTTTCAAGCCATTTGTCATTAAAATCCCATTTGTTTTTTGACATTTCCCACCAAACCATACTAAATGCCAATCGGTCATGACAAACAACACAATGGTTAAAGAACTCTTCCTCGATTTCGGCAATTTGCTCGGCTTGGTCTTCTGGATCGTCTTCTTCTTCCATGATATCTAATAGCGAAGCAATCGTCATTTGTGCCACTACTTTTGAGTCATCAGTGGACACACGTAGTTGGTGTTGATAAGTGTTCATTGAAGGCGATACCAATACGCTCCAGCGTGTGGCAAGATGGCTTACTTTAAACACATACTCACCATGATTGATGCATTGGTCAAACCCTTGTAGTAGTGTTGGCGTTAGTTTTTCTCTGACTTGGTTGAGGATACGGTCACCAAAATAGGGCACGTCAAACCAACAACCATAAAACATATCAGCTAACGCACCTTGCAACGGCTCTTTTTCATCAAGCTCCATCGCTGCCATGATGCGGCTGGTATGGATATCCATGTTCATCGGTTGGTCAATCACTTGGCGACTATAGAGACGAAAATTAAGCCAATGTTTTTGAAATTTTCTACGATTACGATTCGACAATGAATACATGCTGATTCCTCAAAAAATTAGCCTAATTATATAAAAAGTTATGTGACAAGGGTGAGGTATTAGTGACTGACGCTGTGAAAAATCCACGCATTTCTCCCCTACTATACTATTAAACCCGATTGCAATCAAAACGCTTCAGCATAAAAAAAGCGCAACTTCATCTAAACATGAATTGCGCTATTGGGCAAGATGACAAGCTTGACCGATTAATCCAATAAGGTATCCATTAAATCAATCATAAACTCGCCGTCTTCTTGGGTCATCGGCTCAAAACCGTCGCTCATCCCCAGTTCTTGTAAGACTTGTTTGCCTTCGGCTGTGTCTTTTAAGCTTAATAAGGCATCGATAAATGGCTCACTGTCGGCAAAACTCTCTTTAACCAGTACCACATGGCTGATATCGCTCAAATCACTTTCAACCAATACCTGCATCTGCGATAAAGTCAAGCGTGACAAGCTATGATAAACTTCTGATAAAAAGAATGCCGCATCGGCTTCGCCTTTAATCAAATTACGCGCAGCGGCTTGGTAAGTCTCGGTAACTTTCCAAGTAATGTCAGCTTCTAACAAATCCACGGCTTCTAGCAGACGAAGCCCAATCAATTTGACATCACGGTTGTCTGCCATGGCAATGGTGCAGCCTGCTTTTAAATCATCAAGTGCTACAATGCTGCTATCGGCTTTTGCAGCAATCACCATTTCATCAGATTTGCCCAGTGGACGAGCCACGGCGCGATAACCCTGCTCCCGAATCATTGCCGCTGCATCGAAGGGATTGGCATAGATAATATCCACGTTTTGCGCTTGGATTAAGTCGTTTTGTTCATGCGCAGACGCGGGTGTCAGTAAGTGAATGTGAATGCCGGATTCTTTTTGTAGCAGTGTATTGAGCATATGCCACCCGGCAAAACGCTCAGGCGCGAAGTCAGGCGCAATGAGTAGATTAATTGTCATTAGGCTTGCTCCTCTAGCATTTTGCGATACAGTGCTTCAGCTTGCGCGATTTTGCTGCGTGATGGTTTGCGTCGTACCGAGGTATAGCCAACCGTTTCACCATGGCGGATATTGGGCACAGCTGTCGCATACACCCAGTAGTAACTACCATCTTTGCACAAGTTTTTGACATAGCCATGCCATTTTTTGCCTGCCTCGACTGTTTGCCACAAGTCTTTAAAGGCAGCTTTTGGCATTTGTGGGTGTCGCAAAATATGATGCGGCGCGCCAATTAATTCATCACGGCTATAGCCACTGATATCCACAAAGGCATCATTGGCGTGGGTAATAATGCCATCTAAATCCACGCGTGAAACGATAAGTTTGCCATCGGGGTAAGGTAGCTCGTTTTCGGTGGTATAAACGACACGACTTAAGCCATCTGAGTAAGTCAGACAATGCGCTGTGGCATCGCCAGCAGGTTTGTCCATATCGGGTAATTGTACAGATTTCATTACCTCTCCTTATAAATTTTTGATGGATAAATTTTTGATTGAGTCACGGTTGCGAATATTAGTGAAAGGCTGACAAAGTTAAACTATTTGTAAGTTTTAGATAAGTTTTGATAAGGCTTCAGCCGCACGCTTCATATCCAAGAACACTAGACCCAATTTGGCATTTGGTTTGGTCAAAATGGTCAATACTGCTTCTGTACCCGATGCCGACATAATCACATAGCCTTTTTCGCCTTGTACCATGACGCGCTCGATACTGCCACGCGCGAGTTCTCGACCTGCACGGTCACCGAGTGATAGTAGCGCCGCTGACATCGCACCGACACGGTCTTCATCAATGCCCGCTGGCAATGCTGACGCAATCATCAAACCATCGGTCGAAATCAACGCCGAGGCTTCTACATCAGCTGAAGAGCTGTTTAGGTCGTTTAAGATTTGTTGAAACATATCGGTACGCATATCAAGAACCTTTTTAGTAAACAAAATTAGGGGTTAGTGGGCAAATTTAGTGGGCAAAATAAAAATAAACTTGCACCTATGCAATCCGTATTAAAATCATTCTTAATTATGGCTGGCATCGTGCAAAAATAATAGGGCAAAAATAAGAGGGAAATGTTGTTAAGTGAGGGGCTGATTAAGCGGCGCTCATCGGTGGTTTATGGAGGTTAACGGTTCAACCCCTGTATCCAAACTATTGAGTATCAAATAACGTTTTGTTGGGTAGTATGATAACATAATTTAATAAAATTTTTACATTTTATTACAATACAAAGAGACTGAAAAATTTTAGTGAGCGTATGTGATATTCATATAATAAAAAAAAGCCAAGGCGATGACAGCTTGGCTTTTACAGTTAACAATGACCGTAACGATTAAGGCTTTTTAGCGTGAAGCACTTGTTGGTGCAAACGCGCCAGTCCATCAACCATGCGCTGCTGCAAGATAGCGGTAATTTCATTTCGGGTTTTACCCGCAGGGTCAATGGCTGGTAACGGCAACACATACGCTTTGGCAGGGCGGTTATCAAGGACACGTTTGACGCTATCTATCAAGCCAATATCGCCATAATACGGAATGTTTTGGTCAAGTTCGCCATCTTGGTTGACATAGCAAATCACAATCGGTTGGATGAGCACTTGGCTGTCCATCGCAGACTGCAACAAGTTGCCATAAATACGTTTAATCGCTGTGCCGTCTGTGGTCGTCGCTTCTGGGAAGAAAACCACAGGTGAGCCTTGTGATAAAAACTCACTCATTTGCTCACTGATTTTGCTGGTATCGCCCGAACCGCGCTTGATAAATAAGGTATTGGCGGTGGACGCCATCCATCCAATCACCGGCCAATGCGCGATTTCAGCTTTAGACAAAAAGAAAGTCGGTACAATACTACCCACCACAGGGATATCGAGCCAAGAGATATGGTTGCTTGCCCATAGCGCGTGATGTGTCGGTATTGGCTCAAGTGCAGTCACCTCAATGCCTAACGATTTGAGCGATTTTTTACAGAATTTTTGAATCAATTGGATGATTTGCTGATTATCGGGATTTGGTGTGCGGCTAATTTGCCAAGCATAGCCGATACCTGTTTGAATCGCAGCCATTAAGCTCACAACGCGCTTGCTGCGTTGCCACTGGGTCGCCAAATTCTTTTTACTATAGGTAGCAGGTTGTCGCAGTTGTTTTGCCGTTTCGCTTAGTAGGTTGTTAATCGTCAGCACAGATGGGGCGAGGTTAGAGTCAGATTTTTGCATAAGGTAAGTATGTGAGTGAAAAATTGTGGATGTAGTATAGCAAATTATTAGGCACACGGCTTACTAGGTCTGTTTGAGTTTTAGCAATAACCCAATAGCAATCCCTAAGTAACAATTATTAAGTATCAATCACTCAATAACAGTAACCAAACCCGGTTTATCTTGGTTAAGATTATCACCTTTGCCTTTATCAATAAACAAGTTAGTGCAAATAGTGCTGATAGCGCGGTTTGACTTGTTCAAACGGCAACCAAACAAACACATCGGCACAATCAAACTCAGGATCATAACAAGCCGCTGCGCCAAGACTACAGCCCATTTTGACATACATTTTTAACAGCGCTGGCAAAGCGAAATTTTGCGGATTCGCCAAGTCCACATCAGCCACTTGCGCCAAGTCGATAGCGGATAATTTGTCTTCTGGCAATTTACGGGTCACTTTGACATCTAACTTGGTACTATCAAGCTGATGATCTAACCAGTTTTGCACATTGCCCTCTTCCATCGGAACTGAGGCACAGCCCATAAACGCATTGACATTGTAAGCTTTGGCGACTGCCGCGATGGATTCCCACAAATGATTAATTGTGGTAATACCTCGGTAATCTGGGTGCACACAAGTGCGACCGATTTCTAGCACATTATACGGGTAATCATCGAGCAAGCGACCCAGTCTAAACTCATGCTCGCTATAAAACTGCCCAGCTTTTATCGCGCCGTTTTTATCCAATAATCGGGTGGTTGCCACCGCGAGTGGCTGCCCAAAGCTATCTTGCTTGGTTTCGTCATACACCACCACATGGGTGCAATAATTATCAAAATCATCCCGATCTAGCGGCTGCTCTGAGCTTGGATGAAATCCCGCAAAACTTACTGAAAACGCTTGGGTAAAGGTCAAAGTGCGTAGGCGCTGGGCATTGAGCAAATGCTGCTCGGTTTGTAGCGAAAACTTATCCTCGCTCACGTTAATAATCACTGACTTAAATAACGGGCGATGACGCGCGCTTGGGCGGCTAATCGTTGGCTTGACCAGCGGGGCTAGCGTCTCTACCACTGCTATATCAGCAAAATTATGTGCCAGTAACTGCGCAACAAACTGGGTATTAAAAAGACTATCAACAGGATAAGTGGCGATATCTTCGTATAATTTGGCGCCGTTATTTTTTTCTAGAAAATTAGCTTGTTCTACAAAATCAGTCATCTTACGGTTACCTAGGGTGGTTTTTGCTATGGCATTGGCCAGCTGCTGAGCGAAAAATGCCTTAGCTTGTCATTGACTCATTGTCAAAGCTACAAAGCCCCCATCATCTAATTGGATGGTTAGTCAGTCTGGATGAATTCAGTATGCGTGACACCCGTGTCGTTTCAATGACGTTTTCATGGCAAAACCATGACCAAACCTTCGCCTTTACCCCCGTTTTAAGTTACTAATTGTAAATTTGACTAAAAGTTCTGCAAAAAAACCTTATATTGATAGACATAATCCCTCTATCGTGTTTAGCGCTTTTCTAACGCGGCTGTCGATTATTTAAGCGAATGTTTAACTTAATAGACTTAAATAGTACACTTATAAATAGACACATTTTTACACTCACAACGAAAGGATAAATCATTGGAGTATTTTGAGCGTTATGAAGGTGGTGAAAAAGCCATCTTAGTCCATTTAAACATTACCCATCTCAATGACCCAGACGACTTGGAAGAATTTGAATTGCTGGTGGATTCGGCAGGGGCGCAAAAACAAGCCTTGGTCACAGGTACGCGGTCTAAGCCTGACGCCAAATACTTTGTGGGTACGGGTAAAGCTGAAGAAATCAGGGAACTTGTTAAACAATACGAGGCAGATATTGTTATTTTTAACCATAGTTTGACCCCATCGCAGGAACGTAATATTGAGCGCTTGGTGCAGTGCCGTGTGCTTGATAGAACGGGTCTTATCTTGGATATTTTTGCCCAGCGTGCTCGAACCTACGAAGGTAAACTGCAAGTTGAGCTTGCTCAGCTCAATCACTTAGCGACTCGCTTGGTACGCGGCTGGACGCACTTGGAGCGCCAAAAAGGCGGTATTGGTCTGCGCGGCCCAGGTGAAACCCAGCTTGAAACCGATAGACGCTTGTTACAGGTGCGTGTCGGGCAGCTCAAAACCAAGCTTGATAAGGTCAAACAAACCCGCGCACAGGGTCGTGCCAAACGCCAAAAATCCTCGGTGCCGACAATTTCATTGGTTGGTTATACCAATGCGGGTAAATCCACCTTGTTTAATACCCTCACCAATGAAAACATCTATGCCGCCAATCAGCTATTTGCGACGCTTGACCCAACGCTACGGAGTGTGTCGTGGTCGGGTGTGGGTAAGGTGGTACTTGTCGACACGGTCGGTTTTGTTCGTCATTTGCCGCATGAGCTAGTGGAAGCCTTCCATGCCACGCTAGAAGAAACCTTAGAGGCAGATTTGTTGCTGCATGTCATTGATAGTCACCGTGAAGACATGCATGAGCAAATCGCGGCGGTACAATCCGTGTTAGCGGAAATTGACAATCAAGTGCCTGTGCTAAATGTGTTTAATAAAATTGATCTCACAGGTGAGCCGCCGCATATCGGTTATAGTGATAAAGCCAAGCCCAATCGGGTGTATGTCTCTGCCCATGAGGGGTTAGGTATCGAGCAACTCACCCTTGCCGTGCAGCAACTATTGGTGGGTCAATTACAGCGGTTTGAATTAACCTTACCCGCCAATTTTGGACAATTGCAACACGAACTGCATAAGTTAGAAGTGATTGAAGACCTCAGCTATGATGAAACGGGTCAAACCAAACTGACTGCCACGATGTCGGTGGACAAGCTTAAGCAGTTGTTGGGTGAATTTGGTATCGCACCTGAGGAAGTATTGTCGCAAGCACAAGCCAAACTGCTTACGCCAGTGCTTGAGCCATTTGAACAATTGCTACAGCAGCCATTGGATACCGCCGACGAGACATAACTTGGTAGCTATTTAACAATATAACAATAGTAGACCTGCATCAATCTTAAGTCGGTGCAGGTTTTTTTGGTTTAATAAACGACCTTACGACTCGATAAAATAAGCTGATGGGCTATGCGTTAATTAAATCTTAAAAATATATTCAACACTTTGTCATTTTTTTGTCATGTAGCAAATGGGCTGTGAGATTTTTTTCGGTTTTATTGGTGTTTATTTTGTTTTATTTGTTATAAATATCAATTATTTAGGTCATTTTCCCCAATTTATGTGGATAACCATGTGGATAACTTATGACTTGACAACAATAAACCGCATATCACTATAGGCTATCTCTAAATTGGTTATTTTTTAACCAATTATTTTCTTCATATAAATCAAATATTTATGGTTTTTTGCAAAGTGCAAGCAAAAAATTTTACTTTTTTTTTAGATTTTGGCCTTGCAAATTTGACAGTTAATTTGGCTAAAAATTCCAACTCATATATTGTTGAGTCCATGGCATGAAACCCAACAGGTTGACAAGTTTTTTGGCCATTTTTCCTCTTTTTCCCCCTTATCTGATTTTTTGTAAACTTTAACCAGTTTTTGATAGATTTATGGTATATTTCCTGCCAATTCTTTTATAATAATGTTATCAAATGTCATTGAAACATAACGACTTTTATCTTTTTATGTCGTTGTGAAACGTTACGCTGACCTCTAAGTTTGAAATATTGTCAAAAAATCTAACATAGGTATATTTATGGTATTGTTTGTAAAGAAACCTCGCCTACCTTATTGGCTAGCGGCTTCTCTATTGTCATTGGGCAGTTTGGCAAATATGCATGCAGCGAACGCTGGCAATATGTATGTGTTTAAAGACAGCAATGGTCAGGTGCTGTTGACCAATGTAGTCAGCAACAACCGCCCTGCAGGGAATAACTTCCAAAATTTTACCAAAAAAGTCAAAGTGACTTATTACGCGGATACCAATGTGCATAGTTATAGCAATTGGGGCGCCAATGAAGCTGCAGTACCTGCCAGTGCGCGTGGCAACAAAAATAGCTACGATAGCATGATTTTGGCTTCGGCGCTGCGTCATGGGGTCGACCCTGCATTGATGAAAGCCATGATGCATACTGAATCAGGTTTTAATCCCAATGCGCGCTCACCTGTTGGGGCACAGGGGTTAATGCAATTAATGCCCGCGACGGCTAGGCGGTTTGGTGTGTATAATGCTTGGAACCCTGCGGAGAACATCGAGGGCGCAGCCAAATATTTGAAATTTTTACAAAGCCGTTTTGGTAATATCCAGCATGTGATAGCGAGCTACAATGCGGGTGAAGGCAACGTCATAAAGTATGGCGGTATTCCCCCCTTTCGTGAAACTCGTGACTATGTACAACGTGTGTTAAGCCGTTACAACAATCTATATCGTAATGACCCCAATCTGCGCTCTAGTACTAGCAGCAATGGCTTTCAAAATGTTAGCTATAATTCATCAAACTCTTATACGATTGTCCGCTAACAACCATGTCTATAAGCTGAAAACCAGATCCCCAAAGCTAGTGTGATACTGGCTTTTTTATGTTACAAATTTATGCCACTTTTCCCTTTAATTTGTTGCATTAAACGCTATTATACTAAATATCATCGTCAACTTATTGTTGATAAGTATATTTAATCGTTTGATTGTCTTTAGGAAACCGTCATGTTACGAATTGGCTTATTTCTTTTAACTAACCTAGCGGTGATGGTGGTGTTTGGTATCGTCATGAACGTCATCGCGCCAATGCTAGGGTTCAATTTGGGTGGCACAGGCACCACTAGCCTGCTGGTGATGTGTTTCATCTACGGTATGATAGGGTCTTTTGTATCGCTGTTGATGTCAAAATGGCTCGCCAAACGCTCTACAGGTACGCAAGTTATTGAACAGCCTGCTACCCAGTTGGAAGTTTGGCTGGTCGA
Source organism: Moraxella sp. CTOTU49803 (assembly GCF_032097965.1). Classification (NCBI taxonomy): domain Bacteria; kingdom Pseudomonadati; phylum Pseudomonadota; class Gammaproteobacteria; order Moraxellales; family Moraxellaceae; genus Moraxella; species Moraxella sp. CTOTU49803. The sequence goes on along the minus strand of NZ_DAMCJP010000004.1, from coordinate 134,669 downwards.
AACGGTTCGCCGTTTGGCGCAAAACGTCAATATTGATATGCCAGAAGTGGGTATCTTTGATAATCCATCACCCAATGCCTTTGCCACAGGTTGGAATAAAAACAAAGCTTTGGTTGCGGTATCGACTGGGCTACTACAATCGATGAACCAAGAAGAAGTCGAAGCAGTACTTGCCCATGAAATTGGTCACGTTGCCAATGGTGATATGGTGACCTTAGCGCTTGTTCAAGGGGTGGTTAACAGCTTTGTGATGTTCTTTGCGCGCATTGTGGGGCTATTTGTAGATCAGGCAGTATTTAAAAATGACAGCAATTCACCTGGCATGGGTTATTACATTACCAGTATGGTGTTAGATATTGTGTTTGGTATTGCTGCACAAGCGGTTGTCATGTGGTTCTCTCGTTACCGTGAATACCGTGCGGATGAAGCAGGCGCACGTTTGGCGGGTAAATACAACATGATTGCTGCCTTAGAAGCGTTAAAGCCTGCCAGCCAGCATCCTGACTATATGCCACAAGGCATGAAAGCCTTTGCGATTAATGAAGGTAAAGGGGGATTTAGTTTTGCCCAGTTATTTGCCAGCCACCCCTCCCTTGATGACCGTATTGCCCATTTACAAAAATTGGCTCCCTAATTATTTTGACCACTTGTTTTAACAAGGTAAAAAACCCAATCAGTGATTGGGTTTTTTAGTTAGTTTGTAATACATTTAGAAAATACCTTTGACAGTATTAAAATGACTTATTTAGCCAGTTTTTGTGCATCCATGGCATCTTTGTGTAGACGGGTGTTGAGCTCATCGATGATTTCAATCCAACCTGCATCTGCACGGTATTCGTCTTTTAAAAATTTACGTTGGTTGTCGCTCCAAAAAGGTGCATCGCTCAGCTGGACTGATTGCGCCAGTTGATTTTCTTGAATAAATTGTTCAACCGCAGCATCATCGCCATCCATACCCATTTGTTCAAACAACATATTAATGTTTCTTTCGCCATCTGTCATCATTGTGGTTCTCCTAGTACTGTTAAAAGTATCAACGTTTAGTATCAACGTTTAAAAGTATCAATATTTATTTTAATGTCATTATTTTGTAGCACTCATTTTATTGAAAAATTATCAAAAAGTGCCACAGGTTATTTATATCGTCAGACCATTCTAATAATATATTAGTCTAATACTATCTAAATAGTCACTTCAGTGTAGCCAAAATTGGGTAAAAAAAATGTGATTTGATTGTATAGTGTGGTTATTTCATGTAAAAAAACCAGCCTAATGAGACTGGTTTTTTTATCAAGTTAAAAGATTGTAACCTAATTAGTTAGGAAGTAAGTGGCTTACTGCATCACGCTCTTCAGCCAATTCAGTTTCGGTGGCTTTCATTTTTTCTTGTGAGAAAGCCGATGAAACATCTAGCCCTTCAACAATTTTCCAATCGCCATTTTGGCAAGTACATGGGAATGAATAGATAAGACCTTTTTGGATACCGTATTCACCATTTGAGTAAACACCCATAGATACCCAATCATTCTCGTCAGTGCCTAGTGCCCATGAACGAATGTGCGCAATCGCAGCATTTGCAGCAGATGCCGCTGATGAGGCACCACGTGCTTTAATGATGGCAGCACCACGCTGTTGTACGTTAGGGATATAAGTACCTTCGTACCAATCACGTTGTACTTGCTCTAGGGCAGGTTGACCTTTTACCGTAGTGAAAGTCAAATCTGGGTACTGGGTTGAAGAGTGGTTACCCCAAATGATCATTTTTTTGATGTCATTCACGGTGGTTTCAGTTTCTTCAGCCAGTTGCGCCATACCACGGTTGTGGTCAAGACGTGTCATCGCTGTAAAGTTACGTGGGTCTAGGTCTGGGGCATTGCGCTGTGCGATTAAGGCATTGGTGTTAGCTGGATTGCCCACAACCAATACTTTGACATTACGGCTAGCGTTGTCATTTAACGCTTTACCTTGTGCAGAGAAGATGGCGGCGTTAGCTTCGAGCAAATCTTTACGCTCCATGCCAGGACCACGAGGACGGGCACCCACAAGTAGTGCATAGTCCGCATCTTTGAACGCAACATTAGCGTCGTCAGTTTGTACGACGCCCGCTAGCAATGGGAATGCACAATCTTCAAGTTCCATTACCACACCTTTTAAAGCTTCTAAGGCCGGCGTGATTTCTAATAATTGTAAAATGACAGGTTGGTCTTTACCTAACATATCACCCGATGCGATACGAAATAATAATGAATAACTGATTTGACCAGCAGCACCAGTCACCGCAACACGAACAGGCTGTTTCATTGAAAGCTCCTATTATGATAAGTACAAGATCCTTTGCAAAAGCAAGGCAGTGAAAAAAGCAGAAAAAATTGTCTAAAAAAGCCTGCCTAGTTTATCACTTGTCACCATCAAAGACCATAAATTTATGGGGTCAATTGTCGGGTGAGCTTGACAATTATGGGTTCAAGACCATCAAACACCAAGATACAAAATGCTTAAACCTAAGCAAAAATTGATACCGCCATCCCTCAATAATTACCATCAATCAAAAATTGACTGGGACAGGTATAAGAGCGTGTGGCACATTGGGCAAAACGTCCGTTGTTGTCGTAGCACACGTTAAGATAGGTCAGTACGGATTGACCTGCACTATTTTTTTGACAGAAAAAATTAAACGAGTTTGGCTTCATGCCGGGGTTTAAAGATAACAATTGGCGGCTAAAACCACTGGACGCGAATCGATAACTGCGACCGCTACTGAGTTCTTTTGGGAGTTTTAATTGACTGGCAAGCGAGTTAATGGTACGAAAATAATTAGGGGTACTTAGGCCACTACAGCGGCCATACTGCTGCCAGATATTTTTGCGAATATTACCATCTGGAATGACTTTTGAGGTGATCTTTTCTTGCAGTGGCGACATGCTGTAACGGCTATTACTACAAGACTGGTTCGCCACCCGATAAAAATTCACCGTCATCGGGTTGCCTTCGATACATTGGCGAAGATTACCCATGTATGGGTTGAGCTTGCAGACAGCAGGGGATAATTCCACCCCTAAAACACTGTCGGCATGGGCAGCTGGGGTTGCTATAGTACCCATCACCGCCAAGCAGCCAAGTAGTAAGTAGCCAAGTGACAAATAGCCGCTAAACTTTGCCCTTTTTTGATGACTTGAGTTGATAACTAAACTAGCTAAATTTGCCGCCGCCTTATCATCTTTAAACTGTAATGGAAACTGTAACGATGCCCATTTCACGGCGTGTGATGCCGCGTGCAAGTTGGTAAAATCGAGTAACGTTTTTAGACAAGATGACAGCATAACAATTAAACCAAATAGTTGGTGATTAAAAACAAGCAGGTTGTTTTAACGTTTACAGTGAGCTTTTAAAATAAAAGTAATAAAAATGGTCGTTGACTTATCAATTTTTTGCTTAAAATAACTAAATTTTTATCAAACGAAACTAATGTTTATCAGTCCTACCAATTTTTTGAAATCATACTAACTGGGTCAGATTTTGTAAACCCTGTATATACTAAAAAACAACAGTAATTTATTGACTATTATCAATCAATTAGCTGTTGTTTTAGCGGATTTAGCAGGTTTATTTAATTCAAATTAATTTAATATTTAGCAGCAATAGTACCCATACGCTGACTAATCGGTTGGTTGCTACCGCCAAGGAGCACATCATAATTGGTCGCATTTTCCATCACGGCTTTGACATAATTGCGCGTTTCTGAATAAGGAATGGTCTCAACATACTGATCTGCCGCTAGGCTACCGTTCTCAGGTTGCCAAGTTTTGGCCTTACCTGGCCCTGCATTGTAGCCCGCGGTGGCTAATACAGGTTGACCGCCCAATTTATTTAAAATATCGCCCATATAATACGTACCGTAGCGAATATTAGTATCGCCCCCTGCGACGCGAGATGGCTCATACGGTTCGCCCAATTTACGTGCGATATAGCGCGCGGTGTCTGGCATGATTTGCATCAACCCCCCTGCCCCAACACCCGAACGCGCGCCGATATTAAAACGGCTTTCTTGACGCATGATGCCATACGCCCACGCAGGATCGATTCCTGCTTGGCGGCTGTATTGCACGACACTAGACTGATGGGGCATCGGGAATGCCAGTGCCGAATTTGGAATCGTTTTGGTAGACTCCAACGCATAGATAGCACGGTCGTACCATCCCATGTCCGATGCGGTTTGCGCCGCTGCCAAAATCATTGTCTCATCACCACGGTCACGTGCTTTTTTTACCGCCCAGTTCCATTCACGGTTGGTATAGGCAGGATTGGCGGCAAGTTTATAGAGGGTAAATGCGCGATTAAAGAAACTATCGCTTGCGAGGCGTGAGTAATCACTATTGCTCACCGGTGGATTAGTCGGCAATCGGTCAAAACGCTGCCCCAGTTGGTCTTTGGCGAGTAGTCCATAATAGTCATTGGTTTGCGCCAATTGATTAAATAGCTGATTGGCTTGTTGACGCTGCTGGCTAGTGCCGCCCAATTTGTAGGCTTTGGCAAGCCAATATTGCCATATCGGTTGCTGCTGATTTTTATAGTCCATTGCGCCAATGGCTTGTGCCAAATCTGACCATCGGCTATAGCGTATCGCTGCTTGGGCATAGTTTTCGGCTTCTTCATTGTTAAATGGTACGCCCAGACTTTTTTGCATCCAATCAACCGCGTCACTACTAAACCCTTGATCGGTATTGACGCCCATCCTTGCCACACCCAAGGTACGGTAAGCATATTGACGGGTTTTGGCATCAAAAAACTGCGGGTTTCGCCCCACATCATAGTTGAGCTGCATCGCCGCTTCACTGACAGATTTTTTGGCAAGTTGCCCTAAGCCATATAAATATAAATACCGATTGCTGGCGGTTGCTGGCATACTTCCGAGTTGTGAAAAAAACGCATTGGGACTGCTACTGATGCTCATGAGCTGATTGTAGCTCAGCTGCACGCCCAATCGGCTGGCAAGCTGCACGATATCACCATTGTTGCCCGTGCGTAGCATACGGTACAGTCGCTGCTCACGGTCATCATTGCTAACCATGTGATTGCCATTGAGCTCTGTCGCCAACTGTTGGCAAAGCTGCGGCAGTTTTTTATCCGTGCTGAGCCAAACATTACCTTTTTCGGTATAAGCACGCATGCTATCGCCACCGTGATTGAAGCCTAACGCAATGGCACAAGCTTCACTGGCATCAGGATTGGTTACATAGCTCGCCACTTGTCTAACTGCATCATAATCACCCATCCGCGCTTTGGTTTCCGCATAATCCGCCGCCAATTTTTCTGCCATCGCAGTTTGTGGATAACGATTAGCAAAACTTACAATCGCTGATGCAGGCTGCGCGTCTAAGTCTTTATTAAGCTGCCAATATTCTGGATACATGGCTAGACTACCACCTGCCATCATTTGCTGATAGTTGCCCATTTGCGATAAGTTGCCGCGGCTAGCTTCACGTTCGGCTTGGTTAAAATAACTATCTGCGGTGCTAGGCGTCCCTACAGAATAGCTACTTGCGCAAGCAGATTCTGCAACAACAGCAATCACACCGCATGAAATCATCGAAAGCTTAAGATTTTTCATAATAATTGGTAAGACCTTTAACTAGGATAAATAAATAGGATAAATAGGCAAAAAATGACAAAAGTAATGTATAAATGGTTAACCTTGCTGAAGCGATTATAACGATTGTCGACTAAAAAAAATTTACCCAAATATCAACTAATTGTATAAAAATGTTGCAGCGTATTTTATATAACTAATAGTTATTTATTTTTAAATTTAATTAACTATAAATTATCAATTATTTGGATTATGATAAGTCTATTATTAGCAAACTAGATGCGATAAGCCATGACCCATACCCAACACGCCCTAAATATTCAACAATACCAAGACAAATCCCATAACTACCTCAATAGCCCTGTTCATGCACAAGGCGCTGAGTTCGACAAAATAAAGCAGTTGATAGAGGCGCACAAGCTTAGGCATATATTGGATTTGGGCTGTGGCGGTGGGCACGTCAGTTATCAGGTAGCGCCTGTTGCCAAATCAGTGATTGCCTACGACATTACCCCTACGATGACCGAAGTTGTCGCCAGCCAAGCCAAAGCACGCGGCTTAACCAATATTACCACGCAAATCGGTACGGCAGAAAAATTACCCTTTGCCGACCACCAATTTGATGCCATTATCACGCGCTATTCTGCGCACCATTGGCAAAATGTACCACAAGCGCTGTTTGAAATGCATCGCGCCCTAGCTGACGATGGCAAAGTGGTGATTGTCGATGTGTTGGGCAATAGCAACCCCGTGCTCAATAATTTTTTACAGACCATTGAAACCATCCGCGATCCCAGTCATGTCAAAGATTATAGTCTTGCCGAGTGGTTGTATTTTGCAGAGATCACCGGCTTTAGCGTGACGACTGTCGAGATGCAAAAACTGGCGTTAAATTTTGACAGTTGGGTCGCCCGTATGCATACAGCTGATACCAGCATACAAGTGATTCGAGCCTTACAAAAAAATTGTGACGCGTCTGTTAGACAATATTTTGCTATAGATGAGGCTGGCAATTTTAGCACCGATGTCATTTATTTAGTGCTGTCAAAATAATCACTACCGCATCTTGCCAAAAAAATCTGTTATAATTAAGGGTTTATTTTAGGCGAAACATTTAGGTGTAGTCATGACAGTTGCTACTTTTGACCCAAAAGCACAGATTTCCAAAACCCAAAATTTGGTAACGCCAACGCTAGCGGCGAGTGTTGAACCCACCATGCCACCAGCGGATACTCGTGTCAAACGCGTGTTTATCGAGACACAAGGCTGTCAGATGAATGTGTATGACTCTGAAAAAATGGCAGATGTGCTAGGCGACTCCCATGGCATGGTGCTGACGGACAATCCTGAAGAAGCCGATGTCCTGCTCATGAATACCTGCTCGATTCGTGAAAAAGCGCAAGAAAAAGTATTTTCTGAACTCGGACGCTGGAAAAAACTTAAAGAGAAAAACCCGAATTTGGTCATCGGTGTGGGCGGCTGCGTGGCATCACAAGAAGGCGATAAAATCCAAAGCCGTGCCCCGCATGTCGATATGGTGTTTGGACCGCAAACTCTACATCGCCTGCCAGAACTGTATGACCAATCCACCAAACAGCTGGATGTCAAACCCAAAAACCGTATCGGCGTCGTCGATGTGTCTTTCCCAAGTATCGAAAAATTTGACTTTTTACCCGAGCCCAAAGTGGAAGGGTTTAAGGCATTTGTATCCATCATGGAAGGCTGCTCAAAATACTGCTCATTTTGCGTGGTACCTTACACCCGCGGGGAAGAAATCTCGCGCCCCCTCGATGACGTACTTGCCGAGATTGACAGCCTTGCCAGCCAAGGGGTACGTGAAGTAACGCTATTGGGGCAAAACGTCAATGGTTATCGCGGCGAAAAACACGATGGCACAATTTGCCGTTTTAGTGAGTTATTGCATTATGTGGCGCACGTTGACGGCATTGAGCGCATTCGCTATACCACCAGCCACCCACTGGAATTTAGCGATGATATCATCGAAGCGTATGCCAAAATACCAAAACTGGTATCCCACCTGCACCTACCTGTGCAAAGTGGTTCCAACGCTATCCTAGCCGCCATGAAACGTAACCACACCATTGATATTTACATTGAGCAAATCCGCAAGCTACGCGCGGTGCGCCCTGATATGTACCTATCAAGCGATTTTATTATCGGGTTTCCCAATGAAACCGACCAAGATTTTCAAGATACGCTCAATCTTGCCAAAGACTTAGATTTTGACCATTCGTATAGCTTTATTTACTCCAAGCGCCCAGGCACCCCTGCGTCAGACTTGCCCGACAATATCGATATGGCAACCAAAAAAGCCCGTTTGGCGGCGTTTCAGCAAGTGATTATTGATTCGACTTGGGCAAAAACCCAAGGCATGGTGGGTCAAACCGTGCGTGTGTTGGTGGAGCAACATGGCGACCGCAATCCTGAATTTTTGATGGGAACGGCGGATAATACGCGAACGGTATTGTTTAAAGGCGATGACGCGTTGATTGGTAAACTGGTGATGGTAAAAGTCACGCGAGCCATGAGTCCGCATTTGGTGGAAGGTGAGTTGGTTGAAGTGTTAGGTTAATATAATGGCATTTGACATGTGGTTTGATTGTGACAATGAGAAAATCAATTGTCAAATTTCGCATGAGAACGAACGTATTTTACGTTTAGCCGAAGGTAACACTAACTTTCAACGCTTACTTGGCTATTGGATAACTTTTATAATGACCCAGTGATTTATCCGAATGTTGCTAAATCACTGGTCGTTGAATTAAATAATTTGGCAGACTATTTTGCGAAAAATAACCGTAAGCAATATATCACTCACTGTCAGAAAATCGAAAACTTTATCCGTTTGTCAATTGAAAAAATGCAAGTTATTCATTGCATCAGTGACTAAAACACATAATTTAAACAGTAGATTGTGTGTGAATTTTCATCGCCATTACTTGGCGAATCATTTCACTGATATGTTTTTTAGTATCATCATCTTGGGTTGCAAGCCAATCACTCACATCTTTATCCAGCAAATGCTGTTGTTCTCGCAACCGATTAAGATGAGAAATTTGTGTCGCTCTTTGAGCATTTGAGAAATCGTATTCAGTTTGCATATTGTTTTTCCTCGTTTTTGGTTGCTTTTCGTGCAGATATTAACCGAATCATATCATCATTATCCACATAGCAATAGACAACAACTAATAAGCGATTTGCCATTCCTAATAATACAAATCTTGGTTCATCTTGGTCAAAATCTTCACGTACTAGCGCATTCGGGTCAAGTAATGCAATTTTTGCTTCATCAAAACTTACACCATGTTTGATTTTATTACTCTCAGCTTTATTTTGGTCAAAAGTTATTTGTATCAATTTAGCGACCTATATTCATTTTTTCATTAACACTAGAAAAATATATCACATCTCTTTTTCTTTCGTCACCCTTAACACTTCTTCCAGCGTGGTTTTCCCTGCCAATACTTTTTTGAGTCCATCGGCACGAATTGACGGTGTTTTGCTGCGCGCATAGGCTTCTAACTCAAACTCGGCTGTTTGGCTATGAATCAGTTGTCGCAGTTTGTCATCGACAGGCACCACTTCATAAATCGCAGTACGTCCCCGAAACCCTGATTGATTGCACTTCTCGCAGCCCACAGGTTTTGGCAGTTTAATCTCTCCGACTTCGCCTATTTCAGTAAAAATTTGACTTTGAAATTCATCGGCGGCTGTCCACGTGTGGCAATGCGGACACAAGGTACGCACTAGTCGCTGTGCCACCACGCCAATGAGGCTTGATGACAACAAAAACGGTTCAACCCCCATATCTTGTAGCCGCGTCACCGCACCAATCGCGGTGTTGGTATGCAGGGTCGAGAGTACCAAGTGACCTGTGAGTGACGCTTGCACCGCAATTTCCGCAGTCTCTAAATCGCGAATCTCCCCCACCATCACCACATCAGGGTCTTGGCGTAGCATGGCTCGCAAACTACGGGCAAAGGTCATGTCCACTTTATTATTGACTTGGGTTTGCCCGATACCATCTAGCTGAAATTCAATCGGGTCTTCAGCGGTCAAAATATTACGGGTGTTATCGTTCAAATCCGTTAAAGCCGCGTACAGCGTCGTGGTTTTGCCCGAACCTGTCGGACCTGTGACAAGAATAATGCCATGGGGGCGATGGATTAAGCGTTTAAGCTCGCTATAATCATTGTCTGACAAACCCAAATAGGTCATATTTAACCGACCCGCTTGTTTATCCAAAAGCCGCATCACTACACGCTCACCAAAATTTGATGGCAAGGTCGACACCCGCACATCCACTTCTCGCCCAGCCAGACGTAATGAGATGCGTCCATCTTGCGGTACCCGTTTTTCAGCGATATCGAGTTTTGCCATCACTTTAATACGCGACACCAGTAGTGGTGACAGTTCCCGTTTTGGACTGACGATTTCTTTGAGCACCCCGTCCACCCGAAAGCGCACCGATAGGCGTTTTTCAAAGGTTTCAATGTGAATATCTGAGGCGTTTAGGCGGATGGCTTCAGACAGCAGCGCGTTGATTAGGCGAATGATGGGCGCGTCATCTTCTTGGTCCATCAAGTCTTCCGTCTCAGGGACACTGTCAGCTAGACTCATCAAATCGGGATGGTCTTCAAGTCCAGCGGCAATATGCTGAGATTCCCCTGTGTTGCCTGCATAGACAGCGGCTAACTGCTTTTCAAAATCATCACTTTGCGCCATGGCAAAATTCAATGGCAGCGGCACTCCTGCTTGACTGGCAAAACGGTTGGCTTCGTTGATGGCTTCCATAGGGGTATCAGCCGTCATCAACAACGTTGGTGGGTCAGTCAAATCTTGCGAGTATTGCAACAGCAGTTGATGACGTTTGGCAAAACTATAGGGCAAGGCAATCGGATTTAGCATAGGTATTATCAAATAAAATAAGCCAAGAAAAGATGCGTTCCATTGTAGCTTATCAACAGGACAAATCCTACCAAGGCGCACAAAAAGACCCTGAGACAAGCTATATTTTGTTATACTAAAGCATTTTTTACTGATTGATAACCATGACAATCAAAATCTAAAAAGGGATGACAATGACCCAAACCACTTCAACTCAAAATCCTGAAACCCAAAATTCTTCAAGCCAAAATACGCTGATAACCGCAAACGACGCCCTACACATTGGTTCGCGCACGTTTACCTCTCGTTTGCTTGTCGGTACTGGCAAATATACAGATTTGGCACAAACAGGCGAAGCCATCGCTACCAGTGGCGCGCAAATCGTCACTGTCGCCATTCGGCGCGTTAATATCGGGCAGAAGAAAGATGAACCCAATCTACTCGATGTGATTTCTCCCGAAAAATACACCATTCTGCCTAACACCGCTGGCTGTTTTGACGCGGCTAGCGCCGTTCGTACCTGTCAATTAGCGCGTGAATTGTTGGATGGGCACAACCTTGTCAAACTTGAAGTATTGGGCGATGAAAAAAACTTGTATCCCAATGTCATCGAAACCGTGAAAGCCGCTAAGACCTTGATTGATGATGGCTTTGATGTGATGGTGTACACCTCAGATGACCCAATTGTTGCCAAAGAACTAGAGAGTATGGGCTGTGTGGCGATTATGCCTTTGGGCAGTTTGATTGGCTCAGGTCTAGGATTGCTCAACCGCCATACTTTAAGTCTCATCATTGAGCAGACCCAAGTGCCTGTTTTGGTGGATGCAGGCGTAGGTACCGCCAGTGATGCGGCGATTGCCTTGGAATTAGGCTGTGATGGTGTGCTGATGAACACCGCGATTGCCCATGCGCAAAACCCTGTGTTGATGGCGTCTGCCATGAAACACGCGGTGATAGCTGGACGTGAGGCTTTCTTGGCGGGTCGTATGCCAGCACGCTATATGGCACAAGCTAGCTCGCCACAGACTGGCTATTTTTTCCGCTAATTTATTATTTAATACTTAAGGACATCGCATGCGTCTGCTCACCGCCATTGACCAGTTATTTATCTTACTTGAAAATCGCAATCAGCCGATGCACATTGGGGGGCTGTTCTTGTTTGAGATTCCCGATGGCGCAAGCGATATCTTTGTCAGTGATTTGGTGCAGCAGATGGTCACGCAAAAGACGCCGCCGAGTTTTCCGTTTAACCAAGTGTTATATCATCTAGCATGGTGGAAAACCGATGAAAACTTTGAAGTCGACCATCATTTTCGCCATATCGCCCTGCCCAAACCAGCACGCATCCGTGAGCTATTGACTTATGTGTCCCAAGAGCACAGCAAATTACTCAATCGTGCCAAACCGATGTGGGAATGTCACATCATCGAGGGAATTGAAGGCAATCGTTTTGCGTTGTATTTTAAGATTCACCATTCTATGGTCGATGGGATAGCGGCGATTCGTTTAGTGAAAAAATCGCTATCAGAATCGCCAACCGAGCGTATTAGCTTGCCAATTTGGTCGCTAATGACCCGTCATCGTCACCAACTCGATGCTTTGATACCAGAAGATAAATCCATTCTGCGTGTCGTCAAAGAGCAAGCGCTCGCTATCCCACCTGCCATCAAAGCCTTAGGTAAAAATGTGGTAGAGCGATTTCACAAAGACTACATTACCACCACCCAAGCGCCAGATAGCCCCCTCAACCAACCGGTATCAAGCTCACGGCGTATCTCTGCCCAATCTTATGAGCTTATTCGTTTTCAAACCATCGCCAAACATTACGCTGTGACCGTCAATGATGTGATTTTGGCGATTTGTTCGGGCGCGTTACGTCGTTATTTGCTCGATATCAATGGCTTACCCAAAAAACCTTTGATTGCTTTTGTACCCTTATCCCTGCGCGATGACAACGATAGCGCAAGCCAACACGTTGGCAATCAAATTACCTTTATTTTAGCCAATCTTGCTACTCACCTTGCCGACCCTGTTGCACGGTTAAAGACGATTAATGGCAGCACCAAAAATAGTAAAAAACGCTTTTCACGGATGAAGCAAGCCTCGTCGATTATTTATAGTGGGGTTGCTTATAGCCGTTCAGGGTTACAGGTACTTACGGGTCTGTTTCCCGATTATCGCGGTTTTAACTTGATTATCTCAAATGTACCAGGCTCGCATCAGCCATTGTATTGGCAAGGGGCAAAACTGCAGGCGCTGTATCCTGCCTCGATTGTGCTCAATGACCAAGCGATGAATATTACCTTGTGTACTTATGTGGATAAAATCGAGTTTTGTATCGTCACCTGTAGCCAAATACTGCCCCATAGCCAACGATTACTCACCTATATGGAAGAGGAACTCAAGCAATTTGAATCGCTCATGAGCAATTAGGCTAATGCAAACTTTGACAATAAAAAACGGCAGTGACTGCCGTTTTTTAATGAAATAAACTTTATCTTATCTTTAGTGATTTAAGATTTTTGACAAGAAGTCTTTCGCACGCTCGCTACGCGCACCGGCAAAGAATTCTTCACGGCTACAGTTTTCAACAATATGACCTTGATCCATAAAAATAATACGGTTGGCGACTTGGCGCGCAAAGCCCATTTCGTGGGTCACACACATCATGGTCATGCCCTCATTGGCAAGCTCAATCATCACTTCAAGCACCTCTTGAATCATCTCAGGGTCAAGCGCAGAAGTTGGCTCATCAAACAGCATTGCAATCGGGTCCATACTGAGCGCACGCGCAATTGCTACCCGTTGCTGCTGACCGCCTGACAATTCGGCAGGGTATTTTTTGGCATGTGCTGACAAGCCCACGCGGTCGAGATAACCCAAGCCTTTTTTCTGCGCTTCAGACTGACTACGACCCAATACTTTGATTTGTGCCAAGGTCAAGTTTTCTAAGATGGATAAATGCGGAAACAGTTCAAAATGCTGAAATACCATCCCTACACGGCTACGTAGTTTTGGCAAGTCGGTTGCTTTGGCGCCGACCGACATGCCATCAATCAAGATTTCACCTTGTTGAAAGGCTTCAAGCCCATTGACGGTTTTGATTAAAGTTGATTTACCACTACCTGATGGACCACAGATGACGGTCACATCGCCTTTATGCACATGCGCGGTACAGTCGGTCAATACTTGAAAGTCGCCATACCATTTACTGATTTTGTTGACATTAATCATGATATCGGGACTGGCGTGTCCACTGTTTGATACCAAGCCACCAAATTCGTTGAGCCAGGTGGTTTCATCAATTTTAGTAACTACTGACATGTTATTTTCCTTTATTCAATATTGATTAAGCCATGCGAGTTTGCGTAGGTGGTTGACAGCGGTCGATGCGGTTAGACTGACCACAAAATAAAACGCCCCTGCCAGCAAGATATAGGGGGTGAGTAGCCCCATCAAGTCACCGCGCACGTATGAGGCTCGGAAGAAATCCACCAAGCCAATCGCAAACACCAAGGTGGTATCTTGGAACAAAATAATCGACTGTTGTAGAAGTAGCGGAAACATCTTGCGAAACGCTTGTGGCAAAATAATAAAGCGCATGGTCTGACCATAAGTCATACCCAAGGCTTTAGCGGCATTGACCTGTCCTTTGCCAATTGATTGGATACCCGCACGTACAATCTCAGAAAAATACGCGGCTTCAAACACCATAAATGCCACCACGCACGAAGTAAACGCCGTATCCAACGTCAAATACGTGCCCGTCACCAAGTTATACACCATCGGCACAGCAAAATAAAACCAAAGCAATACCAGTAGCAGCGGCACTGAACGGAAAAAGTTGACATACAGCTTGGCAGGCACGGCTAAAATTCGAATGCCCGACAACCGCATCAAGGCTAAAATCGTACCCAGCGCCAAACCGCCAATGATAGCTAAAAACAACACTTTGAAGGTGATCCATAAGCCACCCATTAACCCTGGCATTGCGGCTTGTAATTCCATCATATTCATGCGCCACCCCCATCGATTTGACCTTTGATGCGTAATTTTTTCTCAAGCCAAGTCATAAAATAAATCAACACCAAATTAAACAATAGATAAATAATCGTGGTAAAGGTATACACTTCGATATTGTTTTGGGTATATTCACTGATAGTTTTGGTTTGGCTAATCAGCTCAGTAACCCCGACCAATGAAGCGACCGAGGCATTCTTAAAACAGTTGGTAAGCTCAGAGCTCATCGGTGGTAAAATCACCCGAAATGCCTGTGGCAATACGATATGGCGATACGTCTGGGGTAAGGTGAACCCGAGCGCATAGGCAGCATTGGTTTGCCCTTTTGGCAATGATTCAATGCCCGTACGCACTTGCTCTACAATACGCGCCGCAGTAAATAACCCAAGACCTATACTTGCCGAAATCACCGCCGAGGTATTTGGGTCTAACTCTTGAAACCACCATTTTTGTAAGGCAGGTGTCAGCCAAGTAGGTGCCACATAAAACCAGAAGAATAACTGTATTAATAGCGGAATGTTACGAAAAAAACTCACATAAGCCGTACCAATCGCTCTAGCAGTTTTATTTGGTAAAGTACGCATAATACCTAAAATCGTACCAATAATTAAAGCAATCAGCCAGCCACTCCCACCAATGACCAACAGCCATTTAAAGCCTGTCAATAGCCACTGCCAGTAGACTTCGTTGCCTACGCCTGTTGGTTGCAGCAACACGCCCCAATTCCAACTATAATTCATTGCCACCCCCAAAATCCTGTCTAGCAAATTGATTTACCCAAAAACTAAAACTGACGTAACCACAATTGATAGGTGATGACGTCAGTTTTATGTTGGATAGTAACCTTCCTAACCTAGTTTGTTGTTATTCCATCAACTAAGGTTTTGTTGCACTTGCAATTGCATTGCTTGCAGATGCCACAGCGGTTGCCACATTACTAGCGCCCGTTGCTACGGCATTGACGGTAGCAGATGCGGCTGCATTAGCGACGTCTTTTGGTTGCGCGCCGTCATGTGGGTTTGCTAACAAGGCTTTTAAGTTGTCAGACATTTGGAAGTTCATATTGATGTTTTTTGGTGGAATCGGTGACATGAACCATTTTTTGTAGATGTCGTTGATTTCACCTGATGAATAAGTCGCAACCAATGCATCATCGACTACTTTTTTGAATTCACTATCGTCTTTACGCATCATACAGCCGTAAATTTCATACGATTGTGGGGTACCAACAATGACCCATTTGTTTGGATCTTTGGCTTTGGCTTTTTCACCCGCAAGCAGTACGTCATCCATCATGAAGGCTGCCGCACGACCGCTTTCTAACATCAAGAAAGATTCGCCGTGGTCTTTGGCAGAAACGATGTTAATGCCCATTTTTTTGTCATCGTTGAGTTTTTTGATAAAACGCTCAGAGGTGGTGCCTGCGGTAGTCACTAAGGTTTTGCCTTTTAAATCCGCAAAATCTTTGATGCCTGAATCTTTAGCGGTTAATAAGCGAGTACCAATCTCAAAGAAGCCGTTTGAGAAAGCCACTTGTTTTTGGCGCTCTTCATTGTTGGTGGTCGAACCACACTCTAAGTCAACTGTACCATTTTGTACCAATGGGATACGGGTTTGTGAGGTTACTAGGTTGTAACGCACTTTAAGGTCTGGCATATTCAATTGTTTTTTGACTGCGTCAACAATTTTTAATTGTAGGTCATGGGCATAACCTACAGGTTGGTTTGGCGTACCTGCGATATAAGAAAATGGAATTGAGGAATCACGGTAACCCAGTACGATTTCCCCTGATTTTTTAATTTTATCGAGCGTTTTTTCACCAGTAGCCGCTGCCGCTGGTTGGCTACCTTCAGTCCCTGCAGCTTTGTTGTCGCTGGCTTTGTTACAACCTGCAAGACCTAATGCCATAATAGCAGCGGTTGCTAAGGCGATTGGCTTTTTAGAGATTAAAATCATCCTATGATCCTTGTCGTATGATACGTTCTTAGTTAATCTTTTCGCTGTGTGGCTGTCAATGCCAAATCGAGTAAAAAGACCCCCCATCTCTTTGTGTTTATCCTTCCTTGTCCTTCATCATCCGTCATCGCAACCATTGAAATCTGGCAAAACCTTGCACAATGACTGATAAAAAATAGTTTAGGATACTCAAAAGATTTAAAATGTGTGTTTATAGTAATTTACTTTTCTGTGTTGTGACAATAGATTTACAAAAAATATTTTTTTCGTCATCGACAATTTTTTTACCATTTTTTTGCTATTTTCTATTTTATCCCCATTTATAGCTCAATAAATTGATTAAAATTCACTTAAGATAGGTTATTTATGACAACAGCGACTCCAGCACTTCACGATTTTGATATGCGCCAACGTTTTTATTTTGAGAAAAGCCCCGTACGCGGTGACGTGGTACGCATCAATGACAGCCTGCAGACGATATTGCAGCAAAAAGATTACCCAGTTGCCCTGCAAAAACTACTTGGGGAAATGTTGGTTGCGGCAAGCTTGCTGATTGGTACATTAAAAATCGAAGGTCGTCTATCCATTCAATTACAAAATTCAGGCGCAGCCACTGACCCTGAACAAGACAGCTTAACTTGGGCGATGGCAGAGTGCGACCACCAAGGTCACATACGCGGTCTTGCAGAGTGGACAGGCGCGTGGCAATCCGCACAAACGGCAAATGATGCCTTTGCCAAACTTGGTAAAGTCGGTGAAGGGGTGTTATTTATTAATATCCAACCTGATGCCACATATGGCACACAAGCAGAAGGGTATCAAGGTATTGTTGAGCGTGTGGCAGATAACTTAGCGGATTGTTTGGCACACTATCAACAGCAATCTGTACAGATTCCTACCCTAATCAACTTGGCTTGTGATGGTGAGCAAGGGGGCGGTATCGTGCTACAGTTGCTACCACGTACCACAGAAGAAGAGCATGAGACGGTGGACAATGACTTGTTCCCCCGCTTAAAAATCTTAACCAAGACGTTAAAAGCTGAAGAATTAACCACCTTGCCAGCCGATGAGATTTTATATCGCTTGTATCATGAAGAAGACGTGGTAACGGCTGAGCCTATGCCGTTGACCTTTGCTTGTACCTGCTCACAGCAGAAAAGTGAATCGGCAATTTTTCAGTTGGGCAAACCAGCTGCCTTAGAAATTGCTAATGAGCATAGTGGTGAATTGGCGTTGGATTGTGGTTTCTGCGGACATGTTTACCGTTTTGATCACAAAGATATTGAAATGATTTTTGCTTAATTTAATGGATTGCATAGCTAACTTTACATCATTTAAAATTGCGCAATATTGATTACGCTTCTAGTTGATGTGATAGCCAAAACTAATACCAAAGTTACAAGTTAACTTTGGTATTTTTTTGCATATTTGATAAGTTATAAGCATCAAGTTTGCGATAACTTAAGTTAAACTTGATAAGTTTTAGATTAAAAATTAATTAGGAAAATAATATAATAGAAAATAAGGATATAGTTATGTCAGTGGCAAAAAATATCGAAATTAGCAGCAGCTCAACGGTAAGTTTTGAAGATGCCATCAAAAAAGGCATTGCACAAGTCAACAAAACGGTTAATAACGTGGAAGGTGCTTGGATTAAAGAGCAAAAAGTACGCATTAGCGATGGTAATATCACTAGCTATAACGTGATGATGATTGTCAGCTTTGTAATTGAAAATGACAGCACTGATTTAAAATAAAGATTTTATTTATCCATAAAAACCCTAGCATAGGCTAGGGTTTTTTGTTGGCTTCCATTATTCTTCAATCCATTTGCCTTTTCGATAAACTAAGGCAAACTTAGTCGCTTTGCCGTCTTTTTCTGAGCCGATATATTGCTCAGCATTTCTACGACTCCAACGCAAAATCGTTGGATTGCCCTCATTGTCGGTATCTGGCGCGGTAAATAGATACTGGAATTTATCTTCCAACTGATCTTTTATCGCGCGTAATTCTGACAGTTTTGGTGGGCGCGTCTCTCGCACTTTAGGAAATTTTGACGCTGCCAAGAATAACCCTGCTGCCCCTTCACGCAAAATGTAATGGTCATCAAATTTTTGTGACTTGAGTTCTGGCATAGGGATTGCGGTCATGCGTGGTGGCGCTGCATCGCCATTTTTGAGCACTTTACGGGTGTTATCGCACTGCTGACAGGCAAAATAGGCACCAAAACGCCCAGTTTTAAGCACCATTTGCCCATCGCATTTATCACAAGGTATGGTAGGCACATCGTCATTGCCTGCGGTTTCAAAGACGCCTTTTTCTAATAGATAGCCATCACAGTCAGGATTGTTACCACAGACATGGAGTTTTAACCCACCATCGACGATATACCCATCCATCGCGGTATGGCATTTCGGGCAGCGTTTTTTCTCAAGTAGCGCTTGTATCTCGTCGTTGTTGTCCGCGTCGTCCTCACCGAGATTTTGGCTCTCTTTACTGGTTTGGCTATGAAAGGCTTCCACAGGCATCAAATTTTTGGTGCCTTTACAACGCTCTTTGGGGGGTAAATTATAGCCGGTACAACTCAAAAACACCCCTGTAGAGCCTGTACGGATCTGCATTGGGCGCTGACATAAGTCACAATGAATATCTGGGACATCGGTTGGGTCATTGGGCTTCATGCCGTCTTCGTCTTTGGCACGCTCTAACTTGCCTTTAAAATCGCCATAAAAATCATCCAGCACTTTTTTCCAGTTTTGCTGACCTTCAGCGACTTCATCTAGGTTTTCTTCCAGCCCTGCGGTAAAAGTATAATCCATCAAATGCGGAAAGCTGTTGACCAATCTGTCAGTGACGATATCACCCATCTTTTCGGCGAATAAACGTTTGTTTTCTACCTTGACATAACCACGTTCTTGGATGGTTGAGATGATAGCAGCATACGTGGACGGACGACCAATCCCACGTTTTTCCAATTCTTTGACTAAGCTTGCTTCAGTATAGCGAGCCGGTGGCTTGGTAAAATGTTGGGTAGGCTCGATACTATCGACCACCAATTTTTCCCCGATTTTTACATCAGGCAATAGATTGTCTTCATTTTTGGCAGGGGGCTGTACTTTGGTGTACCCATCAAAGGTCATCACGCGACCTTTGGCTCTAAGCTCAATCTCACCGGCATTGACAATCAACGTCATAGATTGGTACTGCGCAGGTGGCATCTGACACGCCACAAACTGGCGCCAAATCAGCTCATATAAACGCTGCGCATCGCGTTCCATGTCTTTTAGCGAGGCAGATTGCACCAAGACGTCTGAGGGGCGAATCGCTTCATGCGCTTCTTGGGCGTTTTGCTTGTTGCCATACACATTGGGCGATGTTGGGACATATTTTGCGCCGTATTGCTTGTCAATAAAACCGCGCACACTGGTGAGTGCATCCGCTGACAAAAAAGTACTGTCGGTTCGCATATAGGTGATATGACCTGCTTCATACAGGCGCTGAGCCAGCATCATGGTTTTTTTGACTGGAAAGCCAAGGCGAGTACTTGCGGCTTGTTGCAGTGTCGAGGTGATAAAGGGTGCAGCGGGTTTTGACTGGGTAGGTTTTTCTTCCCGATCCGCCACGATAAAATCGGATGTTTCAAGCAGCGCAACAATCGCATTGGTCGCTTCTTCGTTTTTTAGTTCAAGGGGTTTACCCGATTTTTTTACCGCTTCTAGGCGAATGGTCTCTTGTTTGGCTTGCTGACTGTGGGTATTGCTGTGGATTTCCCAATACTCCACTGGGGTAAAAGCGCGAATTTCATGTTCACGCTCCACCACTAGACGCGTGGCGACAGATTGTACTCGTCCTGCCGACAATCCGCGCGCTACTTTTTGCCATAGCAATGGCGATACCATGAAGCCTACGACACGGTCTAAAAATCGTCTAGCTTGCTGCGCGTTGACACGGTCATAGTTAAGCTTGGTGGGGCTTTTAAAGGCATTTTGAATCGCGTTTTTGGTGATTTCGTTAAATACCACGCGGCTGTATTTGTCATCACTGCCACCGATGACTTCTTTGAGATGCCAAGCAATCGCTTCCCCTTCTCTATCCAAGTCGGTTGCAAGATAAATTTCTTTGGCGTCTTTGGCGAGGGATTTTAATTCTTTAATCACTTTAACTTTGCTGGGTAGAATTTCATAATGTGCCACCCAGTCGTGCTCGGGGTCAATGCCCATGCGCCGTACCAAGGCTTGCTGCGCTTTTTGCTCTTTGGTGAGCTTGGTATCCGACTTATCGTCGGTTTTTGCTGCGCCAGAACCCGACACAGGTAAATCACGCACATGCCCCACACTAGAGCGGACGATAAAATCATTTCCCAGATACTTATTGATGGTTTTGGCTTTGGCAGGGGATTCCACAATCACCAAGGCTTTGCCTTGCCCCGACGTTTTAGGCGCTGTTTTTGATGCTTTTGATGTGGCTGTTGATTTGGGCGCGGCGGCTTTGGTGTCTGTTTTTGTATCAGCCGTATCCGTGGTTTTGGTTGATTTTCTCGCTGTCGGTGTTTTACTCATGTTGGGTTCACAAAATCATTAAAAAGGGTAAGTTAAAATACGAAAAGTTAGTTATTCTGCACCAATTTGGCATAATCATGCAATTTACTTTTTAACATGATTAGGTCTTTTTCGGTGGTTTCAAGTTCTGATTTCATGCCCAGTTGGCTATTTTCTTGCCAATAAATACACACAAAATTGGCTTTACAGCTTAAACCTTTAACAGTTGTTGCAATGGATGCTGGTAAATCCACCTCCCGGTTATCAAGCGCAAAATTAGCGGGATAATGCCCGGTAAAGGGTCGCCATTTGCCCTCAATCACTTGATAATCACAGGGGCGCATCTTCGCGTCCTCAATCACCACACCGTATTGCGCCATCATGCCTTTACCGCGTTCGCCTGTATCGCCGATAATCCAATCGGGGCATGCGACCAGTTTTGGCTGCACGCCCACGCGTCTGGCTGCCATGCGCAGATTATCACGCATGGTCTCGCGTGCAGATGGTTTTAACCCCATGATACTACCGACAATAAACACCCCGATGGCGATGGCTATCCATATTCCCATTGATTATATTACTCGTACCAGCTGCTATTTTTGGATTTTTTAGATGACGTTTTTGCTTCAGTTTTGGTGTCAGCTTTGTTTTCGGCTTTGGCGTCAATTTTGTCAGTTGGCTGCGGCTCGGAAGCTAGCATATCCATAATTGGCTGCCACTGGGCTTGAATGTCTCGATACGGTTTTTGGCTTTTATCAAAAATCGTCAAGCCGCGCTCTGCCAAGGCTTGATAAATACTACGCTCAGATAGCCAAGCCAGTGGCTGCTGCCCGATATCAGCAAAATACGCCATCAGTTTTTCGGTCGGCTCATTGTCCTGCATCAATTGACTACGCACGCGATTGGCCACCAGATAAATATCGACTTTGCCTTTGCGAATACGTTTGATGTCTTCTAGGCTTTTTAAAAAGCGTTTGGTACTGTCAATATCAAAAAAAGCAGGCAAAACAGGAATTAAAATCGCCTTGCATTCGGCAATCAGCTGCTCGGCTTTAGTGCCTGATAACGCACCTGGGGCATCAATAATCAGCCAGTCGTTTTTACCCAAGGTTTTTGGGATATCACCTATATCATTGCTATCGCGCCAGTCAATACCAATAATGGCAGGTACGTCCGCTGGGCGCATTTTTAGCCACTGTAGGCTTGATTTTTGGGGGTCTGCATCTGCCAATGCCACTGTTTTGCCTTGGTTTGCCAATGCCGCCGCTAGACTCACCGCAATCGAGGTTTTACCACATCCCCCTTTTTGATTGGCGATTAAAATTTTTTGCATGACCCTCACCCTATTGATAAAAAAATTAATGCAATATCACCACATTAACTCAAAAATTTGACCCTGTTAATTTGACGCTATTCATTTGGTTGTATTAAGTAGCCTAACAAAATTTTAACCATTGATAAATGCTTTTATATAAATAATCTGCTAAATTAAAAAATATCAATTCATTAACGGTTTGATCGGTTTAGCCAGTTTTTGACTGGCTAATGGCGACTGTAAACTTCAAAGGTGCCACCATGACGATGCTTTCACTTATAGAAACCTATCACCCAGCAACCACCTCAAAAAAAATGCTTGGACTGTTTGCTGTCACTGCCTCGATGACAGGTTGTGCCACCTTGGGCGGCGGATTAACGCCCACTCAATGCCAACAAAGCAATTGGCAAACCATTGGTCATCAAGATGGTTTACTGGGTCGCAGTCAAGATTATATTCAAAAGCATATCAAGCAATGCGCTAAAGCTAATAGTACACCCAACCAGCAACAGTGGCGGCAAGGTCGTGAAGCAGGGTTAAAACGTTATTGCACGCCGCTACGCGCTTATCAGTTGGGACGTGAGGGCTATGACTATAATGATGTATGCCCACAATCGATGACGCTTGATTTATTAAAAGCGCATGACGAAGGTTATCTCAACTACCAACGTGAGCAAAGGCTAAATCAACTGTGGTACATCACCGATCCATTTTGGGATTCACCATTTTATGGGAGGCTCGGCGGTTTTGGCGGCTACGGCGGCTGGTCACGCCCGTATTATCCACGGAGTGTACCTAACAACCGCCACCCAAAATACACTGATACCCATCAGCCTACATCAAGCCAACCTGTAGCGCCTAGCCCCGTTACCCCTAGCAATGATGCAACCATAGGTTCAAAAAATAATCGCAGCTAAGATAAAAAACAACGTGACAAACTTATCGTGAAATCTGGTTGAGCAATCTCGTTTAGCGATACGACCCGCTGCGTGATGACAATCATTTATAGGTTAAAACTAAAAAAGAAGTTCGGGTGTATTTAACCGAACTTTCTTATTAAACCAGTAGCTTATTAAATCAACCGCTTATCACCTTAATAGCTTAACCCATTACAGCAACCAAAATAGCCGTGTGCTTGACCCGCTTGTTTATCAAATCAAAGGATTGATTGTCGGTATTTTTTGGCTCTCAGCGTTTTGGCTGGCGTTGGATTTTTGAGGCGCTTTGTTTTTTTGAGATTTGGTGGGGTCAAAGGTTTGCACATCAGGTGCGGTTGGCATCCCTTTTTGCTGAAGCTGCTCATCAATCTGCCCCGCTTGGATGTTTTCCCCTTCAAATACACGGATATGCTCATCACGCTTTAACTGCAAATTTTCAAAGTCAAACAACTCACGGTCAGCGAGCTGTGACGGTGCGACATTTTGCATCGCGCCGAATATCGAATCCAAGCGATTCGGGTATTGTTGATCCCATGCCCGCAGCATGTCATTAATCATTGCCCGTTGTAGGTTTTCTTGGCTGCCGCACAGGTTACAAGGAATAATCGGAAACTGCTTGTAATTGGCATATTTGATAATGTCTTTTTCTTCCACATACGCAAGCGGACGAATCAAAATATTTTGCCCATCATCCGATAGCAGTTTTGGTGGCATCGCTTTGAGACTACCGCCGTGAAATAAATTTAAGAAAAACGTCGCCATGATATCATCACGGTGATGACCCAGTGCCACTTTGGTTGCGCCGATTTGTTTGGCAAAACCATATAACGAACCACGGCGCAGCCGTGAACACGCAGAACAGTAAGTTTTACCTTCTGGTACGATTTGCTTGACCACGCTATAGGTGTCTTTTTCTAAAATATAATACGGAATGCCGTGCTCGGTCAGATAGTTGGGCAAAATATCTTCAGGATAGTCAGGTTGCTTTTGGTCAAGATTGACGGCAATCACATCAAACTGAATCGGTGCTATTTTCTTTAAGAACAATAAAATATCCAGTAAGGTAAAACTGTCTTTGCCGCCTGAAATACACACCATGACCACATCACCGTCTTCAATCATGTTGTAGTCACGAATCGCCCAAGAGACCAGCTTACGTAATTTTTTTTGTAGCTTGCGAAAACGCGCGGACTTGATGTCATCGCCTTGGCTGTCACCTTTAGCATCGCCCAAGGATTGCTGCGCTTCATTGTTTAACGCTTCATTGTTTGACGCATCATCATCCCAATCATTATCATCAAGCCCATCTATGTCACTATCTGAGTCTACGTCACTCTCTACTAGTTGGGCTGATAATTGGGGATTTAATTGAGCGGCAGACATGGCTGCTACTGGGCTTACAGAATTGTTTGATTGCATAAGATACCTAACTAATGATAAACCAATAAATAAACCTATGAGGACGCTATCGGCTATCAACGACGCGTAATTTATGGGGAAAATTGCAAATAAAAAAAAGCATTTAACGCAAGGCTGACCAATCCCTCACAACAAATGCTTGATTGAGCGTATCTATAGCCGCCTATCAGATAGAAAACGCCTATCACATAGTCGGCTATTATACGGCAAAATTACGCGCTTGTAGTCATTTGAATGACATCTTGCTGTTTTAGAAGATATTTTTTATCCGCGTCATCCAACTGGTATTTTCTTTCTTCATTTGCGCCTCGATTTGTTTTTGTTGCTGCTCAAGCTTGATATCCATCAGATTTTTTTCTTTAAATAGACTATATTGGGCATCGCCTTTATAAAACTCAGTTTCACGGTAACTGTCATACGCATGTTGGAATAGCACATTGAGTACAGCGGCGAGCGGCAAAGCGATCAGCATACCTGCAATGCCTGCCAGTGCTGCCCCTGCAAGTACCGCAAACATCACCCACAGAGGGGATAAACCAATTTTATCACCCAACAATAACGGCTGCAAAATATAACCTTCCACCGCCTGCCCTACCATAAAGGCACCGACAATTAGCACTAAATGTACCCAGTCCACGCCAAATTGAAATAGCCCTGCAATAATCGCCGCAATAAAGCCAAGGGTAAAGCCAAGATACGGCACAAAACTTGCGATACCGGCCAGCATACCGATGATAAGACCGACTTTAAGTCCAATGAGTTGCAGTTGCACCGCATACACCATACCAAGCAGCACCATCACCAGTAGCTGACCTTTGATAAATGACATCAACGCTTCATCACTTTCTTTGGCGATACGATAGACCGATGGAATATAACGGTTAGGAATCATATGACGCATTTTTACCAAGCGCTCATCCCAATTATATAAAAAATAAAACATCAAAATCGGTACCAGCACCACAATGCCCGCCACATTGATTACATTCATGCCTGATAACATTAAATTGGTAAAAAATGAGCGCGCATCGGTGATATTGTAGTTTTCTTTGAGATAATCCACCAAGCCTTTGGACATATCGCGTACTTGCAGGGCAGGTAAGCGTATGGGTGTGTGAGAACGCACCCAGCCTCGCAGCGTATTGTTATAATAGTCAATTGCCGTCGGTACATACTTCCATGCCGATTGTAACTGCTCCCACACCAGTGGAATAAGCCACCATAGTATCAATCCAATTATCAGCCCAGTGGACAAATATACCAGCAAAATCGCCACCCAGCGGCGAATGTGTGCCTTGTCCTGTAATTTTTGTACGAGCGGATTAATCGCATACGATAAAATAAATGCTACCAAAAATGGCAAAATTACTGATTGTAATTGATAAATGATATAGCCTATTGCAACCAAAAATAGCGATATAAATACCCGTTTGAAAAATACATCTTTCGTAAATCGATAAGGGGATGGGTTGTACATAGGTTCCTCAAAAAAGCCAAATACGCCAAAAATATAAGGGTAATGTCAAATAAAAGACGGTCACTGCCATCGTTGTATTTTCGACTAATTTTAGGTAATTTGACAAAAATAGATAGCACAAACTGCACAACTCATACAAATATTCAAAGCTATGTTATAAAGCCCTATCACATTTGTGGGGCTAGAAGGCGTCATGAACGATGAAAAGCATAATGCTAGCCAGCTAGAAAGCGATGGATTATTTTTCTTTTTGATAGGAATTTGGGTATAATGCGCGTATTACTTTTCCCAATGATTCTGGCGATAGGAAGACCATGACTACACAACCCACTTCGTTAAGTTATAAAGATGCTGGCGTCGATATCGATGCTGGCGAAGCGTTAGTTCAGCGCATTAAATCAGTTGCCAAAGCAACTAGCCGCTCTGAAGTAGTCGGTGGTTTGGGTGGATTTGGCGCCTTGTGCCGTATTCCACAAGGCTATAAATCCCCTTTATTGGTCTCAGGGACTGATGGTGTCGGTACCAAACTCAAACTGGCTTTACAACTGCAGCAGCACGACACCATTGGTCAAGACTTGGTCGCGATGTGTGTCAATGACCTGCTAGTCTGTGGCGCCGAGCCGTTATTTTTCTTGGATTATTATGCCACAGGAAAACTGGACGTCGATACCGCAGCAACGGTTATCAGTGGTATCGGTGACGGCTGTAAATTGGCAAATTGTGCGCTCATCGGTGGCGAGACGGCTGAAATGCCGGGTATGTATCAAGATGACGACTATGATTTGGCAGGTTTTTGTGTGGGCGTCGTCGAAGAGTCGGAAGTTATCACGGGTAAAAACGTTGCCAACAGTGATGTGTTAATCGGTATCGCCTCTAGCGGCGTGCATTCAAATGGTTATTCATTGGTGCGTAAAGTCATTGAAGTCAGCGGTGCCGATGTTGCCACTGAACAATTAGACGGCAAAGCATTAAAAGACGTGTTGATGGCACCGACAAAAATCTATGTCAAAGCCATTGGACAACTGCAAAAAACCTTGGGCAACGCAAGCTTGCATGCGATGGCACATATCACCGGCGGCGGCTTGACGGAGAACCTACCACGCGTATTGCCCGACCATTTGGCGGCGCAAATTGATGTGAAATCTTGGACATTCCCGCCTGTATTCCAATGGCTTCAGCAAAAAGGTCATATCGAGCAGATGGAAATGTACCGCACTTTTAACTGCGGTGTGGGTTTTGTCGTCGTGGTACCGGCAGATAAAGCAGACCAAGCCATTGAATTACTCAATGAACAAGGCGAAACCGCATGGAAATTGGGTGAAATCGTTGAAAGAACAGGCGATGCGGTAACCTATCGCTAATGTTATCCGCGACTCAATCGGTTACTTTACTATTGGGCTATTTTACCCTTAAGCTAGTTTACCCTTGCGTTAATTTAAAAGGTGCGTTTTTACGCACCTTAGTTTTTCCAACCTATTGCTTTGCTATCCTTATGAAGTTGAACATGACAAACCCTACCCCGTTAAAAATTGCCGTCCTCGTCTCTGGCAGTGGCAGTAACCTGCAAGTATTAATTGATAAGCAGCTGCAGCAATTATTAAACATTCAAATCGTGGGCGTGATTAGTAATAAAGCCGATGCCTATGCACTTGAGCGCATCCGCCTTGCCAATGAGCAGCAAGCTAATATTGCAACCGCAGTGATTGCGCGTGACGATAATGGCAAAAAATATACCCGTGTCGGTTTTGAACAACGGGCACTGCAAGAATTGCGCGCGTGGCAACCTGATTTGGTGGTGTTGGCAGGATTTATGCGGATTTTAACGCCGCTGTTTATTGATGGTGTCACCAGCAAGGATGGATTAAACGTGCCCATGATAAATCTGCACCCGTCACTGCTACCCAATTATAAAGGCTTAGATACCCATACCCGTGTGCTACAATCTGGCGAGCGCTATCATGGTTGCAGCGTGCATTTGGTAACGAGCGAACTCGATGCGGGGGAAGTCATCGCCCAAGCGGTGACCTGCGTCAACGCGGCTGAAAATGCTAGCCAATTACAGCAGCGCGTTCATGCGATGGAACACCAACTGCTGCCTATGGTGGTGGGGTTATTTGCTGAGCGGATTGTTTCGCTTAACAATAACCAACTCACCAACCGCCTTGGACTCAATCTGCCTATAAAATTATGGTTATAGTCAAATTATGGCTCTAATCAAAAAAAACGCTTACAATCAAATTTAGGCGTTTTTTATGTTTATCACAGTTTATCCTCGAAGTGCCGATACACTCAGTATCACGATTAGCAAAAATACATAGCGCCCTACCCACACGTTGTCTAAAAATGCGTTAAAGCAAAGCTTACGATCGTAGGTCAGACATTGTTTATTTTGTCGGTAAAACATGGCAACGATAGGTAGCAGCGCCAATACTGAAAGCGCGCCAAAATAATGCCAAAACACGCCCGACAAACTGAGCAAAAACACCCCTTGAAGTAGGCTAATTATCAACACATCGTGTTTACCAAATAAAATCGCGGTGGATTTGACCCCGATTTTTAAATCATCCTCACGATCTGCCATCGCATATTGGGTATCATAAGCCACCGTCCAGCACATATAGCCGAAAAACAGCAGCCAGCACCAAATATCAACCTCGGTCTGCCCCGTTAATACTTGCGATACCGCAACATACGCCATCGGAATCGCCCAGCCGAAAGCCGCCGCCAAAAACACTTGCGGCAAATGGGTAAAGCGTTTCATAAACGGATAGATAAATGCCAGCGCCACCGCACCAAATGACCAAATAAAAACCTGCACGGGCAAAAATACTAATAGCGCTGCACTCACCCAAGATAAAATTAAAAACGTCCAAACCGCTTCTTTACCCGTCAAGCGACCATCCGCCAGCGGCCTACCTTTGGTTCGCGACACATGGCCATCGACTTTTCTATCAGCAAAGTCATTGATGGCACAGCCTGCCGCTCGCATCAACACCGCACCCACCGCAAAGATTGCCACCACATGCCAAGGTGGGAGTTGCTCAAATCCTTTTGCCGCCAAAAACACCGCCCATAAAGTCGACCAAAACACCAGTTCAATGCCCACAGGCTTATCAAAGCGGGTCAAGTGAATATAGGCTTGTAGCTTATCTTTAAAAGACAGAGTGTGTGTAGTCATAGCATGTTTAATTAAACTAATCAAAAAGGAATAGAAGGTTGACGCTAGCATAGCGCTAGCCAATAGTGTCACACTAAGCAATAGTGTAACGCTAAACGTTAGCCAAATCGTCGATAAATTTGTTACCCTTACAGCTGTAAGCCAATCATCAGCAGTTGGTAATCCAGCCCAATCGGCGATTGGTCTTGCAGATAGCGTCTAAATGTCGCCGTATCGATGCTATCTTTGCCAGAGACGGCGCCGCCCATTTGCTTGAGATTTTTTAACAGACTTTTTAGATTGTCATAAGAGGCAGCAAACGATTGCTCGGTGTGATAAATTAGCGTACCTTGACGCTGTTGCTGCAAAGTGTGTATCGCCGCTAGCCAAGCGTGACTGGGTAAAAAATCAAAAACAGGTAACTTGGGAAAGCGCTGACTGACTTCATGAAAAGAACCTGCCACCGGAATCGCCAAATGCAGCTGACCTTTGGTTTTGACGATGCGCCCAAGCTCTGCGATAACGCTTGGCGACGTCCAATGAAGGGCAAAACTACTCATCACCAAATCGGCAGATTGATTTGCCAATGCCGTATCTGCCATATTGGCGCAAAGCGCTTGGCTGTATAGCGTCATTGGAGAAGTTGGTGGGGATGAGGTAGATGACTGCGGCATCGACAAAAGATGCTCGACTCGCTGTTGCCAAATTGCAAGCATACTGGCAGCAGTATCGACGCCATATAACTGAGCGGAAGCTAACGCTGCATTTTGTAAAAACTTTGACATCACCGCTTGGGTCAATTTTCCTGTGCCACAGCCCACATCCACCACGCACATATCGGTTACGCCGGTATGGTTACGCACAATGAGCTGTGCCAAGTGCTCTGCCACCTGCGATTGAATCGGCGTGGCGGCATCGTATGAGTTGGCAAATTTTCCAAAAACAGGGGTAACAGTACAAGACATCATCGACTAAAACAACAAATCAGTCAACTTTAACACTATTAATCAGCCCTGCATAGTCATAATCGTCTTGTGTACGCAAATCAACCCCGCAAGGCAAATTGCCTATCCAATCCAAAAAGCGATTAATCATGGCTTTGCCAACAAAAGATTTGCCATGCTGCGGCACAATCATCTCGACATCTAACTGCCGAACCGCATCTGCCCAAAAACGGGTGACTTTATTACTGACCATGTAGCGCTGATGAAACCCTCGCATGGTCGGAATATGCGCGTCAAAATCTTCCACTGGCACATTCGCATCACCGAGCAACGAAGCCCCCATATCGCCTGAAAATAAAATTTTGCTGATGGGGTCATAAAACTGAAAATTACCTTCTGAATGCAGAAAATGCGCAGGCAAAGCAAATAACTGGGTTTTTCCCAAAGGCAACACCGCGCCTTCATCTGGCAACGCAATCAAGCGCTTAAGATACCCTTCTTGCAGACGGTCAGTGGTAAACGCGGAGTTAAGATGCGGTAAAAAACGCTCCCACAACCTTGAGATGACGATATTGGCTTGGGTATGCAGTAGCCAACGTGGCAATGACGCAATGATATCGGGGTCTTGGTGTGAGCCAATCACATAGCGGATATGCCTTATATCCGTATGTTTGAGCAGTGCTAGTGTTAGCGGTGTATAGGTCAAATCTCCACCTGGGTCAATAATCGCGCCGACAGTTTCTTCATCTGAGTGCAAAATTAAAAATTGATTGGACTGAATACCATCACCTTTTACCAAATCACTAAACATAATGCACTGATGCTTGCCATTATCAAAAATTATTTTACCGCTCATAACCTATCTACCCATTTAACCGACAAATAAAACTTAAATTACTGATAAAAAACGCTATAACACACGCTATAAAATTGTGCAGCAAAGTGACTTTGAGGGACTTTGAATGACTTTGCAAACCATTGTTAACCGTTCGTTATTTGCCTCAATAAACTGCCCTTAAACCCTTAGAAATAGTGAGGATTATAGCATTTTATTGACGGGATTGAGGGCATTTTTGCTTAAATCCCTGTTAACTAAATTATGCTCAAATTTGTTTTTAGTGGTATTATACCAAGCAATTTTTTAGGCAAAATTTGTGTGCTTTAAGCGCATGATTTCTGCAAACGGTAAAGGCAATTTGTTATGATTTTGGCACTTGAAAGTGTGTTTGACCAATGCTCAGTGGCATTCGTAGATTTAGCAGGTAATGTCATCGCTGAACAGACGCTTACGGGAAATCGTCTACAAACTCAGCAAATTTTGCCGATGATACACGCGCTGATGACAGCATCATCGATTGATTGGTCACAACTGACTGCGATTGCTTTTAATCGAGGTCCCGGTGCTTTTAGTGGCATACGCATTAATACGGCGGTAGCGCAAGCCATCGCCTTTGCCCATGATGTGCCTTGTTTGCCGGTATCAAGCCTGCAAGCTATCGCCCAATCGGCATTTGAACGACACCAACGCCCCCACGTATTGGCGCTGACAGATGCGCGCATGAACCAAGTGTACGCCGGTGAATATGCCATGAGCGATGGTATCATGCAGCTTGTGGCAGGCGCTACTGAGCATTTACTTGATTATGACAGTGTGATAGATAAAGACGTAGCCTTAGTAGGGAATGGCGCAACCTTGGTCAATGCGAAGTTAGGTCAAGCCATCTTTGCCGATATTCGCCCATCAGCAGTTATCATTGCCAAACTTGGGCTAGCCTTGTATCAGCAGCACCAATCCGTTCCTGCTGAGCTGGCACTGCCGGTTTATTTAAGAAATAATGCGTGGAAAACGCTAGCCGAACAACAAAACCCTTAAGTTGTCGGATGAGTACTCAGATTGTGTTAAGTTTGACTCGCTACCCTTTATATTGTTATAAGCGCAAAAATTGTTAGCTTTGACTGTTAATAACTAACATTGTTGGATACGTTATGGATCTTATTTTGATTTTTAAAGCCATCATCATGGGCATGGTTGAGGGCATTACCGAATTTTTACCGATTTCAAGTACCGGGCATTTAATTCTTGCCGATTCCCTGTTAAATTTTTGGACCAAAGATAAAGCCGACTTGTTTATCGTCGTCATTCAGCTGGGTGCGATTTCAGCGGTAATTTATTTGTACTGGGGACGGTTATGGCGTGCCTTGATGGGACTTATTACGGGTAAAGACCCTGAACGTAAAAACCCGCGTCAATTGGGTATCTCGCTGATTATTTCCACCATCCCGATTATGCTGATAGGTTTGCTGTTTGATAAAGCGTTAAAAGCGGCGTTATTTAACCCAACTGTGGTGGCAATCTCATTGATTGTCGGTGGTTTGATTATCTTTTGGGCAGAGCGCCAACAACACAAACATACGGTCAAATATGCCGAAGCCGAAGATATTGATATTAAAACGGCGATTATCATTGGTTTGATTCAATGTCTTGCCTTGATTCCTGGTACTTCTCGCTCTGGTTCTACCATTATTGGCTCCCTATTTTTGGGGGTATCACGTAAGGCATCGGCAGAATATTCTTTCTTTTTAGGGATTCCTGTATTAGTGGGTGCTGGGCTATTAGACCTGACCAAAAACCATCATATTTTGACCAGCGCTGAAGACTGGACCATCATGGCAGTGGGTGTGGTAGTCTCATTTATTTTTGCTATGATTTTCATCAAATGGTTGGTTAACTGGGTCAGTACCCGTGATTTTACGATTTTTGCTTGGTGGCGCATCGTGGTAGGCGTACTGGTACTCATCGCTGGTATGCTGGGCTATATTTAATTCGCCATGCTATCTCATCAATCAATCCAACTGTATTACGTTGACACTTTGCCAAGCGAGCAGCGTTTGGCAAACGTCGAAACCATACTCACCCTTCTATCCGTCAATTTACAACCACAAAAGATTACTAGCAAAGTAACTCAAAAATGGCTGAAATCAGTCGATGATAACAGTGTGCTGATTGATGAGCTAGGCGATGTTTTTGTCATCGCAGCGGGCATGAAAGTCAGCCCCAATTGGCAAAGCCTACAACAGCGGGTGGTCAAAGCGGGCAAAAAAACTGAGCTGCTACTCAAAGCCATGCAGCTACAAGCTAACATGACTATCATTGATGCAACCGCAGGGTTTGGGCATGATAGCCTAATCTTGGCAAGTACCGGTGCCAGTGTGACTTTACTTGAACAGCAGCCAATCATGTTTTTGCTACTGCAACTAGAACAGCAAAAAATGGCGCAGCATCGCAACTGGCAAAAATTGATGAGTCGATTAACGATTTATCACGGCGATGCGATAGAATTGCTGGCTAAATTGCCAAAAGTCGACCGTGTCTATCTAGATCCGATGTTTCCCGCCGATAGCTACAAATCAGCGGTTAATAAACATATGCAGATGTTGCATACTGTGACCACCCCACCGTCGATTGCGCAAGCCCAACAATTATTGTCGGCGGCGTTGGCGCAAATAACCCCCAATGGTATGGTGGTAGTCAAACGACCTAAATCAGCGCCTTTTCTTGCAAACCAATCGCCCAACCTAAGCCTATCAAATGATATCGTGCGTTTTGATAATTATTTGAACAGCATTTAGTTTGAATAGCGTTTAGATGAAGCGTTAAAAAAAGCTGATGGGTATCAGCTTTTTTTGTGGGTTTAGTTGTTATTGACCAACCTTTTGGTTACCGACGGCAGGCGCTGCATCATCGCTGGCTTTTGGTGCGTTGGGCGAAGCAGGTGCATTGTCAATGACGGTATCATTTTCCGTAATCTTATCCATGTCTGAATTATCCGCGCCGCCGTCATCTGTAGCGTCTGCCTCAGTGCTACTCGCTGGCATCGCATCAACAGGGGTCGCTGCCGTGCCACTGGCGCTGGTAGCGTCAGGACCGGCATCTACGGTGGCATTGGCTTCGGTCACAGCGGCGCTATTTTTTTCATCGGCAGGCGCAGCTGACATTGGTACGGCTTGTGATTCTGCCGCTGATGCTGCCGCGGCATTGTCTGTGCTGTCTGTCTTTTTATCACAAGCTGTCAACGTAAGCGCCGATACTAAACTCAGCATGGTGATTTTTGCTAGGGTGTTTTGCATGGGTAATCCTCTACTATCAATAAATCGCTCAACCCGACAACGTACTTGATAGTCTATATAGTAAAAATTGTTCAATCAATGAGGTTGCTAATTCAAAGATGATAATGATATCACCTTAAATTTTGCCATGGCATTGCTTGTATTTTAAACCCGAACCACATGGACAAGGGGCATTTCGGCTAATGGCTAAGTTGGCATAAGGATTTTCACCGTTTTCAGCCATCTCAGGACGAGCGGTTGCCGCGGCTGAGCCGCTAAGACCAAATGAATACGTGGCGCGCGTGCGTTGTTGGCTGTTACGCGCAATCATGTCTTCATCGTCACTCAGCTCACTGGTCACGCCATTCATTTCCTGGTGCTCAAAATGCAGAGGCATCATCTCGGCTTGTTCACGTTGCTGGCGCTCAAGCTCAGCGATTTCTTCTGGCGTTGGGATATGCACACGCGCTAAATCTTGCACGGTTTCAGACTTGATAGCACCGAGCATACTTTGGAACAATGAGAAAGATTCAGATTTATATTCTTGCTCAGGATTTTTTTGCGCATAGCCGCGTAGATGGATACCTTTACGCAGTTGATCCATTTGGTTTAAATGTTCTTTCCAATGCTTATCTAGGCTAGATAGCATAAAGTGACGCTCAAGCTGGGCAGCATTTTCTTCACCCATTTGCTCACGGCGAGCGCGGTAGTTGAGTAGCGCAGCCTCAATGATTTTTTGGCGTAAACCTTCTTCATCCAAACGACGATCGGCATCTAGCCAGTCATTGATTGGCATATAAATACGAAACTCATTTTCAAGCTCGTCTTCAAGCCCATCAATGTCCCATTGGTCATCAATCGAGCCTGGTGGCACGAATTGGTCAATCAAGGCATTGTATACATCGTAGTGCATCGCTTCAATACCTGCTTGTAGATTACTTTCGGCAAGCAGTTCGTCGCGCTGTTTATAGATAACCTTACGTTGTTCGTTGGCAACGTCATCGTATTTGAGTAGGCTCTTACGGGCATCAAAGTCGCGGTTTTCCACTTTTCTTTGGGCGTTTTCAATCGAGCGTGACACCATTTTGTGCTCAATGGCTTCGTCTTCTTTTAGCCCCATGGCGCGCATCATATTCACCACGCGATCGCCAGCGAAAATCCGCATCAAGTCATCTTCAAGCGACAAGAAAAAACGCGACTCCCCAGGGTCACCTTGACGACCCGCACGACCGCGCAATTGGTTATCAATACGGCGCGATTCGTGACGCTCAGAACCGATGATATGTAAACCACCCGCTTCCAGCACTTGCTGGTTTCGCACTTGCCATTCGGCATAGGCTTGCTCTTTCATTTCAGGGGTGACGTTGTCGATTTTGGCGAGCTCTGCTTGCCAGTTACCCCCCAAGATAATATCAGTACCGCGACCTGCCATGTTGGTGGCAATAGTGACCGCATTGGGTCTACCCGCTTGCGCGATAATATCGGCTTCACGCTCGTGCTGTTTGGCATTGAGGACGTTATGTTGAATGCCTTCTTGCGTCAGTAACTCTGAAAGCACTTCACTGGCTTCAATGGTTGCCGTCCCCACCAAAATCGGTGCCTGTTTTTCTTGAATGCGTTTGATTTCGCGAATGATGCCTTGATATTTGCCCATTTTACTTAGGAAAATTTGGTCATCAAGGTCAATACGCTGAATCGGTTTGTGGGTGGGGATAATCACCACATCTAAATCGTAAGTTTGTTTAAATTCCGCAGCTTCGGTATCGGCTGTACCTGTCATGCCTGAGAGTTTGTCATACAGACGGAAATAATTTTGGAATGTCGTGGTGGCAAGCGTTTGGTTTTCGGCTTGGATTTCAACTTGTTCTTTGGCTTCAACCGCTTGGTGCAAACCTTCTGACCAGCGGCGACCCGGCATGGTACGCCCTGTGTTTTCATCGACAATGATGACTTCGCCTTCATGCACGATATAGTGAATGTTTTTAACAAATAAATGGTGCGCACGAATCGCGGCTTGAACGTGGGCTAGTAGTGGCAAGCGCGTTGGGCTATATAGGCTCTCATTTTCGCCAAGCTCGCCTTTTTCTACCAAGAATTTTTCGATTTTCTCGTAGCCTTTTTCGCTGATTTCGATTTGACGATTTTTTTCATCAATCCAAAAATCCTGCTCACGGTTTTCGCGGTTGCCTTCTTCGGTTTCTGAGCGTTTGAGGCGCGGGATGATGGTGTCAATCAGCCTGTACATGGCGGATGAGTCTTCGGCTTGACCCGAGATAATCAGCGGCGTACGCGCTTCATCAATCAAAATCGAGTCAATCTCATCGATGATACAATAGTTGAGTCCGCGCTGTTTTTTCTCATCTAGGCGAAATACCATATTGTCACGCAGGTAGTCAAAGCCGTATTCGTTGTTGGTACCGTAGGTAATATCTGCGGCATAGGCCTCAAATTTTTCCATCGGGTCTTGCTGTGAGTAAATCACGCCGACAGTCAAGCCCAAAAAGTCAAACAACGGGCGGTTTAATTCGGCATCACGGCTTGCCAAGTAGTCATTGACGGTGACCACATGCACGCCTTTACCGCTAATCGCGTTGAGATATATCGCAAGCGTTGCCATCAAGGTTTTACCTTCACCCGTGCGCATCTCGGCGATTTTACCTTCGTGCAGGGTGATACCCCCGATGAGCTGTACATCGTAGTGACGCATGCCAAGGACACGGCTTGAGGCTTCACGGCAGACCGCAAAGGCTTCAGGTAAAATGGTATCTAGGCTAGTACCCTGCTCAAACTGGGTTTTAAATTCCGCAGTTTTCTGTTTTAATGCCTCGTCAGAGAGGGGCTGGATTTTGGGTTCTAAGGCGTTGATTTTGTCGACCAACTTACGCATTCGCTTAAGCTCACGGTCGTTTTTGGTGCCGATAACCTTGCCTATCATTTTGCCTAACATACGAGGATTTTCCTAAAGTGCTCAAATCAATAAGTGCGATGACTTTTAATACGATGACGGTTAATAAAGGTGTTCAAAATAAATTTTGCTATTATATATGGGTTTGCTTTTTTTAGATACAAGGTTATGACAGCCTGTAAGTTTGAACCGCTCGCCTCTATTATCTTTATCTTTATGAATCCATCCCCATAATTGAGCTTTATTTTCGAAATTTTCATTGTTGAAATTTTCTTGGAAGATTTTAACGCCATCTTTGCCATTATGCTATCGAGTTTGCTATGACTGCCACATTGACGCCACAACAACTGATTCATCAATTACCCAAAGCCGAACTACACGTGCATATCGAAGGCACGTTTGAGCCGGAGCTGATGTTTGCCATCGCTAAACGCAACCAAATCGATATACCCTACCAAACCATTGAAGACGTCAAAAATGCCTACAATTTTCATAATTTACAATCGTTTTTGGATATCTACTATGCCGGCGCAAACGTTTTGGTCAAACAGCAGGATTTTTATGATTTAGCGTGGGCGTATTTTGAAAAATGCCAGGCTGATAATGTGGTGCATACGGAGATTTTCTTTGACCCACAGACCCATACAGAGCGGGGGGTGGATTTTGCTACCTGTTTTCAAGGGCTTTATCAAGCAAGCTTAGATGCCAAAGCAAAAATGGGCATCACCTCGCATTGGATCTTGTGTTTTTTGCGTCATTTGAGCGAAGACAGCGCGTTTGCCACCCTTCAGCAGGCGTTGCCATTTAAAGATAATATCATTGGCGTGGGGCTTGACTCTAGCGAAGTGGGCAATCCACCAGCCAAGTTTGAACGGGTATTTGCCAAAGCTCGAGCGCTTGGGTTTTTGACGGTTGCGCATGCGGGCGAAGAAGGCGATCCCGCGTATGTTTGGCAAGCGTTGGATTTGCTAAAGGTCAATCGTATCGATCACGGTGTGCGCTCGGCAGAAGATGATAAACTCATGCAATACTTGATAGCGGAGCAAATGCCGTTGACGGTGTGTCCATTAAGTAATCTTAAACTAAAAGTGGTGCAAGACATGGGCGAGCACAATATCAAAACCATGCTGCACCGAGGCGTGTGCGTGACGGTGAACTCAGATGACCCGGCGTATTTTGGTGGCTATATGAATGACAACTTTGTCGCTATTGAGCAAGCGTTAGCGCTATCAAATGACGATATCAAACAATTGGCAATCAACAGCTTTAACGCGTCTTTTATAGGGGATGCTGAAAAACAGCATTGGATCTCAAAAATCGCATCGCTTTAAGCTTTTAAATAAGCTGGTAAATAAGTTCGAAAAAATAGGTTGGAACTAATGTGCATTTGTGCATGCCAGCCTTAACCAACCTCACACACCCAACATGGTGCGACAAACGCACCTGATGCTTAATTTCATAACGTCTAACTATTATGCCCCAGACCATGCCTCACAATCTTGACCATCACACCCCCATGATGCAGCAATATCTCACGCTAAAAGCGGATTATCCGCATGCCTTGGTGCTGTACCGGATGGGTGATTTCTATGAGCTGTTTTTCGATGATGCCAAGCTTGCTGCCGATATTTTGGGCATCACCTTGACCCGACGTGGCAAAGATAAACAGGGCAATACCATCCCGATGGCAGGCGTGCCGTTTCATTCGGCAGACGGCTATATTGCTCGGCTGATTAATGCCGGGCAAACCGTGGTGGTCTGTGAACAAGTCGAAGAAGAAAAGCCTGAATACGGCTCAGAAGAGAATCCAGAACACAACCTTGAAGACAACATTGCAGCAACAGACTCTGCAGCCAAGAGCATAGCAAAAAAAACCAGCAAAACAAAAGCCAATGCCGCTAAGATTATGGAACGTAAAGTCGTCCGTACCTTGACCGCAGGAACGCTGACCGATGATAACCTCATCACCCAAGGGCAGACGCCAACGGTCGTCGCGATCAGCTTTGCCAAACAGCAAATGTCGGTGGGATTGGCGCAGCTGGATTTGGCGCAAGGGCAAATCCGCGTCACTGAGCTTAACTGCGATAGCCATACTGCGTTACAAAGCGAGCTTGCTAACGCACTCGCCCGCTTTGATCCCAGTGAAGTGCTGATAGATGAGCAGCTGTCTGAGGCATGGCAACATTTTTTGCAGGATTGTCTGAGCGCAAATAGTCCAACAGCTAGTCTGCCGCCGATTTTGTCACAGCCGCACAGTTATTTTCTGCCCAATAACGCGCTTGAACATCTGACCCAGCATCTAAGCGTCACCACGCTGGCAGGGTTTGGCATTGAGCAAAAACCGCTTGCCATCTCATCGGCATCGGTTGTGCTGCATTACGGCAAACAGACCCAGCAAGCTGATTTACGCCATATTCGCAGCCTGCAGCTCGAGCATAACGGCGATTTTTTGCAGCTTGATACCATCAGTCAGCAAAATTTGGAAATTTTTAAACCCGTGTTGGCATCGGGTATTTCGCTATTATCGGTGATTGATCACTGCCAAACGCCGATGGGCAAACGCGCTTTGGTGCATCATTTGCACCGACCGCTACGCAATGTCACCCTGATTAACCGCAGGCTTGATGCGGTTGAACAACTGATGACATTGCCGATAGAAGCGTTTGAATTGCTTAAACAAACCTTAAGCGAAATCAGCGATATCGAACGGATTGGGGGACGCATTGGCTTGGGTTCAGCAAAACCGACCGATTTGCTCAAATTGCGTCTGAGTCTGGCGCAAGCGTTAGCGTTGTCAAAGCAGTTACAGCAACATTTTGATTTTACCACCATAACGACGCTAACTGCCGAGACACCTTTGCTTGCCATGCTTAGCAAACAGCTACCTGACTTAGCCTTAACTGATAGCTTTGCCAATATCTATGCCTTGCTAGAGCAAGCGATTGTCGATGAGCCGCCCGCCCACATCCGTGATGGCGGCATGATAAAAAAGGGCTATGACCCACAGCTTGATGAATTACAAAATCTGCATGGCAATATCGAGCAAACATTGGAAGAATTGGCGGTGCAAGAGCGGCAAAAAAATAACTTGCCCATGCTCAAAGTGGGCTTTAATAAAGTGAGCGGATTTTATTTTGAACTCAGCGCCCTACAAGCCAAGAACGCGCCTGAATATTTTACTCGCCGTCAAACGCTCAAAAATGCCGAACGCTTTATCACGCCAGCGCTCAAAACCATTGAAGAATCCTATTTATCGGCTCAAGGGCAAGCGTTGACCCTTGAGAAGCGTATCTATGAAAATCTGCTGCGTCAGCTCAAGTCACAGCTTGGTGAGCTGCAGCGCCTTGCCAAAGCGATTGGGTATTTGGACGTACTTGCCAATTGGGTCAGCCTAACGCGTTTGCAGAATCGCTCTCACCATAATAAAAACTGGTGCCGCCCGTTGTTTAATACCACGGATGATACCGCAAGCCTCAATATCCAAGGCGGACGCCATATCGTGGTTGAAGCAGGTCAACAGCGTCAAGCTCACCATCAGACGGCATCGCTTGACCCATTTGTCGCCAATGACTGTGTCATGGGAACAGCCACCCAACTTGAACGATTAATGCTCATTACAGGGCCCAATATGGGCGGTAAGTCAACTTACATGCGTCAAACCGCCCTCATCGTGCTACTTGCTTGTTGTGGCGCGTATGTCCCTGCGCAGTCGGTGACGCTCGGTCGTATTGAGCGGATTTTTACCCGCATTGGCTCGGCAGATGACTTGGCAAGTGGTAAATCAACCTTTATGGTCGAGATGATCGAAACCGCCAATATCATGAACCAAGCCAATGCCAACTCATTGGTACTCATGGATGAAGTCGGTCGTGGCACCAGCACCCAAGATGGTCTAGCGATTGCGCATGCGTGCGTGAATTATTTAGCAGAAAAAATTGGCTGTTTGACCCTCTTTGCCACCCATTATTTTGAGCTCACGGAACTGGCTGAGCGCCACCCCAAAATGTTTAATCAGCACCTTGTCACCCAAGAAATCAACGGACAGTTGCTGCTATTGCATAAAATCGCACCCGGGGCAACGCATCGCAGTTTTGGATTGCATGTCGCCAAAATGGCAGGTTTGCCGCAAGACTTATTAGCCCAAGCGCAATATTATTTGGATAACCAAAGCGAGCAAAAAAGTTTGCCCAACAATTCTTTA
This sequence comes from Moraxella sp. CTOTU49803, assembly GCF_032097965.1. Lineage (NCBI taxonomy): Bacteria > Pseudomonadati > Pseudomonadota > Gammaproteobacteria > Moraxellales > Moraxellaceae > Moraxella > Moraxella sp. CTOTU49803. Next base: position 93,197 of record NZ_DAMCJP010000004.1, on the reverse strand, counting down.
CCCTATCCATCAGAAGACAAGAAACAAATAGGTCTGGATTTGCAAAGTGCAGCGGCTGACTATCAAGCTTTGAAGACTGATGAATATAAACTTAGCCAACAACTAAACACCCTAAACCCTGACGAGCTGACGCCGAAACAGGCGTTAGAATTTATTTATTCATTAAAGGAATTGTTAAAAAAAGCGTAACGCGCTAAAATAATATGATTGTATTTTTTATACTTTTAACATTTGTGCAACTAAAAAAAGGTAGCCACCGCCATGACTTTCGTCGTTACTGATAACTGTGTTCGTTGTAAATATACTGACTGCGTTGAAGTCTGTCCTGTGGACTGTTTCTATGAAGGTCCGAATTTTTTGGTCATCCATCCTGATGAATGTATTGACTGTGCGCTGTGTGAGCCAGAATGCCCTGCCAATGCGATTTTCTCAGAAGATGAAGTGCCAAAAGGTCAAGAAATATACATCGAACTGAATGCAGAACTTGCCGAAAAATGGCCAAACATCTCAGCCATGCATGACCCACTACCCGATGCCAAAGAATGGGATGGCGTACCCAATAAATTACAGTATATTGAAAGATAGCCTTTCTAACATACGCAATTTAGGTGATTTTTAGCAAGATACTATAAATAAGATGCTATAAAACAGCATATAGAACGAGGACGGCAATCAGTGAATACTGATTGCCGTTTTTATATTGCCATCTCTTATTATGCCAGCCTTGGTATTATGCCAACGTTGTTGTCTATCTGCTTAACTTAACCTCTTTAGCTTAGCCTATTTTTTTGCAAATTGATTATGAAATAAAAAAACGCGCCATTAGTTAGCGCGTTTTTAATGTCACAGTAACATCAGCCTTTTACGGCACTGCCCCAAACTGGCACCACAGTTTGCATCAATGGTTTTAACAGTTTGATATTTGCCGCAAAGATAGAACCTGTTTGCATCGCATTGTGTGCGCCTGTATGGTCAACCACAGTACCGCGCGCTTCCGTGACAATTAACTCACCGGCGCAGATATCCCAAGGTTTGATAGACATTTCAAAATAACCATCAAACCGTCCCGCTGCTACATAGGCCAAATCTAACGCGGCCGAGCCCACACGGCGCACTTGACCGCCTTGTTCGCAGATTTTTTGTAAGCTTTCAAAATGCTCTTTGGCATACGATACTCTACCTTCCGCGCGGTTACGCTCAAGCGGATGACCTGTGGTAAAAAAGCCGCCATCAATGGTTTTATGCTCACTGACGCTGATACGGCGTTGGTTGAGACGGGCGCCTTTACCACGACTGGCTGAGAACATCTCATCACGCACTGGGTCATAGATGATGCCATGTTCGGTGACGCCATTTTTTTGCACGCCGATTGAGACACAAAAATGCGGTAAGCCATGAATAAAGTTGTGGGTACCATCTAATGGATCAATGACCCAGCACCAGTCTTTATCATTGCCCTTGCCTTCTTGTAGCCCAAACTCTTCACCCAAAAATGAGTGGGTTGGGTAACTTTCTTTGAGCATCGCGATCAATAATTCTTCGCTATAACGGTCGATTTGGGTCACCAAACCATCTAAGCCTTTGCTTTCAATCGTGAACTCTAGCTTGTGGCGATTGTTGTGTGCATTTAAAATCTCTTGACCTACTTTTTGTGCAGCGCGGGCTGCCATGACGACCATCGGTTCCATAATTGACCTTTTGTTGAAGGATAAAAATCTAAAATTTATGACAAAATCGTTTGCATCTGTTTGACCACACCCGCGACATCTAGCTCACAATCGGCTAATTGCTGCTCAGGGCTGCCATGCGCGATATATTTATCGGGGATACCGATGTTGATTAGCGTTGGCAAGGCTTGGCTTGTTTTTGCTGCTTGGGCAACTAGGTATTCATTGACCGCACTACCGGCACCGCCCATGACTTGGTGTTCTTCAAGGGTAACAATGGAGCAGTTTTGCGCCAATAGAGTATCCAGTAATTCGCTGTCTAACGGTTTAACAAACCGCATATTATAAACAAAAAACGTCGTTGTTGGGTAAGTTTCGGCTAAGTTTTGACACGCCGTGACCGCCGTCTTTACCATGGTACCAAAAGCAAGCACCGCAACTTTTTTCGCCACGTTGCTCGTATCTGCTGCAGTGGCTTCGATAGTCTGCTCAAGCGCTGCCTTACCGATTGGATACATCGCTTGGTTTTTATCAATTTCTGCGCCAATGCCATTACCGCGTGGATAACGCACCGCAGCGGGTCCAATATGCTCATAACAGGTATTAAGTAAGTTATAGCACTCATTCTCATCTTTGGGACAAGCAATCACCATATTGGGCACAGTTCGCATAAAGGCGATATCAAATACCCCCGCATGGGTCGCACCGTCTTCACCGACCAAGCCTGCACGGTCAATGGCGAACATCACGTTGAGATTTTGCAAAGCCACATCGTGAATCAGTTGGTCATAGCCACGTTGTAAAAATGTGGAGTAAATCGCGACAATTGGTTTGACGCCTTGGGTTGCCATACCACCCGCTAGGGTCACTGCATGTTGCTCGGCAATCGCCACATCAAAGAACTGGCTAGCAAAGCGCTTGGCAAATTCGGTCATGCCTGAGCCTTCAGCCATCGCAGGGGTAATCGCCATCAGTTGTTTGTCAGTGGCGGCTTTATCGCAGATAAACTCGCCAAACACTTGCGAGTATTTTTTGGCGGGGGTGGGTGCCGGCTTTTGGCTGTCAACTGGCACAGATTTTTCTTGCGCTGGGTTGATTTTCTTAAGTTTGGTAATGGCATGATAAGTAATCGGGTCACATTCTGCCGGTAAAAAGCCTTTACCTTTGACCGTATGTACATGGACGAGTACCGCCCCTTGTAACTGCTTGACCCGTTCAAATATTTGAGTCAATTTGGCAACATCATGCCCATCAAACGGTCCAAAATACTGAAAACCGATGGCTTTAAACAAGTTTTCAGGGAACACTTCATCAATAAGTTTATTGGCGATTTTCTCAGGTAATGTCTCTAACTGAGAGGGTTTAGGAATACCTTTTTCTGCCAATTTTTCGACAATTTTATTGGGCAGGCGCGATGTCCAGTCATCTAAAGCTTCATTCGCCATGTGCAAATAATGACGAATACGGCGGTCTTCACTGGAGATGACGCGCTTGGTAAAAATCGCATCACCATTTTTATCGATATCGACTGCCAAACCACGCTGCCAAAGGGTGGCTAAATGTTTAGAAAATCCGCCCGTTGCCTGTGAGATTGACATGTCATTATCGTTGAGCACCACAATCAAATCGGCATTTTGCTGCACCGCGTCATTCATCGCTTCAAACGCCATGCCACCTGTCATAGCACCATCACCGACGATGCTAACTACTTTGTCATTTTTGCCTAAATAGCGCATAGCAAGCGACATGCCTAGTCCTGCAGAAATCGCCGTCGATGAATGCCCAACGCCAAAGGTATCATACTCAGACTCATGACGCTCAGGGAAAGCAGTCAGCCCATGTTGGCTACGAATGGTGGTAAGCTTGTCACGGCGACCCGTTAAAATTTTGTGGGGATAGGCTTGGTGACCTACGTCCCAGACAATTTGGTCTTTGGGTGAATTAAAGACATAATGCAGTGCAATGGTAAGCTCAACGACGCCAAGGTTAGAACCAAAATGCCCGCCGCTGACGCCCGTTGCATACAGCAAAAACTCGCGCAGTTCATCGGCTAATTGCTGCAATTGCGCGGTACTGAATTTTTTTAGGTCAGCAGGGCTGTCCACCCCATCGAGCAGCGGCGTATGCGGCTTTAGCATAGGGATGGTATCAAAGGTTTTTAATGGGTATTTTTGGTTAGCTATTTTAGTTTTTGACATATCTTGGCTGACACTTTTCATTGCTTACAGGCACTCGATGAGCCCTGTTGACACAGGTGAAAAAAATAAATGGTAAAACGCACAATGACTATTAACACCTTATTGTTGGCACAAAATTGGCACAAGATACGGGCACAAAGTTGACAGACTGCCAAAGCGTTGGGCGCTTGAAAATCGAGGTGACTAAGCTAGCATTACCAGCTTTGAATTGCCAATGTGGCGCATGAATGTGGCATAATAGCATTTTTTTGTTGATTAAACATCAAACCTCGCTATTTTAGATTGTATCTTATAGCTTCTATAAAGTTTAGCTTAGCGCCTTGAATTTTTGATAAATTTTGACAAAAAAGTTACCTCAGATAGCATGCCAACCTAGCTTGCGGCTTATTGATAAGATGCGTAATGACGCTATCCTTCTTGATATTTTAATCAATGCCTTCATGTAAAGGGCACTTTTATTTTTGGGTTTACCGACTTGGTTCAGTTGTTTGGGTCAGTGGGTCATTTTTTTGGACATTTTTTTGGAGTAGTGGGTGTCGTATCAATTTATCACGCAAGCAACCTTACCAACAGCGCATGGGTTATTTGACATTCATGTGTTTGAAGATACGGACGACACGGCACGCGATGCGCTTGGCAATCGCAAACATGAACACGTCATGCTGACGGTTGGCTTGCCCACGGCTGATAAATCCAAAATCCCATTGGTACGCATTCATAGCGAATGTTTGACAGGGGATGCCTTTAGTTCGCTTAAATGCGACTGCGGGCCTCAGCTCAATGCCACCATGCAGATGATTCAAGCTTATGCTAAAAATGGCGGCTGCGGGGCGATTTTATATTTGCGCCAAGAAGGGCGTGGGATTGGACTGACCAACAAAATCCGAGCTTACGCATTGCAAGACCAAGGACATGATACGCTTGATGCCAATTTGCTGCTCGATTTACCTGCCGATGCTCGCACCTATGAGATGTGCAAGCCGATGCTTGAGCATGTCGGTGTGGATAAGGTAAAGCTGATAACCAACAACCCCAACAAAATTGACTATCTCAATGAGATTGGTATTGAGGTAGTAGCACGCGTGCCGCTGTTGGTGGGTGTCAATCCCCACAATGAGGCCTACCTCAACACTAAGAAAGAGCGTATGGGGCATATGATTGAGAATGGATTATAAAATTCATTCTCATGACATGACACAAAACCCATGTTTATTTTTACCATAAATTAATCCCAAGCGCGCCCAGCATCATTTTTGCACCCACAATCAGCAGCAGACCACCGAACATGCGCTTTAAAGTGTTGGCAGGCAATTGGTGCGCCAATTTTGCCCCCACCTTGGCAAATAAATAACTCATCACTGAAATACACAAAAACGCGGTGATATGCACAAAGCCAATCGCCTCAGCGGGCAAGCCTTGCACGTCTTTACCAAAAAACATAAACCCGAGCGCACCTGCAATGGCAATCGGTAAGCCACAGGCTGCTGACGTACCCACCGCTTGTTGCATGGTCAAACCAAAACGGCTCAAAAACGGCACGGTAAAACTGCCACCGCCAATACCAAAAATCGCCGATGCTGCGCCAATCAAGCCCCCAACCCCTGTTTGCACAGCAGCGGATGGCAAGTGAGTAGTTGCGATAACTTCCGATTTTTTAGCCAAAAGCATTTTTAGCCCCATAAACAGCGCCATACCAGCAATCAAAAACGCCAATACCTTACCATGCAATAAATCTGCGATATAAGCACCAACGAAACTACCCACCACCAAGCCAATTGACATATTGCGCCATACATCCCAGCGCACGCCACCGCGCTTATTGTGCGATTGTATGGAGCTTATGGATGTCACCACAATCGTGGCAAGCGATGTCCCTACCGCCAAATGGGTAATAACATCGCTTGGATAGCCATACGCTTTAAAAATCGCCATCAGCACAGGTACGATAATCAATCCGCCACCGACACCAAACAGACCCGCACAAGTGCCAGCAAACGCCCCCGCCAGCAAAAACCACAGATACATCATTTTTTGCATTTCCTTTGATTAAAAATAGCGTTAGTATAGCAAACTTTATTTTGTCGTTTGTAACATTGTACCTAAGCTTATAAAACCCACCCTATGTACCCATCGCCATGAAAATTGATTCGCTTTGCCATACCCACTTAGCCAGCACCCACTCAACCAACAGCCAGCTGATTGAGTGGATGGTGCTCAGCTATCAAGCGCAGTCGCCTACCGACCATAACCGACCGCATTTTAGCCGCCCCCATTTACTCACTGCCGATACCCAATCAGGCGGACGTGGTCAACATGGCAGAACATGGCAATCACCGCTAGGCAATGTTTATTTATCGCTGTATGTGCCGACACAAGCCTATGCTTGGCAGCAAAATCTTTGCTTATCTTATCGATTAGATGGTCGCTTGTCACTGTGCGTGGGTTATCAGCTCAGTCAAATCCCTATCATAGAAGCCATCAACCAAACAAGACTGGCAAAGCATTTGCCCACCATTGGCGTCAAATGGGTGAACGATGTGGGTTTTTATCAACCACAAGACAACCTACCTGACCAATTTCAAAAACTCTCAGGTATTTTGATAGAGCCGGTCAATGTCGCAGGTCACATGCTAGGGGTCGTTGTCGGTGTGGGGGTCAATATTGCCCATGCCCCTGTGCTGACCCAGCAAACCCAAGAAGGCTTAAACTACCAAGCGGTAAGCCTGCAAGACTTGACAACGCAGCGCTTACAACCCAGTGAGTTTTATCAGCCCATTAGCGATGCCATAGCTAATGCGATTGGGCAATTTAATCAGCTGCAAGCGACTGAAGCGAGCGAGCAATTTATCCATGATTTTGCCCAAAAAGACGTATTAAAAAACAAGCATTTGCAAATTCATAATGCCTTATCTGAGCAATCAATAACAGGCATTGCAGCCGGTATCGATGCGCAAGGCTGTCTATTGATTGAGCAAGCAGATGGCAGCACACAAACGATTTGGACAGGCACCATTCAAGTTTTGGATTCAGCCATTTCATCGTTGCAGACAAATAGACACAAATAAAGCATCCCATTCAAAGGCTATTATTTATGACAAAACTTTGGCTAGACTTGGGTAATACCCGCTTAAAATATTGGCTCACGGACGATAAGGGTCAAGTGCTCGATCATGCGGCTGAGCAGCATTTGCAAGCGCCTGCCGAATTGCTCAAAGGGTTGACCTTTCGGCTTGAACGACTCAATCCTGACTTTATCGGGGTGTCATCCGTACTCGGACAAGCCGTCAATAATCACGTCGCAGAAAGCCTAGAGCGATTGCAAAAACCGTTTGAATTTGCCCAAGTCCATGCCAAGCACGCGCTGATGTCGAGCGATTATAATCCCGCCCAACTTGGCGTTGACCGCTGGCTACAAATGCTCGGTATCATCGAGCCTAGCAAAAAACAATGCGTGATTGGCTGCGGCACTGCCGTTACCATTGATTTGGTCGATCAGGGTCATCACTTGGGGGGCTATATTTTCCCCAGTATCTATTTGCAGCGCGAGTCGCTATTCTCAGGAACGCGCCAGATTAGTATTATTGATGGCACTTTTGATAGTATAGATTCAGGCACCAATACCCAAGACGCGGTGCATCATGGTATTATGTTATCCATTGTTGGGGCCATCAATGAAACCATTCATCGCTACCCACAATTTGAAATCACCATGACAGGCGGTGATGCCCATACTTTTGAGCCGCACCTATCAGCCAGCGTGGAAATTCGGCAAGACTTGGTATTGGCGGGACTACAGCGTTTTTTTGCCGCCAAAAATAACACTAATAACTAGAAATAAAAACCAAAACTTAAAATTAACCGTTAAGAAAAAAAGGAAATCACCCATGAAAAAAATCATTCAAACCACAAGTATCGCCTTACTCACTACGGGCGTATTAACCGCCTGTATGACTGCGCCTACGTTGCCCGCCAAGCCAATGCCTTCAACAGTCAACCAGCCAGCCAATGCCACTCGCACGGTCACGCTTGCACTGGGTCAAAACATCTTTGTTAAAGAACACCAGCTAAATCTGACTTTTGATAAAGTGCTCAATGATAGCCGCTGTGCCACAGGCGTACAGTGTATTTGGGCAGGTAATGCCACAGTAGCGGTCACGGCTATGACTACCGCCTCTCGCCCACAAACCCTCAACCTATCGATTGGGGATTTGCGCGGAGACTTGCGTCAAACACAGCGTTTTGCCAATATGGATATTACCTTGACTGCGCTATCATCCACGCCTGTGTCCAGTCAATCTACTGCCACGTCAACCAGCAAACTGCCTACTATCACCTTGACAATTAAGCAAATTCCTTAATTGTTATATCCCTAAAAAAGTCATACAAAAAAAAGGGGTTAATTACCCCTTCTTTTATACCCAATCAGTGATTTAAACCGTTGCCACCATCGGGGCTTCACGTTCAACTTTTAATTTCAAAATGCGCGATGTTGAAGTTTCTAGAATGGTAAACTTATAGGCACCGATATCAATGGTTTGATTGACTTTTGGGGCATCGGTCAGCTGCGAAATCAAATACCCGCCAATGGTGAACTGATCGGCATCGAGTAGAAAATCTGGATCGTCAAGCTCCAAACGTAGTTGGTGCAAACTTGCTGTGCCATTCACAATCCAATAATCGTCATAGGGGATAATTTCTAAGGTTTCATCTTCATCAGGGAACTCACCTGCAATCGCCTCTAGCACATCAAGCGGTGTCACTAATCCTGCGACTTGACCGTATTCATCAATCACCATTGCCAAATTACCTTTGGCTTTTTTGAGCATATTGAGCAGTTTTAGATTGTCAATGCTCTCTGACACAAACACAGGCTGCTGCTTGTTAAGTAAGGGTTTAATGGCGGTTTCAATATCTGCGACATTGTTATCGAGCAAATCCAAAAAGTCTTTGGCGCGTACTACCCCAAGCACTTTATCAATGGTATCTCGGCACACAGGGAACAAACTATGCGGCGTATCAAGCAATTGCGCGCGCATTTCTTCGCGGCTACCGTTGATATTGACCCAAGAGATATCATTGCGCGGCGTCATGATGGTATGTACATCGCGCTCATTGAGCGCTAATACGCCACTAATCATATAACGCTCTTCTTGCGCAAAAGGCATACTATCAAAATCAAAATGCTCTGAATTATTCTCTGGGGTAACCGCTTCTTCGGTTTTACCACCCATTAAACGTAAAATCGCATCCGCGGTACGGTCACGAATCGGAATTTGATTTTCATATTTGGTTTTATTGCGTTTGGCTACTTGGTTAAACGCTTCAATTAAAATTGAGAACGCAATCGCCGCATACAAGTAACCTTTTGGCATATGAAAGCCTAGTCCTTCGACAATTAAACTAAAGCCAATCATCAGTAAGAAACTTAAGCATAAAATCACCACGGTTGGATGACGACCGACAAACTCTGTGAGCGCTTTAGACGCAGCCACCATCAATGCCATGGCAATGATTACTGCCGCCATCATGATTTCAAGGTGTTTTGCCATGCCTACAGCGGTAATCACCGCATCAAACGAGAACACCGCATCTAAAATCACAATCTGTGCAACAACCGCCATAAACCCAGCTTGCACTTTGCTTTGGTTGGTATGCTCAGGTTTTCCTTCCAGCCGCTCATGCAGCTCTGTCGTTGCTTTAAACAGCAAGAAAACCCCGCCTACCAATAAAATAATATCGCGAACCGATAAATCAAAACTTCCCAAGGTGAGCACAGGATCGGTTAAGGTAATGAGCCATGAAATCATGGATAAGAGCACCAATCGCATGAGTAGTGCTAGACCTAGACCTAGATTACGGGCTTTAGCGCGCTGATGCGGCGGGAGTTTATTGGCTAAGATGGCAATAAAGACAAGATTATCAATACCTAAAACAATCTCAAGAATGACAAGCGTCGCAAGGCTTAGCCACGCTGACGGGTCAGATAGTAGTTCTAACATAGTGGGTCAGTTATTCTCTTGTAATGAGGGGCAAAAAATCAATAAACAGCAAAAACGAAAAATCAGCCGTTACCTTAGCAAATCTTAGCAGAAAATCAATGACAATTTGTGTCTGCTTTTGTAGATGGCACGCCAATTGTGCCAATACATCACTTGATCTTTAACCCTATCTACATACTGAATCAACTGACTTTGCCAAAAAATATACTGACCAGTCATTTCATTTGATTCACAAATTCTTGATTTAGGTTAAATTAATCCATAGGACAGCGAAACTTCATTATGACTTTACAAGGATCAGTATATGTCAAATCATCGCTTTATGCGCCGTGCCGCCAAAGGATTGCTTTTTTCTTCCATCGCATTTTCTGCGTCTTCTTATGCCTCAAGTTATTACAACTGTGCCAATGCCACTGGCTGTGTCGCAGTCACCACCCTCACCGCCACCTCAGATTATGCAAAAACCAAATACCCTATCGTGCTTGCTCATGGGCTTGGTGGCTGGAGCAAAATGTTTGGTTTGGTCGATTATTTTAATGGCATCCCTCAAGATCTCACCAAAAATGGCGCCAGTGTGTATGTGACCAAGACATCAAGTGTCAATGACACCGAAGTGCGCGGTGAGCAGCTACTCCAACAAATCAAAACCATCATTGCCATCACCGGCAGCCCGAAGGTTAACTTAATCGGTCATAGCCAAGGTGGGATTGATATTCGCTATGTGGCGGGGGTTGCGCCATCGCTAGTCTCATCTGTGACGGCGATTTCCAGCCCTGAGCAAGGCTCAAAAATGGCGGATTGGACGGTCAAAATGGTGACTGAAGGCAGCGCGGCTGATGGCTTACCGGCTGGCGAATTTAATACCGCCTCTTTAATGGCAATCAAGTTTTTTGAATTGGTGGGCGGTGTGATGGACATCGGATCTGGCGTGCCACTCAATCAACTGCAGCAGCAAGATGGTTGGGCAGCCGTCAATTCACTCACCACCAATTACGCAGCCAAATTTAACCAAAAATTCCCTGCAGCCATGCCGACCAGTTATTGTGGATACCCAAAAAACACGGTGGTCAATAATGTACGTTACTACTCACTTAGTGGTGCCCAAACTATGACCATGCTTGTCGATCCGTCTGATACGGTGTTGGGGTTGACGGGTTTATCCTTCAATGGCGAAGCCAATGATGGGCTTGTCTCACCCTGTTCAAGTCGTCTGGGTGAAGTGATTCGTGATAACTATAAAATGAATCATATGGATTCAGTCAATCAGGTATTTGGCATTGTCAGTTTGCTAGACACCAATCCATTGACTGTCTATCGCAACCAAGTCAATCGCTTAAAAGGTCAATCGTTGTAAGCTTATGCCTATGGTTCCATCAAACAATCCTAACACAAACCAACGATCGATAAACTGGCTAATAATAATATTGGCCAGTGGTATCATCGCATTATTGATAGCCTGCATACTGTGGTTAAAACCTAAGGACGCTGTCAAAACAGCCAATCCTTTGCAAAATGATGCCGCTAGTACGATGCCATCTGGTATATTGCCATCCAATCAAACCGTAACGCTAGTCAATGCATCCTCCGTCAGCGCGAACGCTAACCCCTTGCCCATATCACTGGCCACATCACTGCCCAAATCACTACAAGGCACCCAAGTCGATGGCGAAATTATTATCGATGAGAATAAGCAATTGGTGGTGACCGCGGGTTTGCGCCGACTGTTTGATTATTTTTTGTCCGCACAAGGGGAAGAGCCCTTAACCCAGATTGAACAACGGGTGATTGCCTATATTCGTGAACATACGCCTGAGCCTGCCGCAAGCCAAGCGGTTCAGATTTTTCAAAATTATCTAACCTATTTGACCGCTGTCAGCCAGCTAGATAAGCCTAAAGCACATCCCAATCCCAACGTCAGTGCATTAGATTTATCTGCCATTAAGAACCAATTACGCGCAGTACAACAGCTGCAAGCCCGCTATTTTGACGCCAAAACCCGCGAAGCTTTTTTTGGGGATGAACAAGCCCTCAATGACTACAACATGACGGTCGTCGAAGCCAACCAAAACGCGCAACTGAGCAATGACCAGCGCCAAGCCATCATTGATAAGGCGCAAACTGCCTATATCGCCAGCGTTAAAGACCCAAATCTACAGACAAAGCTAACCCAGCAGCGCAATATTGACAAGTTATTAGCGCAAACGCAGCAAATGCAGCAGCAAGGGGCAACGCAAAGCCAAATCAATGCCATGCGTAGTCAATATGTCTCCCCTGAAGCGGTCAAACGGCTTGAGCAGCTTGACCAATCTGAAGCGCAATTTGCGCAGCGTGTGGCAACTTATCAGACACAGTCTAACCAAATACTGGGCAAATTGGGTAATGTGCCGCAAGCACAGCAACAAATTGTGGCTTTACAGCAGACGATGTTTACGCCTGAAGAACAGCTACGCCTCGATGTATTGACAAAACAGCGTTAACTTCCCCGTTAAAATGAGTTAAATGAGTTAAATGCACTGTTGAATTGCCATAAGCTGTTGAATTATCACAGGCGCGTTTGAACCTATTTTACACGGTAACGGGCTGAACGCGCGTGGGCATCCAAATTTTCTTCCACCGCCAATATATCGGCAGTTTTTGCCAACGTTTGGCTACCTTGCTCGCTACAATAAATAATCGAAGATTTCTTTTGAAAATCATACACGCCGAGCGGTGAACTAAAACGTGCGGTACCTGACGTTGGCAACACGTGATTAGGGCCAGCGCAATAATCGCCAATGGCTTCAGGGGTATAGCGACCCATAAAGATAGCGCCCGCATGGCGGACATCTTTGACCATCGCCTCTGGGTCATCTACCGACAATTCCAAATGCTCCGGGGCAATGCGGTTAATCACCTCAATACCTTCTGCGCGGTCTTTCACCAAAATCAGCGCGCCACGGTTGGCAATCGCCGCTTTAGCAATGTCAGCTTTTGGCAAATCTGCTAAGGCTTTTTCGATTTCCTGCGCAACTTTTTTGAGTAATGGCTCAGATGGGGTGACAAAAATCGCTTGCGCGACAGTGTCATGCTCCGCTTGCGACAATAAATCCATGGCTAACCAGTCGGCTTTATCATTGGCCACACCTTCGGCATATACCAGTACTTCCGAGGGACCAGCAATCATGTCAATGCCCACTTGCCCAAACACGGCGCGTTTGGCGGCTGCCACGTATTTGTTGCCAGGTCCTGTGATTTTATCAACTTGCGGGATGGTGTTAGTGCCGTAAGCCAACGCTGCCACCGCTTGCGCGCCCCCAATGGTAAACACTTTATCCACACCCGCCAAATAAGCGGCCGCCAATACCAAGGGATTTAGTTCACCATGAGGGGCAGGCACCACCATGATAATTTGCCCGACCCCTGCCACTTTTGCGGGTAACGCATTCATCAAGACGCTGGATGGATAACTTGCCAGCCCACCTGGCACATAGATACCCACTTTATCGAGTGGCGTAACTTGTTGTCCAAGCGTATTACCTAGCGCATCTTGATACGTCCAGCTTTCTTGCCGTTGGCGCTCGTGAAAAGATGTGACGCGCTGTGCCGCCAGTTCAAGCGCTTGCTTGATTGTAGGGTTTAATCCATCAAATGCTTGTTTGAGCTTTTCTTGTGAAATCTCTAGCTCAGCAAAGGTTTTGGCAGGATGGTTGTCAAATTGTTGGGTCAGTTTTAACACCACCTCATCCCCACCCTGACGCACTTGTACGATAATATCGTCAACCGTAGCCAGTAGCGCTGGATCATTTACCGTTTCAAAAGCAAGCAGCTCTGTCAATTCCTGCTCAAAACTCGCTTGTTGGCTATTTAACAATCGCATGGTATTCCTCTAAGAATAAAAAATGACTAACCCATAGCATAACAAATTTCTTCATGGATGAAAGCGGCTTTTTAGCCTGCACAGCCATTCGCCAACCCATCAAAATTCGCGCATCAAAGCTAGCGCATCAAAATCGACGCATCAAAATCAGCTAAACTGAGCCAATCCGTCACCACTTTTAGTTTTCGCCCAATTAAAATTCACCAAGCTAAAAAAAGACGTTTTAATAACGTCTTTTTTTAATCTTCAATGTTTTCATTTTCAATGTTTTCATCTTCCATGTTTTAATCGGCATAGCCAGCTTTAATAATGCTGTAAATTGTCGAGTGCATACACAAAGGTTTGGATTTTCGCACCATTGTCAAGCGTGGCTGTTACTTCAATGCGCTGATAGGCTTCACCTTCAAACTCATCTAGCCGCTTCCAATGATTGACCAAATCATCCGACGAAAACACCAAGCCCGCTACCATGTCGCCTTGTTCATCGGGGATGACTGCAGGAAATCCTAGCGCCGAGCCCCAACCGCCATCTGGCATCAAATGCCCACGAATAGTCGCAGGCTGCCAACTGCCGTTGTTGATAGGTGTCATGATGGTGTGGTTGTCGCGATTGGGCGCTAACGTGCCATACACAAAAAGATGCTGCATCATGGTGATTTTTGAACCGTTACTGGGTGTTATCAGCGATGCTTTGCTTGAAACTTTCAATGATTGGCTCAAGCAGCGCAAATTTACGTTTATAACTGACCTGATTGACAATCAAACGCGAAGAGACTTGGCAAATCTCTTGGCGCGGCTCTAGACCATTGGCCCTTAAGGTATTACCGGTATCGACCACATCCACAATCAAATCACCCAAGCCTACTAAGGGCGCAAGTTCCATGGAACCATAGAGTTTAATCACATCGACTTGTTCACCGCGACTGGCAAAAAACGCGCGCGTCACATTGACATATTTGGTGGCAATTCGAAGACGACGACTGGGTAGTTGTAGCCCCACTTTACCTGCCGTCATCAAACGGCATTTGGCAATTTGTAGGTCAAGCAATTCATATAAATTGCTTGAGCCATGCTCCATCAGCACATCTTTACCCGCTACACCAAAATCCGCCGCCCCATGCTCCACATAGGTTGGCACGTCACTGGCGCGTAAAATCAAAATCCGCACATCAGCATGCGTGGTCGGGAAAATCAGTTTACGTGATTCTTCGGGGTCTTCAAGTAGTTCGATACCTGCCTTTTTTAGCAGGGGCAAGGTATCTTTTAAGATTCGCCCTTTGGATAACGCTAAGGTAAGACCGTTATAATTGGCATCATTTGCTTGTGTCATTGTCTTATACCTGTTATTCGCCTTTCACCCGCTCAATGGTGACGCCCAAGCCGCGCAGTTTATCTTCCACATACTCATAACCACGGTCAATGTGGTAAATGCGCTCGATACAGGTCTCGCCTTGGGCTGCCACCGCGGCCATTACCAGTGACATAGATGCGCGTAAATCGGTTGCAATGACAGGCGCGGCATTGAGTTTATCGACGCCTTGAACAACGGCAGTATGGCCATCGACTTTGATATTTGCCCCCATACGTTGCAGCTCAGGGACATGCATGTAGCGATTTTCAAAAATATTCTCAATAATGGTACTGGTGCCTTCTGCAATACAGCAAACTGTCATGAGCTGGGCTTGCATATCAGTTGGGAACGCCGGGTGTGGTAATGTACGGATATCAACGGCTTTTGGACGACCCGCCATTTTGACATTAATCCAGTCGCTGCCAACAGTGACTTGGGCGCCCATTTCTTCAAATTTTTTAAGCACGGATTGCATCAAACTGGCTTCGGTTTTTTTGGCAGTCACTTCCCCGCCTGTCATCATGGCAAGCGCAAGATATGAGCCTGTTTCGATACGGTCTGGTACTACTGAGTACTCACAGCCATTTAATTTGTCAACGCCTTCAATGGTCATATAAGCGGTGCCAATGCCTTCAATTTTTGCGCCCATTTTGACAAGCATATTAGCCAGATCAACTACTTCTGGTTCACGCGCACAGTTTTCTAGGTGCGTGATTCCTTCCCCCAATGCCGCTGCCATGATGGTATTTTCAGTGCCGCCAACCGTGACCATATCAAAGGTGAAATGACAACCTTTTAGCCGACCGCTCGCGGGTGCTTTGGCTTTGACATAGCCATTTTCAACGGTGATGGTCGCTCCCATCGCTTCCAAGGCTTTTAGATGTTGGTCGACAGGGCGTGAGCCAATTGCGCAGCCACCAGGTAGCGACACTTCAGCCTGCCCAAAGCGCGCAAGCAGCGGCCCCAATACCAAAATCGATGCGCGCATGGTTTTGACCAGCTCATACGGGGCATAGTAGCTATTGATGGTACTGGTATCGCAAGTCACCGTATCGCCGTTCTTTTCAATGGTGATACCCGTGCCCGCAATCAATTTGACCAAGGTATTGACGTCTTTGAGTGTCGGTACATTGTGCAGGGTGACTGGGGTTTCTGCCAAAATCATTGCCGCAAGCAAGGGCAATGCTGCATTTTTTGCGCCAGAGATGACCACTTCACCTTTGACCTGGGTACCACCCGTGATTAAAAATTTATCCATGTGTTTCTCCTAAAAATGGCTTATTGCGCAGCTTGTTTGGCTTGCATCTCATGCCACTGGGTATAGGTCAACGCTTGGATATTCAGTGCATGGATTTCACCTGACGCAAATTTATCAGACACCAACCCCAATACGGCTTGTTGACGCGCGACAGGACGTTTACCCTCAAAGCTGTCATCCACCACGCGCACATCAAATTTGTTGCCTTGATTGGCGGCTTCGATTTTGCCACTCGGAAAATGGGGTTGTAGTAAAGTAATTAAATCTTGTGCGTTCATGGGAAATACCTAATAAAAGAGGGGTAAAATTATACTATTTTGCTGCGTAGCATAGCATAATTTTTGCTAAGTTTATACGTTATACAAAATGCTTAATTTACGCTAAAAGCGTCCTTAATCCACGTAGGCATTGGTATGACAGCCTGTCCTGTAGCTTGAACACCTTCATAACTTACCACATCAAAGCGAATGTCAAAGTTATCAAATTGCGGATGCGCTTGTAAAAAAGCTGCGGTGGTTTTAATGATCTTACGTTGTTTGGCGGGGGTGATACTGTCTAAACTTGTGCCAAAGTTGCTGCCCAACCTAGAAATGGTGCGTTGACGCACTTCGACAATGACTAAGCATGGGGTTTTTTGCGTCGGCTCAAGCATCACCAAATCAAGCTCGCCCAAGTTTTTGTAGTGCCAGTTTTTGGCAAAAAACGTTAAGCCTTGCGCTTCAAGGTAGCCTTTGGCGAGAGTTTCATAATAGTCGCCTTGGCGCTGTTTTGGGGCGGTGAGTTTCATTGTTGCGTTATTTCACTGTTGCAAAGGATTTTTCTAAAGCGGCACAAGTTGGGTATTTTTGCTGTAATTTTGCCAAATAATAGGCCTGGTTGTTGTCGATAAAGCCATCCAAAATCCCTGCGTAATTTTGACCAATCCCACATCGTTTCTGCTGTCGATTCCAACTGACCGGTATCACCAACAGGTTTTGTAAAATCAGCTTGTTGTTTTGACAAGTCAGCTTTGCCACACTATCAATGCGGTAATTATGCGGTTTACCCCCATCATAATAACTCGCTAATGCCACAACGATATCGTTGGGTTTTAATGAGGTAATAGCAAAAACACCTTCAAAACGCTGCGCCGATGGCAAAATAAGCCGTTGATGCCATGTGCGAAATACCCAGTGATAATCAGTGAATTTTAAGCCAAAACCTTGCTTAGATTGGCTTTCACGTTGCAATTCACCGCCATTTTCGATACTGGCAATTCTTCCGACCAACACATCAGCCGGGGATGAGGGTAAACAAGCCTCTGCCGTTGAAATTAAACTTACACTTAAAATAGCAAAGCAAATTGTTTTCATGACAAATCCTTTTTTCCGCAGAAAACCTTATAATAGCACCAATATTTAGCAAAATTTGAGAAAATCATGCAGCAAAACGGCACACTCTATATCGTCGCCACCCCAATTGGTAATTTGTCCGATATCACCGCCCACGCCATCGACTGCCTAAAAACCGTGGCTATCATCGCCTGTGAGGACACCCGTACCTCGGGCAAACTGCTCAACCACTTTAACATCCCCACCAAAACTTGGGCTTATCACGACCACAATGCCGAAGTACAGACCCCTAAACTGATTGAGATATTACAGTCGGGGCAAAGTATCGCGCTTATCAGTGATGCCGGTACCCCGCTGATTAGCGACCCTGGTTTTCGACTGGTGCGCGCCTGTCACCAAGCCGGTATCAAAGTCTCACCGGTTGTCGGCGCCAGCGCTGCCATAGCCGCGTTATCGGTCGCAGGATTACCTTCAGACAAGTTTTATTTTTATGGCTTTTTGCCTACCAAAACCGCAGGACGACAAAGTGAATTGACTAAAATCAAAGATTTAACCGCTACGCTGATTTTTTATGAAGCGCCCCATCGTATTGTTGAGTGTATCGATGACATGATTACGGTGCTTGGCGACAATCGACAAGTGACGTTTTGCCGTGAGATAACCAAAACGTTTGAAACCATTTATCCGTCAACGCTCGGTGAACTAAAGCAGTTTGTTGCAAGCGATGCCAATCAGCAAAAAGGGGAAATGGTACTGGTGGTCGCTGGGGCAAGTGAATTACAGAATAATGATAATCAACACGATGACTTGCTAAAACGACTATTGCAAGATTTGTCGGTGAAAAAAGCCGCACAGCTCGCCAGCGATATCACAGGAACGAAAAAAAATGCTTTGTATGACAGAGCTTTACAATTACAACGGATAGTAGAATAAACGCTGACGCCGTAGCAGCCATCAGCGTTACCCCGACACCCGTAAGGCTATGAGAGATACTAGCTATCGCTAAAATCGCAACTATCATTAATCATTAGCACCAAACTAATTAGCGGCTGATAGCTAAAACAACCTAAGACACACTTTAGTTAATGCAAAAAAGCTGTGTGATTGCGCCCAGCTTTTTTGGGTGGTTAATGCAAATGTTCCCCAATTAGGGCAACCAATTGTTCCGCAATTTTATCTTTACTGGCTTTTTCGAGGCTGACTGCGGCGTCTTTGCCCTTAAAAAACACCGTCATGGCATTGTCATCACTGCCAAAACCAATATCGGTGCGCGACACATCATTACAAGCAATCATATCTAAGTTTTTGGCGTCAAGCTTGCCACGAGCATATTTTTCGATATCTTGGGTTTCTGCCGCAAATCCTACCACAAAAACCTCAGGGAATTCTTCGGCAATGGTCGCCAAAATATCAGGGTTTTTCACCAAATCCAGCGACATCTGATCTTGCGTTTTTTTAATCTTTTGTGGCACGACATCACGCGTGCGATAATCAGCGACCGCAGCTGTGGCAATAAAAATATCGGTCGCTGTCCTGACAGGTTCGACTTCGATATCATTGCCGAATTCATCATGGTCATGATGAGGGTGGTGATGAGCATGGTCATGATGAGGGTGGTCATGGTCGTGATCATGATGGCATTCACATATATCGTCACTGGCGCATTGGCGAGCGGTCATTAGCATTTCTTCAGCCGATAACACATCGATACGATTGACCAGTAGTGGCGTTGGCAGCGGTACTTTACCCCCAACGATCAAGGTTACCCTCGCGCCTGCATTACGGCACGCTTTTGCCAGCGCAAAACCCATTTTGCCCGTGGAATGATTGGATAGATAGCGCACAGGGTCTATGGCTTCAATCGTCGGACCTGCGGTGATTGTCACATTTTTACCCGCCAATACTTGTGGGGTGATTTGTCTTGCGATGAAATATTGCACGTATTCAAGCAACTGCTCTGGCTCTGGCAATCTTCCCTCACCGATATCACCACAAGCTTGTTCACCGCTGGCTGGTTGGATGATCTCATAATCATAATCGGTTAACGTCTGCAAATTAAGTTTGACCGATGGATGTTGCCACATTTGCTGATTCATAGCAGGTGCCACCAAAATCGGTGCCGTGGTGGCAAGGCAGACGGTAGTGAGTAAATCATCCGCTATTCCCATGGCCAATTTAGCAATCGTATTCGCGGTAGCAGGCGCGATAATCAACAAATCCGCCCATTTTGCCAGTTCAATATGCCCCATTCCCAGCTCAGCACTCTCATCCAACAAGTCGATATGCACTTGGTTGCCCGTCAAGGCCTGCAGCGTTAACGGTGTAATAAAGGCTTGCGCGCTTGCCGTCATAATAACACGGACGTCATAGCCATTTTTAATCAATAGTCGGGCAAACGAGGCAGATTTGTAGGCAGCAATACCGCCTGTGATACCAAGAAGGATATTTTTCATAAGATAATAGCACTAAAAAATTTCGCCTATAGTAACAATTTTCTGCCATTTTAGGTATGATTAATCATCATTTATTAGGAAATGCCTATGGCAATCAAAGACTGGCACCAAGACGAGCGCCCCCGAGAGAAGCTACTGCAAAAAGGCGCTGAGAGTCTATCCGATAGTGAGATTTTGGCAATATTTCTGCGCACAGGCACCAAAGACCAATCCGCTATCGAACTGGCTCGTGGCTTGATTGAAAGATTTGGCAGTCTGGCTCAGTTACTATCTGCGCCTAGTGAAGCAGTCATGGCGTGTCATGGTATCGGCATGGCAAAATACGCGCAGATTTTGGCAAGCCTTGAGATGGGCAAACGCTACCTTGCCAGCCAAGTCAAACAAGCCCCTACCCTTAACGCCAGTCAGTTGGTCAAAGACTATCTGACTACGCAGCTGCGACCGCTCAATCGCGAGGTGTTTGCGGTACTGTTTTTGACCAATCAACTCACCTTAATCCAGTATGAGGTATTATTCACAGGCGGTATTTCATCGTGCTCAGTATGTGTGAGGGAAGTGTTGCGCTGCGCGTTAAAATACGGGGCAAGTCAGCTTATCATCGCCCATAATCACCCAAGCACCTCTGCCAGAGCGTCACAGGCAGATCTAGAGATTACCGCAAGTTTGGCAAAGGCATGTCAGCTTGTCGATATGACCTTGATTGACCATATTATCGTGGGTCAAGATGGCACGCTTTCTTTACAAGAAACAGGCAAGATGCCTTAGCGTTTGACGCGGTTTTTAACCATTATTACCACCCAAATCATCATCAGTAAACCAATGATTAACGCAATCATCGCAAAAATCGGTGAAAAAATAGACAAAGCCGACAGCCCTATCGCTGTCCCGGTCTCTGCCACTGAAACAGCGGGATTTGCCAAACCGCCAGTTGTCGCAGTCGAAGCCACACGCGTGGTGGCAGCTGTACCTTTTATCGTAGCCGCAGCGCCGCCGCCAGCAATAATCGCTAGCGCCCAAGTCATCGCAGGACTCATATCGGTCAATGTCGAAGCCATAACCAATGTCCCTGCAATCCCTGCGAGCGGTACAGCAGCCGTATCTAACATATGATCAACCAACGGGATTAAATAACTGATCGACTCTGCAATACTGGCTACGCCTAAAATAATTAACGCAGGCGTAGAGCCTACCCACTGCCAGCTGTCATTAAGGGGAATAATATGAAAATATGCCGCACAACTGAGCGCAAACAGCGGTACAAAAACACGAAACCCGCTACTTGCCGCCAAGCCAATCCCAAGAAAGATACTTAAAATCATTTCAGTTGTCATATTCTCGATACTCAAAGTATGAATAATTTTACCGCTATCATAAATAAAAATTATTAAGAAAAAAACACATATTTAATTAGCATCGCAAAACACATCACCACAATGACCGGTCGAATAAACTTGGTACCGCCTTTGACCACCATCTGCACGCCCAATGAAGCACCAATAAATTGCCCCAACATCATAGCAAACCCCACTGACCAAAGCACTTTTCCACCCAACACAAAGAACATCAACGATGCTGCATTGCTAGTAAAGTTGAGTAATTTGGCATTGGCAGTCGCGGTAATCATATCTAATCCCCGCATAGTGATACCGCCTAGCGCAAAAAACATGCCTGTACCAGGGCCCAAATAGCCATCATAAAAGCCAATCAAGGGTGACATCCCGTATTGCCATTTATTTTTGCTGATTCGTGGTGCAGATTTGACCTCACCGATAGTGGGTGCAAACAGATAATAAATACCAATAAGCGCAATTAAAAAAGGAATGCCTTTGGCTAATAGCACTGGTGGAGAAAGCTGCACAGCCATGGCGCCTAGCACAGCGCCCACAAAACAGGCGATAATCGAACGCCAAATTTGCTTGGGGTGAATTTTGCCTTTGCGTATCATGGTAATAGAAGCAGAAAGCGAACCTGCAGTCGCTTGCAGCTTATTGGTGCCCAATGTATAAAGCGTAGGAACATTTGCCATTAACAGGGCAGGAATGGTCAATAAGCCGCCACCCCCTGCCATGGCATCTAAAAATCCTGCAATCCCCGCGACCAACGTTAACATCACTAGTACATCAAAACTCAATTGCATCATATTTCCAAAGGTTAATTGAGGATTTATCACTATAAACAAAAAACCCCATAAGCGCGAACCTATGGGGTTTTTTTAATCAGTATGATTAGTCACGATCTACTAATTCAATGTATGCCATCGGTGCAGCATCGCCATCGCGATAACCACATTTGATGATACGTAAATAACCACCTGGACGCGCTTTGTAGCGTGGGCCTAGTGTCGTGAATAATTTACCTACAGTCGCTTTATTACGTAAGCGGTTAAACGCTAGACGACGGTTAGCAACTGAATCTTCTTTTGCCAAAGTAATTAGCGGCTCTGCCACACGGCGAAGCTCTTTAGCTTTAGGAAGAGTAGTTTTGATGAGTTCATGTTCAAATAGTGAGTTGGTCATATTTTGGAACATGGCCTTACGATGGCTGCTGGTACGACCCAACTTAACTCCACTGTTACGATGTCGCATGGTCAAACTTCCTTTAAATTTTAACGGCTACGGTAAGAGAAGCGGTCATCAACACGTAAATCAGCAGGTGGCCAATTTTCAAGGCGCATACCGAGTTCTAAGTCTTTAGAAGCAAGGACGTCTTTGATTTCAGTTAATGATTTCTTACCGAGATTTGGGGTTTTTAACAACTCAGTTTCGGTGCGTTGTACCAAATCGCCAATGTAATAGATATTTTCCGCCTTCAAGCAATTTGCTGAGCGAACCGTTAATTCTAAGTCATCCACTGGGCGAAGTAGCACAGGGTCAACTTCTTCTTTTTCCTTAACAGGTTCTGGGGTAGCTTCCGCTTCAAGGTCAACAAATACGGCAATCTGCTGCTGCAAAATCGTTGCGGCTTTGCGAATCGCTTCTTCTGGATCGATGGTACCATTGGTTTCAAGTTCGATAACCAAACGGTCTAAGTCAGTGCGCTGTTCAACACGGGCATTTTCAACTTGGTATGCCACGCGTAAGATTGGGCTATAGCTAGCGTCCAATTTTAAACGACCAATAACTTTGTTATCACCAGAATCTTTACGTACATTGGCAGGCTCATAACCACGACCTACTGCTACACGTAAACGCATTTTTAAATGACCACGATCACTTAAAGTACCTAAAACTAAATCAGGATTGATAATCTCTACATTGTGAGGTAACTCAATATCTGATGCTAGTACAGTGCCAGGACCTTGTTTGTCAAGGGTCAAGAATACTTCATTTTGATCATGCAATTGGATCGCTAAACCTTTTAAATTTAACAATAGATCTAGCACATCTTCTTGCAACCCTTCAAGGGTTGAATACTCATGATCAACGCCTTCGATTTCAGCTTCGATTACAGCTGCACCAGGCAATGAAGATAATAGAATACGACGTAGGGCATTACCTAATGTATGCCCAAAACCTCGTTCTAACGGTTCGAGCGTGACTTTGGCGTGTGTTTCATTGACCGTATCCACATGAATGGCATTCGGTGTAAGAAACTCAGTAGCATTTAGCATCATTTGTCACCTCGACTTTATAGTAAAATTAATTATTTAGAGTACAACTCAACGATTAAGCTTTCGTTGATTTCGGTTGGTAAATCAGCACGCTCTGGCGCTTGTTTAAAAGTACCTTGCAATTTGCTATGATCAACTTCCAACCATACGGGTGTCCCACGTTGACCCGCCAATTCAATTGCGTTTTTAATACGTAATTGTTCTTTGGCTTTTTCGTGTACAGCAATCACATCACCATCTTGTAATTGGATTGAAGGAATATTCACACGAACAAACTCATCACGACCCGCTTTTTTTACTAGAATAGCACGATGGCTAACTAATTGGCGAGCTTCTGCGCGAGTTGCACCAAAACCCATACGATAAACAACGTTATCGAGGCGACGTTCTAACATTTGAAGCAAGTTTTCGCCAGTTGCGCCTTTCATACGCGCAGCTTCTTTATAGTAGTTTGAGAATTGACGCTCTAACACACCATAAATGCGTTTTACTTTTTGTTTTTCACGAAGCTGTGCAGAATACTCTGACGTTTTGCTACGTGGATTACCATGTTGACCAGGGGCACGGTCAGCTTTTTTGGTTTTTTCTTCGTACGCTTTTACGCCTGATTTTAATTGTAAATCAGTACCTTCACGACGAGAAAGTTTTAATTTTGGACCTAGATAACGGGCCATGAAAGTCTCCTTATACGCGACGTTTTTTCGGTGGACGAGTTCCGTTATGAGGAATCGGGGTTATATCGCTAATGCTGTTTATTTTATAACCCAATGCACCTAAGGCTCTTACCGCAGACTCACGACCAGGTCCTGGACCTTTAACCAAGACATCAACATTCTTGACACCATATTCTTGTGCTGCTTTACCAGCAACTTCAGCCGCAACCTGTGCAGCAAATGGTGTAGATTTACGTGAACCACGGAAGCCTTGCCCACCAGCGGTGGCCCAAGCCAAAGCATTACCTTGACGATCGGTAATTGTTACAATGGTGTTATTAAAAGACGCATGGATGTGCGCTACGCCCTCAGCTACCGAGCGGCGAGTCACTTTTTTGCGACTACGAGTGTCTTTTGCCATCTTTTAGCTTCCTAAGTTAATTATTTTCTAATTGCTTTACGTGGACCCTTACGAGTACGCGCATTTGTTTTTGTGCGTTGACCATTTACTGGTAAACCGCGACGATGACGCAAACCACGATAGCAACCTAAGTCTACTAAACGTTTAATATTCATCGAGATTTCACGACGCAAGTCACCTTCAGTCGCATATTCTGCAACTTGGGTACGGACAGCATCAAGCTGAGTATCATTTAGTTCACTGATTTTAGTAGTTGGCGCAATGTTTACCGCTTCTAAAATTTTAGCAGCAGTGGTACGACCAATACCAAAAATATAAGTGAGTGAAATGATAGCATGCTTGTTGTCCGGAATGTTTACACCGGCAATACGAGCCATTGACATTTCTCCAATTATAAGGAAAAGATGAGTTAATCATCTACTGATGTAGCATTTTGAGACATTTGGTTATCTACAAATGTGTCAAAATAACGACAAGTAGCGGATAATACAGTATCCGCTACCTGATTTCAAGTCCAATCTAACAATTTAGATTAACCTTGACGTTGTTTATGGCGCGGTTCTGCACTACAAATAACGCGAACAACGCCTTTGCGGCGTACAATTTTGCAGCTACCGCAGATTCTTTTTACAGATGCTTGAACTTTCATTTTCAGCTCCTAGTAGTAGTTATGAATGCTTGACTTCCATGGTTTGCATCAGCGAATAATCATGGTATTGGTGAGTCATTAAGTGCGCTTTAACTTGGGCAATAAAGTCCATAATCACGACCACACTAATCAGTACTGAGGTACCGCCTAAATGAAACGGAATACCAAACGCAGATTGCAATATCATCGGCATCAAACAAATAATTGTCATATAAATCGCACCAATAAAGGTTAAGCGATTTAATACATGATCTAAATAACGTTGAGTTTGTAAACCTGGACGAATACCTGGAATATACGCCCCACTTCGTTTCAAATTCTCTGATACTTCTTTTGGACTAAATACCAACGCGGTATAAAAATAACAAAAGAAAATAATCA
The DNA here is from genome assembly GCF_032097965.1 of Moraxella sp. CTOTU49803. Classification (NCBI taxonomy): domain Bacteria; kingdom Pseudomonadati; phylum Pseudomonadota; class Gammaproteobacteria; order Moraxellales; family Moraxellaceae; genus Moraxella; species Moraxella sp. CTOTU49803. The sequence continues at coordinate 67,370 of NZ_DAMCJP010000004.1, read as the reverse complement.
AGGCTGCAAAAATTACCAAATACAGCGGCTGACCCGGTGATAACACTAATGCCATATTCTGCAAGAAACTTTGAAAAATATTGGGATTGGGGGATTGACCCACCCACTGTCCCAAACTCGCTGGGAATAACAACAGTGAACTGGCAAAAATCGCTGGAATAACCCCTGCCATATTAATTTTTAATGGCAAATGCGATTGCTGTTGTGCATATATTTTTCGTTCTTGCGATTGCTTTTGGGCATAGTTGACTGGGATACGGCGCTGTGCACGCTCAATAAATACAATCCCCGCCACCACCGCTAACGCCAATAAACTAAATATCAACAAGGCAATCATATTCATTTGACCTTGCTGAACAGAGTTAATTGACTGTGTGACTACTTGTGGAAAAGTCGCTACGATACCCGCTAAAATTAGCATTGAAATACCGTTACCAATACCACGTTCAGTAATCTGTTCACCTAACCACATCAAAAACATCGACCCTGCAACCAACGAGGTTACCGCAGGAATATAAAAACCAAGACCACTGGTCAATGTAAGATTCTGACTAATCAAACCTGTGCACATACCAATTGATTGAACCAAAGCTAAGGCAAGGGTTAATTGGCGTGTATACTTGTTGATTTGGCGTTGACCGGCTTGGCCTTCCTTTTTTAATGCATCCAGTGATGGTATAACTGCTGTCATCATTTGGACAATGATTGAAGCAGAAATATAAGGCATAATTCCGAGTGCCATGACTGACATCCGCTCTAATGCCCCGCCAGAAAACATATTAAACAAACCTAAAATAGTATTTTCATTGGTTTGAAAAAATTTCGATAAGCTTTCTGGATCCATACCAGGAATAGGTACGTGTGAACCGAAACGATAGACGACTAAAGCACCCAACAAAAATAGTAAACGATTAAATAATTCATCGTACTTACGAATAAATGCTAGAGGATTCATCGATGTTGAATGCTTAGTCATGTAGGATTACTCCTCAACAGTACCACCAGCTGCTTCAATAGCCGCTTTAGCACCTTTAGTCACTTTAACACCTTTAAAAGTATATGCTTTGGTTACGTCACCTGAAAGGATGATACGAACACGTTGCATATCGTGGCGAATGATATTCGCTGCTTTTAAAGACTCAACGCTTACCACGTCACCATCAACTTGGTTCAATTCTGATAAACGCACTTCTGCGGTTACCATTGCAAGTTTACTGGTGAAACCAAATTTTGGCAAACGACGGTATAAAGGCATTTGACCGCCTTCAAAACCTGAGCGAATACCAGAACCTGTACGTGAGGTTTGACCTTTGACACCACGACCACCGGTTTTACCGATACCAGAACCGATACCACGACCACGGCGAAGTTTATTTTTTCTTGAACCTTCAGCTGGGCTCAATTCATTTAAACGTAGACCCATTATACTTCCTCCACTTTAACTAAGTAGTTAACGCGGTTTACCATACCACGGGTCGAAGGGGTATCTTCAACTTCGACAGTATGTCCAATACGACGTAACCCTAAACCTTTCAAACAAGCTTTATGGCTTGCTAGGCGATGGGCACTCGATTTTACTTGAGTAACTTTCATTTTTTTCATGTTATCACCTTAGCTTAGCCCAAGATTTCTTCAACTGATTTGCCGCGTTTTGCCGCAACTTTTTCAGGAGAAGACATTTCTTTTAACCCGTTGAAAGTTGCACGTACAACGTTAGCGGCATTGGTTGAACCATAGCATTTTGCTAATACGTTTTCTACGCCTGCAACTTCTAATACTGCACGCATTGCACCACCTGCGATAACACCTGTACCTTCAGAGGCTGGTTGCATATATACGCGGCTTGCACCGTGGCTAGCAGTAATAGGATGTTGAAGGGTTGTACCCGCTAAATCAACGGTAATCATATTACGTTTGGCAGCTTCTAGTGCTTTTTGAATCGCTGCAGGCACTTCACGCGCTTTACCACGACCAAAACCAACACGACCATTACCATCACCTACCACTGTGAGTGCAGTGAAAGAAAAGATACGACCACCTTTTACAACTTTAGATACACGGCCAACTGTGACTAAGCGCTCTACTAAACCGTCTGTTTGTTCAACTTTTGCCATGATTAGAACTCCAATCCATTTTCACGAGCGGCTTCAGCTAATGCTTTAACACGACCATGATATTTAAAACCGCTACGATCAAACGCAACTTTAGTAATACCAGCAGCTTTAGCGCGTTCTGCAATTAATTTACCAACGGCAGTTGCAGCTTCGATGTTGCTAGTTTGGCCAGCACGTAAAGTAGTATCTAACGTTGAAGCTTGGGCTAACACTTCACCACCCGTTGGTGAGATAACTTGTGCATAGATGTGGGTGTTAGTACGATTAACAGATAGACGATTTACGCCTAAACCACGGATATGTGCACGGGTTTTTTTCGCTCTGCGAAGGCGAGCAGCTTTTTTATCAAACATGTCATTTCACCTTATTTTTTCTTAGCTTCTTTACGAGCGACATACTCATCGCTATAACGAACGCCTTTGCCTTTGTAAGGCTCAGGTGGGCGATAGCCACGAATGTTTGCTGCTGCTTGACCTAGCTTTTGTTTGTCGCTAGATTTTAACACGATTTCAGTCGCAGTTGGGGTTTCAGCAGTAACACCTTCAGGTAGTACATATTCGATTGGGTGTGAGTAGCCTAAGTTTAGGTTAACTTTATTGCCAGCAACAGCGGCTTTATAACCAACACCAATCAATTGTAGACGACGTTCGAAGCCTTCAGTAACACCTTTAACCATGTTGCTTAATAATGCACGAACTGTACCAGTGTGCATCCAACCGTCTTTGGTGTCAGATTTTGGTGAAAGAATAAGTTGATTATCTTCCTGTTTTAGCTCGACCAAATCATGCAGGCGTAAAGTTAGCGTACCTTTGCTACCTTTAACTTCAACCTGCTGACCGTTCAAAGTAACACTTGTACCATTTGGTAGTGCTACAGGGGCTTTAGCCACACGAGACATACGGGTAATTCCTATAAAAGTGATAAAAAAACGAACAGGCACAACAAACTATGCCTGTCCCTCTTAATGTTAATTAAGCTACGAACGCAATAACTTCGCCGCCTAATCCAGCTGCACGAGCTTCACGGTCGCTCATGATGCCTTTATTGGTAGAGATGATTGCTACACCTAGACCTTTTTGGACGCTTGGTAGTGCATCTTTACCACGGTATTGACGTAAACCTGGACGGCTATAACGTTTAATCGTCTCAATAACTGGTTTACCTTCAAAATATTTTAACTCGATGGTTAATTCAGCTTTACCTGTACCAACTTCTTGAGTTTCTGCGGTCGCAACATAACCTTCTTTCACTAGCAAATCAGCAATTGATTTACGTAGTTTTGAGTTTGGCATAGTCACAGACGCTTTTTGAGCCATTTGTGCATTACGGATACGAGTCAACATATCAGCAACGGTATCTTGCATACTCATATTGTTTCCCCTTACCAGCTTGCTTTATGAACGCCAGGTACATCACCTTGCATTACTTTTTCACGAATCATGTTACGTGAAAGACCAAATTTACGGAAATAACCATGTGGACGACCTGTCAATGCACAACGGTTACGTAAACGTACAGGTGAAGCGTCACGTGGCAATGCTTGTAATGCCAGCATGGCGTCCATACGTTCTTCATCAGTTGCGTTAATGTCGCTGATAATTGCCTTAAGCTTTGCACGCTTCTCAGCATATTTAGCAACAGTCGCTTCGCGTTTAAATTCGCGATTAATCATACTTTTCTTTGCCATATTGCCTTATCCTTGCTGTTAGCCCTTGAATGGGAAGCCGAATGCTTTAAGCAATGCACGACCTTGATCATCAGTTTTTGCGGTAGTCGTAATGGTAATGTCTAAACCACGAATACGATCGATTTTGTCAAAGTCAACTTCAGGGAAAACGATTTGCTCTTTGATACCTAGTGAATAGTTACCACGGCCATCAAATGCTTTATCTGTAAACCCGCGGAAGTCACGAATACGTGGAATAGCGATTGAGATTAAACGATCTAAAAATTCGTACATCTGTTCGCCACGTAACGTTACTTTACAGCCAATTGGCCATTCTTCACGGATTTTAAAGCCTGCAACTGATTTGCGAGCTTTGGTTACTACAGGTTTTTGACCGGCAATTGCCGTCATATCCGCTAATGCGCCTTCAAGAACTTTTTTGTCTTGAGCTGCATCACCCACACCCATGTTTAGGGTGATTTTGGTGATTTTAGGGATTTCCATAACGTTGGCTAAACCAAGCTCTTGCTGAATTTTTTGCTTAAGCTGTTCGTTATATTGTGTTTTAAGTCTTGCCATTACTGATACCCTTAGATGGTTATGCAGTCGCCACAACTTCACCAGATGAACGATAAACGCGTTGTTTTTTGCCTTCGTCGTTCACTTGGTAAGAAATACGATCTGCCTTTTGGGTTGCTGCATTATAAATTGCAACATTTGAAATGTGTAAAAATGCTTCTTTCTCGATAATCCCACCTTCAACGCCAGTCTGTTGGTTTGGCTTTTGGTGTTTTTTAACGATGTTGATGCCTTCAACTTTTACACGGTCTTCTTTTACTGCTAGTACTGTACCTTGCTTGCCTTTATCTTTGCCAGCAATTACAATCACTTGGTCGCCTTTACGTAATTTTGCCATGTTTTCCTCACAATACTTCTGGGGCTAATGAAACAATTTTCATAAATTGTTCGCCACGTAGTTCGCGGGTTACTGGTCCAAAAATACGTGTTGCAATTGGTGCTTTATTGTTGTTCAACAACACAGCTGCATTATCATCAAAACGTAGTACTGAACCGTCAGGACGACGTACACCAAACTTCGTGCGTACGACTACCGCGTTCATTACATCACCTTTCTTGACACGACCGCGTGGAATTGCTTCTTTCACAGTCACTTTAATGATGTCGCCTACTGATGCATAACGACGATGTGAGCCACCTAGCACTTTAATGCACATAACTCGTTTTGCACCACTGTTGTCTGCAACTTCCAGCATTGTTTCAGTCTGAATCATCGCGTTACTCCATAAATTGGCAAAACAAGTCTTTGCCACAATAAGCCATTTTTAAGGTGGCGTATTGTAGCAGTTACTGACTTACTTTGCAATTATAACTATCTATTTAAGTTAAATTAAATATTAACTGCTTTTTCTACGACGTCTACTAACACCCAAGATTTGGTTTTTGATAGTGGACGTGTTGATTTGATACGAACTGTATCACCAACGCCACACTCATTGTTTTCATCATGAGCATGTAGTTTGGTAGAACGGCGAATCATTTTGCCATATTTGGCATGACGAATACGACGCTCAACAAGTACCGTAATGGTTTTATCCATTTTGTCACTGACAACTTTACCAGTGACTGTACTTTGTTCAGTAGCGTTAGCTTGGTTGGTATTTTGCTCACTCATGATTAAGCCCCTTGGTTTTCGGTGTTCTGTTTTTCAGAGATAAGAGTCTTGATTTGAGCAATCGTACGACGATTTGCTTTAATCTCATGGGTGTTGCCTAACTGACCAGTGGCTTTTGCCATACGAAGACGAAATGTTTCTAATTGTTTTTCGTCTAGTAATTGGGTCAGCTCTTCGACTGATTTGTCTTTAAGTTCACTGATCTTCATTACATTATCGTCCGTTTAACAATGGTGGTTTTGAAAGGCAACTTGGCAGCTGCAAGCGTGAACGCTTCAGTTGCTAGCTCGTCAGAAACCCCTTCGATTTCATAAAGCATTTTGCCTGGTTTGATTTCGCATACCCAGTATTCTACTGGGCCTTTACCTTTACCCATACGAACTTCTAGTGGTTTTTCGGTAATTGGTTTGTCTGGGAATACACGAATCCAAATTTTACCACCGCGCTTGATACGACGTGAAATCGTACGACGAGCAGCTTCGATTTGACGTGCAGTCATACGACCACGTTCTACTGATTTAAGTCCGATTGTACCAAAAGATACGCTACTACCACGGTGAGCTAACCCCGTATTACGTCCTTTTTGTACTTTACGAAACTTGGTACGTTTTGGTTGTAACATATCGATTAACCTCTGTCTTTAGCTGGGCGCTCACTACGTGGGCGGTCGCTACGATCATTACGAGCACGACGTTTTTGAGGTGCACGTGCTTGTTTTTCTTCTTTGACTGGATTATATACACGGTTCATGCCGTCAAGCACTTCACCACGGAAAATCCAAACTTTTACACCAATAGTACCGTAAGTGGTTTCTGCGCGTACATTTGAGTAGTCAATGTCTGCACGTAATGTATGCAAAGGTACACGACCTTCACGATACCACTCTGAGCGAGCAATCTCAGCGCCGCCAAGACGACCTGATAGCTCAACTTTGATACCTTGTGCGCCAGCTTTCATACTGTTTTGAACAGCACGTTTCATAGCACGGCGGAACATGACACGACGTTCAAGTTGTGAAGCAATACCATCAGCCACTAGACGTGCGTCTAAGTCTGGTTGGGTGATTTCTTCAATGCTAACTTGTGCTGGTACGCCCATTAATTTGGTAAGTTCTTTTTGTAGGCTTTCAATATCTTCGCCTTTTTTACCAATGATGATACCAGGACGTGCAGTGGCAATAGTGATTTTAGCTGCGCCCGTAGGACGTTCGATGCTAATACCGCTGATCATCGCTGCTTTAAGCTTTTTCTCTAAATATTTACGAACTTGTAAGTCGTTGATTAAGTATTCAGAGTATTTTTTTGGATCTGCATACCAGTTAGCGTTTGATTTACGGATTACGCCAAGACGGATGCCGATTGGATGAACTTTCTGTCCCATATTATGCTCCTACCTTAACTGTGATGTGGCAAGTACGTTTGCTAATACGGTCAGCACGACCTTTGGCACGTGGTAAAACACGTTTTAACGTAATACCTTCATCCACATAAATGGTAGAAACACGCAATGTATCGATGTCTAAACCATTGTTATGCTCAGCGTTAGCAATCGCAGATTCTAAGCATTTTTTAACCAATTTAGCGGCTTTTTTGTTGCTAAAGGTTAAGATATCTAATGCACGCTCGATTGATTTGCCGCGAACTTCGTCAGCAACTAAGCGTACTTTTTGTGCCGAAATGGCGGCACCGCGTAATTTTGCAGTTACTTCCATGATGAGCACCTTATTTCTTAGATTTCTTGTCAACGCCATGACCACGATATGTACGGGTTGGGGCGAATTCACCAAGTTTATGACCAACCATTTGCTCGTTTACGATAACAGGTACGTGTGTACGACCGTTATGAACAGAAATAGTTAAGCCGACCATTTGTGGCAAAATCATTGAGCGACGTGACCAAGTTTTGATTGGTTTGCGTGAGTTATTTTCTAACGCATTCTCAACTTTGGCAAACAAGTGCGCATCGATGAATGGACCTTTTTTCAATGAACGAGGCATGAAATTATTCCTTATTTCTTATTGACGCGACGACGGCGGATAATCATGTGGTCAGTACGTTTGTTAGAACGTGTTTTAAGGCCTTTAGCCTTTTGACCCCATGGGCTGGTTGGGTGTTTACCGAAGTTACGACCTTCACCACCACCGTGTGGATGGTCAACTGGGTTCATTGCAGTACCACGAACGGTAGGACGAACGCCACGCCAGCGGTTGGCACCTGCTTTACCCAATGATTTAAGGTTATTTTCAGTGTTTGATACTTCACCGATAACCGCACGACAATTTACGTGGATACGACGAGTTTCGCCTGAACGTAAACGAACGATTGCATAGATACCATCACGACCCAATAATTGAACCGCAGCACCTGCTGAACGAGCGATCTGTGCACCTTTACCGATTTTAAGTTCGATATTGTGAATCACTGTACCCACTGGAATGCTACGTAGTGGTAAGCAGTTACCTGGGCGAATTGGTGCAGTTTCACCAGAAATAACGGTATCGCCTTGTTGCAATTTTTTTGGTGCGATAATGTAACGACGCTCACCGTCTGCATATTTAAGTAGTGCGATGTGTGCAGTACGGTTTGGATCGTACTCAATACGCTCTACAACAGCAGGGATGTTGTCTTTGTTACGTTTGAAGTCAACAACACGGTAATGCTGTTTATGACCACCACCGATATGACGGGTAGTGATACGACCGTTGTTGTTACGACCACCAGTTTTGCCTTTTGACTCTACTAATGCTGCATAAGGACGACCTTTATGAAGGTGTGGATGCACCACTTTCTCGACAAATCGGCGACCTGGTGATGTCGGTTTGGCTTTTACGATAGGCATTGTGTAATCCTTATTCGTTGTCAGCAGCAGGTTGTTCTGCTACGTCGGCTACTTGAACATCTTGACCAGCTTTTAAGGTCACATAGGCTTTTTTGAAGTCTTGACGACGACCTACCGTGCGACCAAATCGCTTTGTCTTACCTTTAACATTCAAAGTGTTAACTTTAACTACTTCAACACCTTCAAACATTAATTCTACGGCTTTTTTAATCTCTTTTTTTGTCGCGTTGGTGTCAACTTTGAATACTTGCACACCTAAAGTATCGCCCAAGATTTGAGATTTCTCTGAAAATACAGGTGCTTTTAGTACCTGATATAGTCTTGCGTTATTCATGCTAACACTCCCTCAATTTCTTTGGCGGCTGCGACAGACATGATGACTTTGTCAAACGCAATTAGGCTAACTGGATCAACTTCAGTGCTACCTAGTACGCTGACGTATGGAATATTGCGAGCAGCTAAGTAAAGATTTTCGTCAACTTCATTGGTAACGATCAATGCTTTAGGGGCATTTAAGTCTTTAAGTTTAGCGATAAGCTCTTTAGTTTTTGGTGCTGAAATGCTGATGTCATCGACCAATACCAAACGGTCTTGACGAATCAATTCAGCAAGAATGCATTGCATGGCACCACGGTACATTTTACGGTTCACTTTTTGTGACCAATCTTGTGGTTTGGCTGCAAATGCGCGACCACCACCGACCCAAATTGGGCTACGGATGGAACCTGCACGTGCACGGCCAGTACCTTTTTGACGCCATGGTTTTTTACCACCGCCAGATACTTCACCACGCGTTTTTTGAGCACGGCTACCTTGACGACCACCCGCTAAATAAGCGGTAACTACTTGGTGTACAAGTGCTTCGTTGAATTCACGACCAAATGCTACGTCTGATAGCTCAACCGCCGAACCTGTTACTGTATTTAGATTCACGTTAATCCCCTTGATTAAGCTTTAACTGATGGACGTACGATAACGTCGCCACCGTTGGCACCAGGAATTGCACCCTTGATAACTAGGATACCTTTTTCAGCATCAACTGAAATCACTTCTAAGCCTTGTACGGTCACACGTTTGTTACCCATTTGACCTGGCATTTTTTTGCCTTTAAATACACGACCCGGTGTTTGGTTTTGACCTGTAGAACCCACAACGCGGTGAGATACTGAGTTACCATGTGTCCAATCTTGTGAACGGAAGTTGTGGCGTTTGATACCACCTTGGAAACCTTTACCTTTGCTGGTACCAATTACGTCAACGATTTGACCTACTTGGAACAAGTCAGCAGCGATTTCACTACCTGCTTCGCGGCCTTCGAGTTCGCTATCTTCGACGCGAAATTCCCAAGTGCCACGACCTGCAGCAACGCCAGCTTTTGCAAAGTGACCTTTTTGAGCTGCATTAACACGAGAATCACGACGTTCACCAGTTGTTACTTGGATAGCTTGGTAGCCGTCTGTGTCTTGTGTTTTGATTTGAGAGATACGGTTGGCAGTAACTTCAACAACAGTTACAGGAATTGAAACACCTGCTTCTGTGAAGATACGAGTCATGCCGCATTTTTTTCCGACTAAACCGATCGCCATGTTGTTAACCTCTTAATTTTTACTGTTATTCAATATAGGTGTTACCCTAAGGGGTTAGCCTAATGCGATTTGTACATCAACACCCGCCGCTAAATCTAACTTCATCAGTGCATCGACTGTTTTGTCAGTAGGCTGAACGATATCTACCATACGTTTAAATGTGCGGATTTCGTATTGGTCACGGGCATCTTTGTTCACGTGTGGTGAGGTTAAGATGTTAAAGCGTTCAATGCGAGTTGGTAGCGGTACTGGACCACGAACTTGTGCACCTGTGCGTTTTGCGGTATCAACAATCTCTTGAGCTGATTGGTCAATCAGACGATGGTCAAAAGATTTAAGTCTGATACGGATTTTCTGGTTAGCCATGCCAGTAAGCTCCTAATATAAAGTTTGATATGGGTTAATTTGCGTTGGGTGTTAAGCTGTTATTGAGTAAACACCTAACTTGCATTTTTTACCTGTTTTTAACAGGCACTTTTTGAAAATAAAAAAATTTCAGTCCCACTCAAACCATTAACTTGCAATACATAGATAGCATTATTAATAGTCGGTGAAACTGTATTCTTTAATTTCGTGTCGCAAACAATGGAGCGACTGTATTAAAGGGCTTATTCTTTTATGAATTGACGAATCATCTTCGTCGCCCTGCAATAAGTTAAGTGGGCTGTATTATACCGATTTTTTGGGTAAAAGCAATAGGCTAATCTAGCAAAATATCATATTGTTCTTGATTAAAACGGTTATCACTCTCCAAGTTAATCGGACGACCCAGCAAATATTCCATCTCTGCCACTGTGTCTGCTTCAATGGTTTCAAGCAAATCAATCACCCCGCTATTTGCGACCACGGTAAATTTCTTAGGGGCGTTGTAGGTTCTGGCGCAGCGCATCAACTCGCGAAAAATCTCCAAACACACGGTTTCGGCACTTTTAACAAAGCCTTTACCGCCACAGGTTGGACACGGCTCACAAAGCTGTTGTTGTAGGCTCTCTCGCGTGCGCTTGCGAGTCATCTCGATGAGCCCAAGCGCTGAGACTTCGCTGATGTTGGTTTTGGCATAGTCACGTTTGAGCTGTTCTTGCAGGCTTGCTAGCACTTCATCGCGGTGTTGTTGCTCTTGCATATCGATAAAGTCAAGAATGATAATCCCGCCCAAATTACGCAGTCGCAGCTGACGGGCGATAGCGTGGGTGGCCTCCAAATTGGTTTTATACACCGTATCTTCAAGAGAACGCCCTCCGACAAATGAGCCTGTATTGACATCAATGGTGGTCATGGCTTCGGTTTGATCGATGATAAGATAACCGCCTGATTTGAGATTAACACGGCGATTGAGCGCGTCTTTTAAATCATCTTCAACGCGGTGAACATCAAATAACGCCTGCTCGCCATCATACAATTGAATACGTGGATAAATCAGTGGGACAAATTCTTTGGCAAAGTGACGAATAGCGTCAAACACTCGGGCGTTATCGACCGTCACCCTTTCAGTCTGCTCACCAATCAAATCTCGAATTGCGCGCAAAGGTAGCGACAAGTCTTGATAAATCAGCTCAAAACGACGATGGGTCGGCGTTTGCTCACGGCGGGCTTGTACCATCCGCCAAAGCTGCAGTAGATAATAAATATCTTCTTCAAGTTTGGATTGCGGGATATTTTCGGCAGCGGTACGGGCAATCAATCCGCCTTGCAGATTGACTTGGTGCATCAGCTCGCCAAGCTGTGTTTTTAACCGCTCTCGCTCATCGCCATCAATCCGCTGTGAGATGCCGATATGTTCACCATACGGCAAGTACACCAAATAACGCGAAGGCAATGACACATCCGTCGTCAATCGTGCCCCTTTACTGCCTAATTGGTCTTTAATCACTTGCACCAAGATACGCTGTCCTTCATACAAGCGGTTTTCTATCAACTCGCTAGGCGGTGGCTGATAGGTGGTTGTGGTCATCGCCAGCGTAGTGGTGTCAGGGTCTAAGGTGTTGTCAATCGCGGGGTTTTGCGGTTTGGACGGTTCAATGGCTGAAAGCTTAGGACGCAGGGTCTGCATATCATTGACATGCAAAAACGCGGTGCGCGATTGCCCAATGTCGATAAACGCCGCCTGCATTCCTGGCAGTACGCGCACCACTGTGCCAAGGTAGATATTGCCCACTGAGCCAAGTTTGCTATGGCGTTCGATAAAGATTTCGTTCAGTATCCCATCTTCGAGCACCGCGACTCGGCTCTCAGATGGGCTGATGTTGATGAGTAGTTCTTCGGTCATTATTAACAGCTTTTTAAAATTTTTAGTTGCCGTTATTCTACTCGAAGTTAGTTATCTGCACAAAGCTAAACTAAATTAGCTGTTGTTTTAGTTCATTGATTGTTGTTACAAGCTTGGTTGGATGTTCTTTTGCCAAAACATCGGCTTTTTCACAGCCGTAACTTACAGCAATGCTATCCATCTGTATTGCATTTGCCATACGGATGTCATGAATACTATCACCGATAAAAACAGCGTCTTCAATTCTTGTGCTTGTTTCTACCAAGATTTGCTCAAGCATTAAGGGATTTGGCTTACCTGCAGTTTCGTCAGCGGTTTTGGTGAACGTAAAAAACGCTTGAATCCCAGAATTGGGTAGCACGCGCTCCAGACCTTTACGTTTTTTCCCTGTTGCAATGGCTAAGGTTTTGCCTTGTGCGTGTAAATCTTGAATCAATTCTTTGACACCATCAAACAATTTGTCATTGTCGCAATGCTTGACATAATACTCAGAGTAAGTGGCTAAAAGTTCATCATATTTATCGCTGTCATTAGGAAACAAAATTGGAAACGCATCGACTAACGCAATGCCGATAATAGATTTGGTGGCGTCATCGGTGACGGTTAAACCGTGCTTTTCAGCAGCATAGCGCATGGCATCGACGATTAAGCCAACCGAATCCATCAGCGTGCCATCCCAATCGAAAATGATTAGCGATTTGTTTTTCATGTTAATCATGTTGATTCTCTAGCAAATTTTGCATATCGACTGGCAATTCGGCTGTAATCGTTTCATATTCCGGAATTTCGAGCTGATAAGCATGCAAGCACAAGCGGCGCACGCTTTTATCGCCTTTAGCCACATTCGGATTATATTTATCATCACCCAACAGCGGATGCCCGATACTCGCCAAATGCACCCGAATTTGGTGGGTACGCCCTGTGAGCGGTTTGGCTTCAATTAAGCTGACTTTCTGACCATTTAACTCAAATTTTTGCAACACGTTAATTTGGGTTTGACTTGGCTTACTATCTTCGGATTTTATATCGACTTTGACACGGCGTTCACCGCTTTTGCCTTCTTGTGTGGCAGGCAACGTGTATTTTAATAGCGGTTTATCAATGGTTTGTGTTTCGCTACTTATCCAACCTACCACCAAACACAGATAGGTTTTTTGCAAGGTTTTTTCTCGCAAATGTTCTTGTAAAGTTTTAAGGGTTGAGCGTTTTTTGGCAATCATCAGCAAGCCAGAGGTATCTTTGTCAATGCGGTGTACCAGCTCAAGGTATTTTTTACCCGTTGCTTCTCGCATGGCTTCAATCACGCCAAAACTCTCGCCACTGCCGCCATGCACCGCCATACCCGATGGCTTATTGAGTACGATTAAACCTTCATCTTCATACACAATGCGCTCAAGCAAACTCTGGGCAAAGTCAGGGCTAATCACGGGTTTTTCACGCGTGGCAAGCTTGATGGGTGCAATGCGCACTACGTCATTACGCTGCAGTTTGTCGTGGGGTTTACAGCGTTTGCCATTGACACGGATTTCGTCGGAACGAATCATATTATAGACGTGTGAGCGCGGCAGTCCTTTAAGACGACCCAACAAAAAGTTATCAACACGTTGGTCATGCTGCTGGCGCGTGACGGTCAGGTAATTGACTTTAGCAAAATCTAAAATATCGTCATCTGCAGACTGGGGCTGTTTGCTAGGCGGTTGTTTGCTAGGCGTACGTTTTGGAGTTTGATGAGCCGATTGCTGCGATAGGGTGTCGCGTTTTTTGCTAGGATGGGCAGGACGTTTGGGAGACTGCGAGTGCTCTGTCATATTTTAATAGCCGTTTACATAAAAATTTGCTATAGTTTAGCAGTTTAGTGCCTGTGCCGCTATGAATTCGCGCCATCAATTCGACTTAAACCCTGTTAAGCTTCATTTCAAAGTAGTTTATGTGGGATAATTAAACTGTCGCTTTTGCTGTCGCCCATACCGCCGAAATTTATTCATGGCAGTATGACTCACGATAGGGCGCACTAAACTGCCAATATTTATAGATTTTAAGACTGATTTTAATCAATATCAGCACACGACATACGAGTAACGAAGATAATTGTCATTTGAAAACATGTTCAAATAGTTTGTAAAGATTAGTGATATATAGAGATAACAGATAAATGGTGGGTTTTGTGCCTTACGACCACAAAACTGCTGGTAACGATTAGTGTATTATGCGCCTAGGTAAATGAACTCAGTAGTTGCGATTTTGAGATAAACGTTTACGGTTTTGGACGATTTACCATTTTAAATTGCCCACGCCTTTGTAAAACCTAACTTATCAGGCTTGCCATTTAAAGCGAAAACTAACGCTAACACTTTTTGACCAATAGGGAAAAAGGGTTCATTCATTTGTCCTAAAACACACATTGTTTTGGGCAACAACCCCCAATCCGGCATGACGGCTGTATTTACCTAACAGGCTTACAACCTCGCTATGGCAATAATACAACTTAATCATGCAATTTTTGGTGAACAACAAACCTTGTTATCAAGCCGCCTACGCTTGCTATCAGCGAATCTAGTCAAGACTGTTTGACGTTGTTTCATCTAATATTTGATAGTAATGTTTGATAGCAACATTTATCTACGCTCGTATGTTTTGTGTGTTTAGGAGAAAACACATGAAACGCATTCTCATCAATGCTACCCACGCTGAAGAAATCCGTGTTGCCCTGTGCAATGGTAATCATTTATATGATTTCGATTTAGAAAACCGTACCCGCGAACAAAAAAAAGCCAATATTTATAAAGGTCATGTGACCCGTGTCGAGCCATCGCTTGAAGCCGTATTTGTGGAATACGGTTCACAACGTCAAGGTTTTTTACCGATTCGTGAAATCGCCCCAGAGTATCTAGCAGGCGACCCTCGCTCTACCACTAACATCAAACAACTGATTAAAGAAGGCGATGAGCTCATCGTGCAAGTGGAAAAAGAAGAACGCGGTAATAAAGGCGCGGCGTTATCTACTTTGATTTCATTGGCGGGTCGTTATTTGGTATTGATGCCCAATAATGCGCGTGGCGGCGGTATCTCTCGCCAAATCTCTGGCAAGTTGCGCGATGAGATGAAGCAAGCGTTAAGTGAGCTAAGACTACCCAAAGGCATGAGCGTTATCATCCGTACTGCAGGGATTGGTAAAACCACGGATGAATTGCAACATGACCTTGACCATTTATTAAACATTTGGAAAGGCATCCAACAACAAAGCCAAAAATTTCCCTCACCTCGCCTGTTGCACCAAGAAGCTGGCGTAGTCACCCGTGCCGTACGCGACTACTTGCGTGATGATATCACGGAAATTTGGGTCGACAATGAATACGCCTATAATGAAGCGGCGAATTTTATTGAAGCGGTGATGCCGCAGCAAGCGAATAAACTGCGCAAATACACTGACTATGAGCCGATGTTTGCCCGTTTTGGGATTGAAAAACAAATCGAAACCGCCTACCAACGTGAAGTACGTTTGCCAAGCGGCGGTTCGATTGTGATTGACCAAACTGAAGCCTTGGTATCGATTGATATTAACTCATCAAAAGCCACCAAAGGCGCGGATGTCTCAGAAACGGCGTTTAATACCAATTTGGAAGCAGCAGATGAAATCGCTCGTCAATTACGCCTGCGTGATATGGGTGGTTTGATTGTTATTGACTTCATTGACATGGCAACTGATGACCACCAAAAACAAGTGGAAAATCGTCTCAAAGAAGCCACCAAAAACGACCGCGCGCGTATCCAATTCGCTGAAATTTCACGTTTTGGACTACTTGAAATGAGTCGTCAACGCTTGCGCCCATCACTTGAAGAAGCGACAGGTTACCTCTGCCCGCGTTGTCACGGTACCGGTATGATTCGTGACTTGCGTTCACTTGCCTTATCAATCATGCGTCAAATCGAACAACGGGCACTACAAGAACGTCATGGCGAAATACAAGCCGAAGTGCCAACTGACATCGCGGCATTTTTACTCAACGAAAAACGTGAAACGCTGGTATGTCTTGAGCAAGAAAGTGGCACGCGCATTACTATCTTGCCGCATGCCCATCTTGAATCCCCTGAGTTTAATATCACTTATAACAGTGATGGGTTCGCGCCATCGAGCTATGAGCGTGTTGCCGAAAGCCAACAACAAGAATATAAAGACCGTGGCTACGATACTAGCAACTGGCACACCGATGACAATGAAGTCAGCCGTGTAGCACCAACAGGTAATCATAATGCCTGGAGCAATGCTAGCAAAGCCGCCAACACCACGCCTAACCCTGCAACGCCATCCAACAAACCTCAGCAAACTGACAACAATACGACTGCCCCCAAAGCTGCCGCGCCACAGCCCGTGCAGCCGGCCGCCACTGTCCCTGCGACTTCAGCAGTCGCTTGGCTATCGAACTTGTTTGCCCCTACCCAGCAAGCACAAGTCACTCCACATTTTAGTGGTCAAGATGCCGCTTCGGCGATTGAAAGTCTCGTCAATACCGGCGCGCAAAGTTTGGGTGTGCAAGGTCAAATCAATCATGCCGCATTGACGGCAAGCATCCCTGCGGTGAGCGCAAACACCAGCGAAACTAGCGCCAACCCTTATCAAGAAGCGCCTCAACAACCTTCAGCCACGGCTGAATCAAGTGATAAAGATGCCGAGCGCCGTAAACGTGGTAACCGCAAACCAAAGGCTAAAAAACCAAACCGTTATCAATCTGAGGCGGCTGAGGCAGAAGTTTCATCACAGGACACTGACAGCAACAAAGACAAATCAAACGATGCGTCAAAAACTGCCAAAACGAGTGAGCTGCCAAAACGCGAGCCGAATAGTCGCCGTGACAGCCGTGGGGTCAAAGAACGTCGTGCTACACTAGCGAATGATGATAGTAGCGCGGCAGTCATTGATGTGACAGCGACTGATACCGCTGTTGCCCCTGTCGATGGTAGAAAAAACAACCAATCCAGAGCAGAAAAACCGAAAGGCACCAAACAACGTGACCCCAACAGTGTGCAAGTTCAAGTATTTAAAACTGAACAACAACAACCTATAGCTGCGGTTGAAACAACGCACCTCTCGTTAGATGATAGCAAAGGGGAAATTGCAAAACCTGAGGCGCAGCCAATAGCATCAGCTTCGATGCCCGAACAGGCAATTCAGACGCCAGTTAACCCTAGCAACGTTACAGTGTCCAATGACGAGGTAGCAGAGCTTGCTAAAGCATCCAAACCATCTGCGCCATCAGCTGAGCCAGTCACTGCACAGCTGGCAGTGACACCGAGCCAAGGTCGTGCCAAAAATGACCCACGCGAAGTTTACAAGGCTTATCAAGCGCAATTTAGCCCAGTTGCCTCTGTAGTGAGCACTTCGGTGACAAAAATTTCAGGTACGGTCAGTCAGTTTATTAACCAGTACTTAGATAATGCCGCTGAAAAAATGGCAAGCGACAGCGTGGTTAGCTGCTTTATCCAAGCCATCGATGCTTTTAATCATCAAGCTGCTACTACCACTACCCCCGCAAAAGATAATGTCGTAGTGGCTGAACAACAGCGTTTTGGGCAGTACTTTAGAAATTATGGCTATGCCAGTCTATCCGCGCAAAATTTGGATGATTATCATACGGCCATTTTGCCAGCCAATCAGTTCCAACGCCAAGCAGGCAAAACTGACGCTGCACTACCAGCGGTAACTAAACGCGCCATCAATGACCCACGCGGTTCTTTGGTTAATACTGCTGTCGCTCAAGCGCCGACTGATTCAAACCCGTCAGTTGCTGAGCCTATCTCGAATGAAACTGACAGTGGCAAAGGTCAAGTAGAAGCAGCCTCAACTCAATCAGCGTCGCCTAGCCAAAACCACCTGCCATATCAAACAGGTAGCGTAGGCGCATGGATTGTGGCGCGTTTGGGCGAGCAAGGTCATGCGTTGATTGAGCAAGGTAAATTGGTCGAAGCTTACTTGCAAGCGCACAATACGCCAGTCTCTGCGACAACAATAGCGGATGATGCTATAGTGAATCAGGACGTTGACTTAGTGCCAACAGCTGATGAATCCGCAGTAGCCTTTAATACTGACAGCGAAGGTGTTGAAGCAACGGACGTAGAAGATAGCGCAGAAGCAGCGGCGCAAAAACGTAAAACCACACCGGTAAGTTATAAGAACATGATTGAAAGTGTGGCAGAGCAAATGAAACCGGCAACCGTTGGTATGCTGACCTTGGCAACCCCAAAAGCACCCAAAACCCGGACGCGTAAAGCTAAGGCGAGCGAAAAACCAGCAGCCAAACCCAAAACGCGTACCAGTAAAAAGGTGGAAAATGCCGTGGTTGTCACTAAAAAATCAACGACCACCGCCCAAACTGAATTGGCGCCCTCTCACGATGAATCGGAAGCGCCGCAGCACAATCAGTAAATCAATCTTGTTTGCGTGCACGTATAGCAATAAAAAAGCAGTTCAACATGAACTGCTTTTTTATTTTAGCTACAAATTTTAGATACAGTGAATGGGCGGGCTTGTTTAATGGGCAGGCTTATTACGAATTTTTGAAATGACTGTCATGATCGCAACTACCACTAAACCTGCTACCAAACCAACCAGTGCATTTAATAAGTTGGTGGTTAAGCCTGAAAACGCCCCTGACAAGTCACCTAAATGTTCAATCCCATGATGTAATGCGCCAACGCCATGTGCCAAAATACCACCACCCACCAAGAACATCGCCAAAGTACCGGCGATTGATAGCACTTTCATCAAAATAGGCGCAAAGGCTAATAACGCCTTACCTATACTTTGTGCCGCTGATGACGACTTTTGCTGCAAGTGCAGCCCTAAATCATCTATCTTGACAATCATAGCTACAAAGCCATACACACCCACTGTCATGATGAGTGAAATTACTACCAGTGTTATCGCTTTATCCAGTAAAGGCACCGTTGCCGCAATGGTGCCGAGGGAAATCACAATGATTTCAGCCGATAAAATAAAGTCCGTTCGCACTGCCCCTTTAATTTTTTCTTTTTCATGCGCCACCAAATCCACACTTTCATCGGCATTGGCTGCTACCCGCTCGGCTTGCTCGGGGTCATTACTGCCAGAATGTGGCCAAAATTTGTGCACCACTTTTTCTGCCCCTTCATAACATAGATATAAACCACCAATCATCAATAACCCGGTCACTAAGGCTTGCGAAATCGCACTAATAATCAAAGCCAGTGGCACCAAAATCGCTTTATTGACTAAGGAGCCTTTGGCGACACTCCACACCACAGGTAACTCGCGATCGGCTTTTACCCCTGACACTTGATTGGCGTTAAGTGCCAAATCATCGCCCAACACGCCCGCCGTTTTTTTGGCAGCGACTTTTGTCATCACCGATACATCATCTAGGATGACGCTAATATCGTCGAGTAAGGTTAACAAACTAGCAATTGCCATGATAAATTCCTAAAAAATAGTAAAAGATGAAAAAATAATAATAGTTATAACTAGCTGACGATTTATTAGTTTACAAATTTGTCATTCAAACACAATGTTTAAATTGTATTGCAACTTATCAAAAGTTATTTGCTTAAACGCTGAATTTTTTTAAAAAACCTAGTTAAGCAAACTTTGTTAAACAACCTTTTAATCCATTAATAGAACTTGGCTTTGAGCCGGTTGCTTTTAGCGCACCAAAAGATTGAAACAAGCGGAAAGATTGAGACGAGCAGAAAGATTGGAACGGGCAAAAATGTGAGCCCCGACCTAGTAGACCTGATAGATTATTAACAATAAGTTGACAGGGGTAGCGCTCATACGCCATAACAATATGGTAAAATAAAAACCTATATTAACGTTCTGTGGGTTTTCTCATGCTCATTCGTTTTGCAACTTATCGTTCTAAAACCTCATTAGCTACCCGTTTAATTACCAGTGTCATCGCCGTGGCTGGCATGGTTGGTTTGGCAGGCTGTGATAATGCCCAATCGCGCACACCCGCCAAGTCTGAAACTCAGAAACTTGAAGCGACTAACAGCTCAGCCCCCGCGGCAAAAAATGAATCACAGCTACAGCAACTGCTAGCGGCGAATTTAGCCAAATCAGGTATCACCGCCAAAATCACCTCGGTGACAGCGACGAGTATGCCAAACATCTATTGGGTCAAAGCCGAAGGTTTACCGGCATTTTTCACCGATGCGAAAGGTCAATATGTAGTACAAGGCGATATCATCAAAGTCGGTGGTGCCAAACCTGAGCACATCTCAGCGAACTTGCAAGCGCAAGATGCGAAAGCCAGCCTTGCCACCATTGATAAAAAAGACATGATTATCTTCCCTGCCAAGGGGCAGACGAAAGCGGCAATATATGTGTTTACCGATGCAGATTGTGGTTATTGCCGTAAATTCCACAGTGAAATTGATGAAGTAAATGCACTGGGTATCGAAGTACGTTATCTACCTTGGCCACGTAGTGAACAGACCATGCCAATCATGGAAAAAATCTGGTGTAGCAGTGACCGCAAAAAAGCCTTAACCGATGCCAAATTGGGCCTGCCTATCAATGCACCGACTTGCAGTAACCCCGTACGTAAAATTTATGAGTTAGGCGCAAATTTGGGTATCAATGGCACCCCAGCCGTGTTTGACACAGAAGGTCATCAACTTGGCGGTTATGTGCCACCTGCTGAATTGGCACAGGCGCTCAACCTCAAATAAGTTCACCCCTGATGGAATACAAACCAGCTAGTACTCATTAGCTGGTTTTTTTATTTTAATTTTTTTGGGCAATTGGATTTTATACCTTACCAATCACAAGTTAGCATGGTATATTTAGCTAGCCAATTTTTAAACTTTTATTTTTATATTTTTGACATTTGAGAATTTTTTTTATGAATAATCGACCTATTCAATTAGCGATTTTAGGGCTTGGTACTGTGGGTACTGGGGTGGTTGAACTACTACAAAACAACCTTGATGAAATGACGCGTCGCACAGGACGTGAGATTAAAATTACCCACGTAGGCACGCGTCGCAACCGTACCGATATCCCAACAGACATCAAACAATCTGCCGATTTGCTTGATATCGTTCAGCAAGATGATGTGGATATTGTGGTGGAATTAATGGGCGGTACCACCACGGCTAAAGAGGTGATTTTAGCGGCAATCGAGCATGGCAAACATATTGTGACTGCCAACAAAGCCTTACTAGCAGAACATGGCAATGAGGTTTTTGCCAAGGCGGAGGCCAAGGGCGTCAAAGTGGCGTATGAAGCCGCGGTTGCAGGTGGTATTCCGATTATCAAAATCTTACGTGAAGGCTTAGCTGCCAACAAAATCGATTGGCTTGCAGGTATCATCAATGGTACAGGCAACTTTATCATGACTGAAATGCGCGATAAAAAGCGGGACTTTGCAGATGTCCTCGCTGAAGCCCAAGCGCTGGGTTATGCCGAAGCCGATCCGACATTTGACGTCGAGGGGATTGATGCTGCGCATAAATTAACGCTACTTGCGTCAATTGCGTTTGGTATCCCACTACAATTTGACAAAGTTTACTGTGAAGGCATTACCAAAATCACCAAGCAAGATGTGCGTTATGCCAACGAGCTTGGCTACCGTATCAAGCATTTAGGGTTTGCCAAACGTCGTATTTTAGACAGTGGCGAAGAAGGTATTGAATTACGTGTACATCCGACTTTGATTCCAAAACAGGTGTTACTTGCCAATGTGAATGGGGTAAAAAATGCCATCATGGTTGACGCAGAGCCTGTTGGACAAACCTTGTATTACGGTTCGGGTGCCGGCGCAGGGGCAACTGCATCAGCCGTGATGGCAGATGTGGTGGACATGGTACGCGCCCTTGCAGAGACCAATGATTCAACTGCCAATTTGGTGCCACATTTGGCGTTCCAGCCTGAGACACTCAATAACACACGTATTTTATCGAGCGATGAAATGATCACAGGCTACTATCTGCGCCTACAAGTCAAAGATGATTTGGGTGTACTAGCAGAAGTTACCCGCATTTTAAGTGAGTCTAAAATTAGTATTGATGCAATTTTGCAACAGCCAGCGCATGATGATACTAGCACTGATTTGCCAGTCATTATTATGGTTGACCCCGTTGTTGAGCGCAATATGAATGAAGCGATTGCTAAAATCGAAGCGTTAGATACCGTGACAGATAAGGTGGTGCGCATTCGGTTGGATGAGTTAATGCAGTAAAATTTAGGTAGACTTGACTGAGATATTTTACAGTATTTTCAGTAGTTTAATTTACATTTTAACTATGATAATATGAAATGTATCGCATTAGCAAAACTTAAAACATCTATTGTGATTGGCATGGTTGCCGTTTACAACCCTGTTTATAAACCCTAGTGATTTAGGTCGTAGTTTGCTTGTGACAACAGAAACCCTAACTCAAAGGAAATTTAATATGGAAAATTCAGTCGTAATCGTAGATGGCGTTCGCACCCCAATGGGTGGATTCCAAGGTGATTTGAACGAAGTATCAATGCCAGAGCTTGGTGCAACCGTCATTAAAGAAGCCGTTAACCGTGCTGGCGTAAAACCAGAAGAGATTGACGAAGTTATCATGGGTTGTATCTTAACCGCAGGTGCAGGTCAAAGCCCAGCGCGTCAAGCGATGCGTAAAGCAGGTATCCCAGATGCCACAGGCGCAGTCAATGTCAACAAACTTTGTGGTTCTGGTATGAAAGCCATTATGCTAGGTGCCAACTCAATTCGTAGTGGTGAGTTTGATATCGTGGTAGCAGGTGGTATGGAATCAATGACCAACGCCCCTTATGTGCTACCAAAGGCACGTGGTGGTTATCGCATGGGAGATGGCGAGATCAAAGACACCATGTTCTTAGATGGTCTTAAAGATGCTGATACCGGCAAGTTAATGGGTGCATTTGCGCAAGAAATGGCAGATAAACGGGGTATCACACGTGAGGCGATGGATGCATTTGCTATCGAATCGCTAAAACGCGCCAACACCGCCATCAATGAAGGTCACTTCAAAAACGAAATCGTTCCGGTTACTGTCAAAACTCGTAAAGGCGATGTAGTCATTGACACGGACGAACAACCCGGTAAAGCCAATGTAGACAAAATCCCAACCTTAAAACCCGCGTTCTCAAAAGATGGTACAGTCACTGCCGCTAACTCAAGCTCAATCTCTGATGGGGCAGCCGCCGTTGTATTGATGTCAGAAGACAAAGCCAAAGAAAAAGGCTTAAAACCACTTGCACGTATCGTTGCCCAAGCCACTCACTCACAACACCCAAGCGAATTTACTATCGCACCTATCGAGTGTGTGAAAAAAGTTTTAGCAAAAGCTGGCTGGAGCAAAGAAGACGTTGATCTTTGGGAAATCAATGAAGCATTCGCCATGGTAACCATGCTTGCTATGCAAGAAAATGACCTTGATCATGCTAAGGTTAATATCGAAGGCGGTGCTTGTGCATTGGGTCATCCCGTGGGGGCATCGGGTGCGCGTATCGTAGTCACACTCATCAACTCACTCAAACGCACAGGCGGTAAAAAAGGCATTGCTAGCCTATGTATCGGTGGCGGTGAAGCGGTTGCCTTAGCGATTGAATTAATCTAATTGTCTCATGCTAAAAAAAATCCCTAATCTATATTAGGGATTTTTTTACTCAACGATCGATCTATAACAATCAATCTATCAAGCAATCATCTGATTTTTAGGTTGATATAACTTATGATTGCCAAAGCTAAAAGATTACCCATCACTGTCAAGTAAAAAGCCCTACGAAATTCTGGTTTGGTTGATTTATGGCGCAATAACCAATGGGCAAACGCCGCCCCTACCCAACCCCCAGCAAAAGCTAATTTATGGAGTGACGCTTCTTGCACACGCCAATCACCATTTTTGGCAGCTTTTTTGTCATGCGCGTACAGCAGATAGGTCGCTAAACTTATCGCAAAATACCAACCAATAATCCATAAGGGTAAGTGCTTAACCAGCACAATAGCGGTCAGTAACACAAAAAACAGCACCCCAATAGCCACCCACGTGAGTAATGTTTGATTTTTAAGGTCATTTTGAGCTTGACGAACTTGGCGGGCATTTTGTTGGGCAATTTTTTGTCTGACAAACGTCTGTTGCTGCACGTTGATAGCACAGGGTTTGCCATCTCTGCCTTGCCCTATTTCAAAAACTACCGCTTCATTAAGCACAGGGCGTTGGTTCGCTCGGTATTCGCTGATATGAAAAAAAATAGCTGGGTCTTGCCAATTGTTATCGGTTTGCTCAATAAACCCAAAGCCTTTGTCATCTTGCCAGCGGATTATTTTGCCTTGATATTTTGTCATTAAAAATCACCTAATATATATGTTGATAACTCATTATTTATTATAACTTATCTTTTATAACGCCTTATTGGGCGGGCAATGGTGTTTCGCGCTAAGTGCTCTACCCGACTTTTTTCTATGTTTTTAATTTATTGCTAAAAGCCAATTTTTTTTACGCTTGGTTGCAAAAGTTACTTAAGACAACTGCCAATTACACCCTCTAAACAAAAATTTATCAAATCCTACTACTTAATGGGAGCTTTTTTCAGTAATCTTGTTTGCAAGTCGAACGATTAAGCGTATGACATTTTTCATCGTTTTTATCATCGGCGATTTCAACAATCAAGCATCTGTTTCAACAACCAAGTAGCTGTGAAACATCTAATTTGTTGAATTTTAAAAATTTTATTATAACAATTTTCATTTAACTATAAAAAACTATCTTATATTTATTTAGTTTTTAACTTAACTACCTTAATAAAAAATAAACAATAAGATATCTAAAGGAGATTTTTCCATGGCAAGTTTAATACGTTTACGCGATATCCAAGACACCCACGTTGACCTTTTAGGTAACGATTATTTTGATCCAACTGGTAAAACCGCTTATGGCGCCAATGGCGACAAAGTGGGTAGTATTCAAGGTGCTTTAGTTGATGAGAGCACAGGCCGTATTCGCTACTTCATTGTTGATGTAGGTGGCTGGTTTAGCTCGAAAGAAGTTTTAGTACCAGCGGGTTTAGCTCGTATTCAAGACGACAATGTATACTTTGATTCGCTCAGCCGAGATACTGTTGAAACAATGGATAGCTACGATCCTGACTACAACTACAGTATTGAAGAACAAACGGTTCGTGACCGTCACGTATTTGACCGTGCTGCCACACCTGTTAAGCTTACTGATAACGATTACCAATCACCTAATACATTACAGTTACTTGAAGAACGCATTTCAGTCAATAAAGACAAAATCGTAGCGGGGTTACTAAAAGTTGGTAAACACGTTGTGTCTGAGCCACGCACTGTCAACGTTGAGTTAACTGAAGAACAAGCGCATATCCAGCGTACGCCAGTTAACAGACCTACTGACCGCAGCATCGGTGATAATGACAATGCCACTATTGAGGTTGAACTTGAAGCAGAACGTGCAAATGTCAACAAACAAACTTATGTCACTGAAGAAGTTAACGTAGATAAAGTGGCACAAACTCGCACTGAGACCTTTAATGAAACCGTTCGCCGTGAAGAGTTAGATGTACAAAAAGATGGCGTTGAGCGTGTAACGGGTGTTGATACCGTCGATGGTAATGTATCACCTGCAATTGATCCAAATGCGCCCCGTAAACTTTAATAATTAATATCATTAGATAATTGATTACTATAGAGTTTAACTTCTGCCAACGGTGTTGCCATTGGCTTGAAAAAGGCAGATGATTTCATCTGCCTTTTTTGTGATTGTTATATATTATTACAGTATTTTGGAACAATAACTTTGCAATGGAAAACACTTTATGAAAAACCCGATGACAAATACTACCGAACTAAACACTAATGATACCCATACTCACGATAACATTGTTAAAACCGTCGATCTTCGTGAAGATACCACTAACACCTTAGAGCTATTAGCTGAACGCCCCCAAGTGCAAATTGAGCGATTTATCAAAGACAATATTAAATTATCAAAAAAAATCATCAGCCAAACGGTTAACGTTCCTGTGACACTCAATCAAGAAGTGTTAGTGATTGAACATGTGTTTACCCAGCCTAGTGCCTCTCATGATAATTTAGTTAGTGTGGTTACTAATAACGTCAATGTGCCACAATTGATGGTGAATGGGCAAGCGATTACTTTAGGCGATACCCCGATTGAGATTCCGCTACTTCAACAAACAGCGAAAGTGAATATTGAAACCATTGTGGCGGAAAAAGTACAGTTAATGACCCAAAATGTCAGTCATGAAACGCAAATCCCTGTGACATTGCGTCATGAAGAATTGGTCACTGAAAAAGTTGAATACGATGAGCCCACGGTATTAGCGACAACGCATATCGCCCCTGAAGATGTTAACTTGGTTTCAAAGTAATTCCTTTCTACTTTGTTTGGATGAGCTCGCCTTAGCTTCTGTTGGTGTGTCTTTTGTTGGCGTGTGTTGGTATGTAATTTGGGTGTGGCATACATCAACATAATAGTGGCATTATGAATGTCACACCCAGCATTTTTAATTGATTAGGTTTAATCAATTAGGCTCGATGATGGGCGGGTAATGTTGATTTATGGCTAATCTCTGGCAGTAAATCCAAAAACCCTTGGATATAAGCCACCTCTTTACTTGTGGTACGGGTCGCCGCATAAAGCTGGCAAAACACGCCTTCCCCCAATGCCCTTGATATGACCCAGCCTTTTTTTTCGTATTCATTGACCACCCAATTCGGTAACGAGGCAACCCCTCGTTCACTCGCAACCAGCTGAATTAACATCGCGGTCAATTCTGTGGTTCTTAGTTTCTTGGGCGCAAGTCCTGCAGGGGCAAAAAAATGCGCGATGATATCAAGGCGCTTGGCCTCCACAGGATAGACGATGAGCGTTTCATCAATCAAATCTTCTGGCAAAATCGGCGATTTTTTATCGACCAATGGGTGCGTCGGTGACAACACCAAGCGACTTTCATATTGGAATAACGGCAGATAGCTGATTCCCTCCAAGGGTAAGCGACTGGCTGTGATAAGCACATCAATTTCTTCATCGAGTAGCATTTGGTGTGGCTCAGGTTCAAAGCCTGAGCTAAAGTCCAGCTCAACATCTTGCCATTCCCTGCGATAACGATTAAGGATAGGCATCAACCAATCAAAACAGCTATGACATTCCGAGGCCAAACGCAATTGTCCCGTTTGACCACGACCCAGTCTTTTAAGGTTGGCGGTGGTACGATTAAATTGCGGTAGCACACTGTCCGCAAGTTTGAGTACTTCTTTGCCTGCTGGGGTAAAGCTTAGCGGTCTTGAGCGGCGATTGACAAGGCTAACACCATAATAATTTTCGATTTCTTTGAGCTGATGGGACACCGCTGATGCCGTGACATACAAGTCCTCAGCCGCGGCAGCAAGCGAGCCTTGCTCACGTAGTGCGGTCAATAATTGAAGGTGGCGGATTTCAAGCATAAAATAATTTTACCGTTTGCCAAGCCCAAAAGAAAAAAGTTCACGATTTGGTGAAACCATGAACTACTTTAACAAGAAACGTGAAAAAAGTTAATCAATTTCAAGTCAAAGCGGCCGTATTACTCAATCACTTTGACTAACTATCACTGATAATGTGCTCTTCTTCATCTTTGAGATTACGCGTCACAAGTAACTGGTCAATTTTATGATGATCAATATCGACTACTTCAAATTTATAACCTTGATATTCAACAAAATCCGCAGGGCGAGGAATTTTGCGCAGTTTGTACATCATAAAACCCGCTAAAGTTTCATAATTATCCCAATCAGGAAAATCTTCGATACCGAGCGCATGTTTGACGTTTTCAATCGGTGTGGTACCTTCAATCAGCCATGAGAATTCATCACGCTGGATAATCTGCTGCTCATCTTCAATTGGTGCTACCCAATCCCCCATCACTGTCATCATGATATCAGATAGCGTAATGACACCGACAATGAGCGCATACTCGTTCATCACCACGGCAAACTTTTCTTTACTGGAGCGAAAACGATCTAGCAGCTCGGATAAGGTTAATGTATCGGGGATGATTAATACATTACGAATCGTAGTTTCATTGAGCAAAATTTGCGACTGGTTACTAAGAAGTTTTACCAAAATATCTTTGGTATCGACATAGCCAATCACTTCATCAATATGGTCTTTACATACCAAAAATTTTGAATACGGGTAATTGGCGATTTTTTGGCGAATACTTTGCTCAGACTCGCCAAGGGTGAAATAAACCACATCCTCACGGGTGGTCATGCTAGAGGGCACATTACGTTCTTCAAGCTCAAAAACGTTTTCGATAAAGTGATGTTCTTGCTTGAGCAGCACCCCCGCTTGTGCACCTGCATCCACCACGGCAGAAACATCATCAAAGGTGATATTTTCTTCTCTTACCATGTTGATTTTGAAAATTCTAAAAATCAGATTTGCCAGCCCGTTGATAATCCATGCCAGCGGCTTAAATACTTTGATTGACAACAAGACAGGCTCAATCACCGCTAACGCCACGCGTTCTGGGTTAATCATGCCAATGCGTTTGGGAATCAAATCAGCAAACAAAATAAACAACAAAGTGACTAGCAAAAATGACATTATAAAACCGATATTATCAAGCATTTTGCCTTGATAAAATGGCGAAATAAGGTCAATAAAGTAGGGACGAAGCGCAGACTCACCGACAATACCGCCCAAAATTGCCACGGCATTTAGCCCTATTTGTGAGGTAGCAAAAAATTCGGCAGAATTTTCTTGTAAATGTAAAATTTTATTGGCGCGATTGTCACCCGATTCTGCCAACAACTTTAGCTTGATGCGTCTAGCACCTGCCAAGGCAATTTCGGAAATGGAGAAAAAACTGGAAATCAACACTAATATACAAATAATTAGTAGATTTTGGAATAAACTCACAATACACCTATATTTATCTATTTTTATCTAGACAACATAACAGATTTGGTAAAAAATTTCTTAGACTTTATAGTAAAGCAATATTAGTAAAAAACATGGGTGAAGAAAACTGGTCGCGTAAAAAAACCCTTGATTGAAATCAAGGGTTTTTGTTACAACAAACTGCTTATACACGTTCAATAATGGTGGCAATCCCTTGACCCAGACCAATACACATAGTGGCAAGACCGAGTTGGGTGTCTTGTTGCTCCATCACATTTAGAAGTGTGGTGGTGATACGCGCACCAGAACAGCCTAGAGGGTGACCTAACGCAATAGCACCACCATTTAGGTTAACGATGTCTAGCTTGTCTTGTAGGTTTAAGCCCTTAAGAACCGATAAGCCTTGTGCGGCAAATGCTTCGTTTAGCTCGATGGTTTGCATATCGTCGATGCTCATGCCAGCGCGTTTTAAGGCTTTTTTGGTGGCAGGCACTGGACCATAACCCATGATAGCGGCATCACAGCCTGCAACTGCCATACCGCGAATACGGGCACGCGGTGTTAGACCTAAATCTTTGGCTTTTTGTGCAGACATGATAAGCATCGCAGATGCACCATCAGATAAGGCTGATGAGGTGGCAGCTGTTACGGTACCGCCTTTAGGATCAAATACGGGGCGTAATGCCGCAAATGATTGCATATTGGCATCAGGACGAATCACCTCATCGATGGTGCAAAGTTGTAGGTTACCGTTTTCGTCATGACCTTCAATGCCGATGATTTCGTTCTTGAAACGACCTTGCTGTGTCGCTTCCCAGGCACGGCGATGTGATTCTACACCAAACGCATCTTGTTCTTGACGGCTGATGTTATTCATACGTCCAAGCATTTCAGCGGTTAAACCCATCATGTTAGAGGCTTTTGCATAATATTTTGAAGCCTCTGGGTTGATGTCAATACCGTGCATCATGCCCACGTGACCCATATGCTCAACACCGCCGATAATGAACACATCACCTTGACCGGTCATGATTTGTGCCGCTGCGGTGTGAAGCGCTTGCATGGATGAACCACATAGACGGTTGACCGTTTGACCTGCCGTAGTACGTGGTAATTCAGCCAATAAACCAATGTTACGACCAATATTCATACCTTGCTCTAGGGTTTGGTTGACACAGCCCCAGATAACATCTTCTACAAGTTTGGTATCAAACGGGTTACGCGCTACCAAGGCTTTAACAAGCTCGGCAGACATGCTGTCAGCGCGTACATTGCGAAACATACCATTTTTTGATTTGCCCATTGCGGTACGAACGCCATCGACAATCACGACATCTTTTGGACTTAATGTAGTCATTTTATTCTCCTTAAAATTTATAATCGTCGATTACACTTGTGGGTAAAAAGTTTTACCATTTGCCGCCATATCACGAATCATTTGTGGCGCTTCATAGGCTT
This sequence comes from Moraxella sp. CTOTU49803, assembly GCF_032097965.1. Taxonomy (NCBI): domain Bacteria; kingdom Pseudomonadati; phylum Pseudomonadota; class Gammaproteobacteria; order Moraxellales; family Moraxellaceae; genus Moraxella; species Moraxella sp. CTOTU49803. The sequence continues at coordinate 36,831 of NZ_DAMCJP010000004.1, read as the reverse complement.
TACCTAAGCTTGCGTATTTGTCGCAAAGGGCTAGGTAATTTTGTAGACCGATTTGGTCGATGTAACGACATGGGCCACCACGGAATGGCGGGAAGCCAATACCCATAATCATCGCCATGTCTGCTTCTGCAGGGGTCGATACGATGTTATCTTCTAAACAGCGAACCGTTTCATTACATAATGCAATCATCAAACGATCGATGATTTCTTGGTCTTCAAACTGTTTTGGCGCATCGATAAATGGTTTTAATAATTCAACGGTTTGTGGATCGGCAGTTTTAACTGGCTTGCCTTTTTTATCCGTTTCGTATTTGTAGAAACCAACGCCATTTTTTTGACCTAAGCGATTGGCTTCAAACAATATCTGACCGCTCACTTTGTAGTCTGGTTTCATACGGTCTGGGAAGCCTTCCGCCATGACTTCTGCCCCATGAACCCCTGTGTCGATACCCACAACGTCCATCAAGTAGGCAGGACCCATTGGCCAACCAAATTTTTCCATGACTTTGTCGATTTGAACAAAGTCAGCGCCTTGTTTGATCAATAAGTCAAACGCACCGAAGTAAGGGAATAATACGCGGTTAACTAAGAAACCTGGGCAGTCATTTACCACCACTGGCACTTTACCCATTTTTTCTGCTAACGCTACCGTAGTCGCTACCGCTTCTTCGCTTGATTTTTCACCACGAATTACTTCAACTAGCGGCATACGATGGACTGGGTTAAAGAAGTGCATGCCGACGAAGTTTTCTGGGCGCTCTAGTACCGAAGCTAAATAGGTGATAGAGATAGTCGAGGTGTTAGATGCTAGGATACAGTTGTCTTTAACTAGCCCTTCAACTTCTTTTAATACCGCGTGTTTAACTTTTGGATTTTCAACAACCGCTTCAATCACGATGTCAGTCTCACCAAAATCACCGTAGTTGAGCGTAGGACGGATACGGCTTAAAGTTTCGCCCATTTGTGTTGGGGTTACTTTACCGCGTGCCATACCGCTTGATAGGTGTTTGCTGGCCTCGCGCATACCTAAGTCAAGTTGCTCTGCCTTGATGTCTTTCATGATGATGGGCAAGCCTTTTGAGGCAGCTTGGTAAGCGATACCGCCACCCATGATACCTGCGCCCAATACAGCAGCTTCTTTAATATCATGCGCTTTGGCGCTGTGAGTTTTAGCGAGTTTACGAACCGCTTGGTCGTTTAAGAATAGACCGACTAGGCTTTCTGCTTGTGGGGTTTTTGCTGCTTTTGCAAAACCTGCAGATTCAATTTCTAACGCTTTGTCACGTGGTAGGTTCACGTGTCTTTCGATGGACTCTAAGGCAATTTTTGGTGCTGGGTACTGGGCTGGATTGGCTTTTGAGAACAATACACCTTTGGCTGAGTTAAATGCCATGGTTTGTTCTAGGGCGTTTAATTTGACTGGATTGATTTTTTCGTCATGGCGTGCTTTCCAATCTAGATCGCCTGCGATACATTTTTTGACTAAATCAATCGCTGAAGCCTCTAACTGGTCAGCGGCAACAACCGCATCCACCATACCGACTTTCAATGCAGCGGCTGGTTTTTGTGCTTCGCCAGTTGCGATGATTTCTAAGGCGTTATCGATACCGATGATACGTGGCAAGCGCACTGAACCACCAAAGCCTGGGAAGATGCCCAATTTAACTTCGGGTAAACCGATGCTCGCTTTGTCACTCATGACACGGTAGTCACACACCAACGTCATCTCTGTACCGCCGCCCATGGATGCGCCATTGATTGCCGCAACTTTTGGGAAAGGCAGGTCTTCAAAACGGTTGAATGTTTTGTTGATGTCAAGTACCCACGAAGCAATCTCGCCTTCTGGTTTTTTGAAGTTACCAACAAATTCAGTGATGTCTGCACCAGCGATGAAAACTTTTTTTCCTGAAGTAACGATTAGACCTTTAACGTCTGAAGATTGTTCTAATGCCGTGACTGCTTCGCCAAATTCTTTGATGGTGGCTTGGTCAAATTTATTAACGCTCTCAGTTTGATTATCGTAGTTTAATTTAGCAATACCGTCTTCGAGTAGCGATACCGAGATGCTATTTCCTTGATAAATCATTGCTAACTCCTTGAGTTATGTTGAAATCAACGGGGAAAACCGAAAAATGATGTTTTGCACGATGTCTTTATATGATGTCTTTAAAAGATGCTTGTGAAAAGATGCTTATTAAAATTTTTACATACCGCAGACAAAACAAAATCTTGACTAGTTTACTATGTTTGCGATAAGTTGAGAATAACGCAAATGACTGTTTAGTCATTGGCTAGCAACGGGGCCGCTGCTGCGGGTTTTGTTGCCAAACTTACTATCTTACCAGTTGGCAAAAGTCAGCAAAATGTGCTTAAAGTAGCCAATTTTTATCACTAACCCCTCTATTTGAATTCGACATACTGCTTGACATAATTGGCGCTTAGCGTGGTGGAGTTGACGCAAATCTGTAAACTGCCAACAGGCACCTCACTTTCGAACTCCTGCAGATGCGCTTTGATAGCATCGGCAATCCGCTGCGCCAATGATTGAATGGTAGCGTCATCACGCCCTGGCATCAGATAAAAATGCGCCATAACAAAGGCTTCATCTCCGCTATCGCTCAGTCCCACCAATACGTGGTTTGGGTAGTAGATACGTGATTTGATATCACTTTGTAGCTTAAAGTTGCCAGACTGCCATAGCGTATCATTGACCCGCGCTAGTAGGTTATCAGGCTGACTAATAATGTGGTCGTGACTCACTTCAATAATGACATTGGGCATGGTGTTATCCTTTACTCTTGAATTAAATCTGCAAATTTGGCGTTTACTGCGCCTGCTAAATCCGACGGTGACAACTCAATCTCTAAGCCGCGTCTACCGCCACTACAATAAATGGTCGCAAAGTGTTGTGCCGATTGATCGATGACCGTGGGCAGGCGTTTTTTTTGACCGAGCGGGCTTACCCCACCTAGCACATAGCCTGTGGTACGTTCTACCAATTTGGGGTCTGCCATTTGTGCTTTTTTACTGCCGATGGCTTTGGCGATTTTTTTTAGGTTTAGTAAATGCTCAACAGGCAGTATCGCAACAGCGAGTTTGTCATTGTCGTCTTGCACTACCAAGGTTTTAAAAACCCGCTTTGGCTCAACTTGTAGTTTTTCTGCTGCTTCAAGCCCATAGCTTTCACTATGCGCGTCATGATGGTATTCATGTAATTGGAATTTGATTTTTAGTTTTTTGGCAAGATTAACGGCAGGTGTCATAGCGGTTTCTTAACAGGGTTTGGTGATTGAACATAGTGATTCATCATAACCAAACTGCGGGTTAAAACAAAGCACATTGGGTATAAAAAACGTATAAAAAAACCAGCCAACTATTTTGCTAGTGACTGGATTTAGTGAAGTGCTAGATACTAGTTGTTGCATAGGCTTTAATGTATAGCCTTTATTTTATAAATGGCGCATTACCCATTAGCTTGCTTTTGAGACCATATAATCAACGGCAGCTTTTACTTCATCATCAGAGGCTTGACTACCGCCTTTGGCTGGCATTACACCGGATTTTCCTTGATAGCCGCCGATGGCGTGTTTATAAAGCGTGTCTTTACCTTGCGCAATGCGAGGTGCCCAAGCGGCTTTATCACCGAATTTTGGTGCGCCCATCAAGCCTGCTGTGTGACAAGTGGTACATACACTACCAAACAATTTTTCGCCAGCATCAGCAGAAACTTGGGTAGCGGTTGCTGTCGTCGTGGTGGCAGCGGCTGAGGCGGCTGTCGGTGGCACAAATGAAGCAGGCTGTGAAGCCACTGGCATGGGATGGTTTGCACGAGCGATTTCACCTTGCTGTGCGGCAATTTCTTCGGTTGGTTTGCTTTCAGCTGACTCATGCTTACTACATGCGCTCATGGTAAGACCTAAGGCAAGCATAAGACTGGCTAGCGTGGCATTGCGTGTTGATATCGGTAGCATAACCTTTTCCTTTCAAATAAGGTGAAATCTAATTTCACATCAATGTATAAATTTTTAATAGCCCTACAAACTGTTTTTGCATGGTAATGTTTTACGTGGTAATGTCGACTGGCAAATGGCTAGCACGGCATTTAGCGGTATGTGGTTATCATAAGATGATTAATGAGTATATTAGCATTACTGCCGTATGAATAAAATAACATTTTAAAGCCACCTTGCTAAATCATTACTATCATTGTGTATTTTGTTACGCTAATCGGCAAAAATTTTTTTACTGGCTAGGTAAAACAGGGCAATTGGCTAGGAGGAAGATTTTTTAATTTAACAGGTTATGAAAAAGCTAAAATTTACATTGACTTACATGCAATATTTAGTTAAAATTCGCACCTATTTTTATCCTAATCTGAGCTGATGCCAAACCATGGGTAGGTTGGCTAATAATCACCTATACAGCCAGATTAATGTTCCTGACCCACTAACCCCGCTTTGTTGATAGCACGGTAACTATCTATCAATAAGCCTAGACTTAAGGAGTCTACATGCCAGCAGTAAAGGTAAAAGAGAACGAACCTGTAGATATCGCAATTCGCCGCTTTAAACGTGCTTGTGAGAAAGCCGGTATTTTAGCAGATGTACGTAAACATGAGTTCTATGAAAAACCAACTCAAGAACGTAAACGCAAAAAAGCAGCTGCGGTAAAACGTTACAAAAAGAAAATGTCACGTGAATCAGTACGCACGACTCGTCTTTACTAAGGTAATTTGTCGACAGACAACCCAATACCAGTAAATGATAAAATCCACTTTGTTAAGTGGATTTTTTTATGCTATGTTGCTAACCACAATTTTAAAAACGCCATTAGCTAACATTAAGGAGCGTTAAAACCATGACTACCATAAAAGACACCTTGACCGATGTGGTCAAGACCGCCATGAAAGCGCGTGAGCTTGAAAAAGTTAAAGTGCTACGCAGCGTACAAGCGGTGATAAAACAAATCGAAATTGATCGCCAACTAACGCTCGATGATGCAGGTGTACTAGACATCTTACAAAAGCAAACCAAGCAGCGCCAAGAGTCGCTCGCGATTTTTGCCGCCAATGGTCGGGAAGACTTGGCACAAAAAGAACAATTCGAGATTGATGTGATTAGTCAATTCTTGCCACAACCCATGAGTGAAGCAGAAATTGCCAATCTGGTAGCTGCTGAAATTGCTGAGCAAGGTGCCACTTCAATGCAGCAAATGGGCGCTGTGATGAATGCGTTAAAAGTCAAAACCGCAGGTCGCGCTGACCCCGCTTTGATTTCAAAGTTGGTCAAAGCAACATTGGCTTAATCCATGCATCCTAAAAAAAGCCGTAAGATTTGCACTTATGGCTTTTTTTAAGTTTATTTTTACTAATGGGCTTGCATCACCTGAGAAAGCAAGTCCAAAGTTTCTACCAGTGGCAGTCCAACCACATTGCTATAGCTACCGTCAATCGCTTTGACCCACGCAGCGCCCAGCCCTTGAATGGCATAACCGCCAGCTTTGTCTTGTGGTTCACCCGTATGCCAATAATGCGTCATCATGCTGTCAGTGAGTGCGATAAATTTGACATCAGTTCTCACCACAGTGCGCTCAGCATAATCCATCTGCCATTGACCGCCACGCTGCGCCAGTCGGCTCACTTGCACTGCAGTCCATACTTGGTGCGAGGCATTGCTCATTTGCCGCCACATCGCACAGGCATCGGCAAAATCGTTAGGTTTTTGCAGCACTGACCCATCCGGCAATACGCCAATAGTATCGGCGGTAATCACCACACACTCGGTCATAGCAGTTGGCAAAACTTGTAAAGCGGCTTGCGCTTTTTGACTCACCATACGCCCAATATAGTCAATCGCCGATTCCTCTGCTCGCCGTGTTTCATCAATGTTGACTGCCACACAAGTATGTGGCACCGCAACTTGATCTAACAACTCACGCCGTCTAGGTGATGTGGACGCCAAGATAATCGGTATAGTGGCATTAAATTGATACATAATAACTTCTTAATACGCTTATCGCGTATAACGGAGCATGACAGCGACTAACAGCGGCCAAATTAAGGTACTGACGGCAACGGTATAAAGTAATTGGGGTGCAAACACCCCTTGGGTAAATAAATGCAGAAAAATTAACGCAAGTTGATAAATCAGCAAACAGGCGCCAGCAAGCAGCCATACCAAGTTTGAGGACAGTTGGCGTAAATAACCACTGACAAATTTGATAAAAAATGCCACCAGCACCGCACATAAGGCTTGCTGACCGATTCGGCTATCTGTGAGTAAATCAGCAAACAGACCAACCACAAACGCCAATCCCATGCCAATCAAAGTCGGTTGAAATATCAGCCAAAAAATCAGCATCATAATCATCCACATCGGACGAAATAGCGCAATCTCTGCCGACAGCGGATACACACTAAGTAGCGATGCGATGATAAAACTGATTGCCATCACAATATATAAATGCTGTTTGGTTTTTTTGCGCTGAACGACGACCATAATCAGTGATTTTAAACCTTTTGCTGAAGCAGTAAAACATAAGACGTATTGATAAAATTGGCAGCGGGTTTCACCATAATCTTGGCATAGCCCCCCGCTTGCTCGGCCTCTACTTTTGCCACCCGCCCAACAGGAAATCCGGCAGGAATACGACCACCAAGCCCCGATGAAATTAGCTCATCACCAATGCGTACATCCGATGCCTTAAAGATATAATCTAGCACCAAATACTGTGGATTACCTTTGCCCGACACGATGGCTTTTTGCCCGGTACGTTTGATAGTCACGGCAACCGATTGTTGGTCATCGCTGATTAGCACCACACGGCAGGTATCGGGATAAACATTGACGACTTGTCCAAGAATGCCGTTTTCATCAATCACCGTTTGCCCGACAATCACTCCGTCTTTGCTGCCTTTATTGATGACCACCATTTGCCGCAGTGGATTGCTATCGGTACCAATCACGTGCGACAACAGCAAATTAAACTGGTCTGGCGTGGTGGCGGATAAAATCCCTTGCAGTCGGGCATTTTGCGCAACAAGATAATCTTGCTGCTGTAATTGCGCTTTGGCATGCACAAGCTCAGCTTTTAACTGGACATTCTCACGGCGTAACGCTTCTTTTTCGGTCATAGTACTATCAAGCCAGCCTGCAAAAAAACTTGGATAAGCCGATACTTGATAGATGGGCTGCATGGCGGCATGGGTCGCGGTACGTACTGGCTGAAACCAACTGCTATTTTTACTATCCAATAACATCAGCACAATCGCCGCAAACACCACAATAATGGTCTTGCGAATGGCGAGCGGTTGTTGGGTAAAAATAGTAAGTGACATAAGTAACATCCAAGCAAAATCCGTGACGGCCAATACAGCGCGCGATAACAAGCCATCAGGATAGCAAAAATCTTTTAAACAAAGCTATCGTAAAATCATCTTGTCAATAAAGCAATAAAACCGCTATTAAAAAATAGCGGTTAACGGTAACACATCAGTTAACATCAGACAAAAATCATATTCAATGCTCTGTTATTGATAAACTCTAACGCTTTACCACCACCTCGGCTGACACAAGTCAAAGGGTCTTCGGCTACCGTGACAGGCAAGCCTGTCTCGCGCGAAATCAGCTCATCAAGATTGCGTAATAGTGCACCACCACCGGTTAATACAATACCACGCTCTGCGATATCGGCTGATAATTCAGGCGGGGTTTGCTCAAGCGCCGCTTTGACACCTGAGATAATACCAGCAATAGGGTCGCTTAAGGCTTTTTGGATTTCGGCGGATGTCACCACAAATGATTTAGGCACCCCTTCTGCCATACTACGACCACGCACTTCCACTTCCAAGGGGTTTTCAGGATCTTCAATTGCCGTCCCTACTTCAGTTTTGATGCGTTCAGCCGTGGTTTCACCAATCACACAGCCATGGGTACGGCGGACATGAGTAATAATCGCTTCATCGAACACATCACCGCCGATACGGATGGAGTCGGCATACACACAGCCTGATAGTGCAATCACCGCAATCTCTGTGGTACCGCCACCAATATCCACCACCATCGAACCACTGGCTTCATGAACGGGTAATCCTGCGCCAATCGCAGCTGCCATAGGCTCTTCAAGCAATAAGGCTTTGTTTGCGCCTGCCGATTCAACCGCTTCACGAATCGCACGACGTTCTACCAAAGTAGATTTACAAGGCACACAAACAATCACGTTTGGATTGGCCAAAAAACGTTTCACTTTCACTTTGTTGATAAAATGCTTGAGCATTTTTTGAGTCACTTCAAAATCGGCAATCACACCGTCTTTGAGTGGACGAATCGCAGTGATATTATCTGGGGTACGACCTAGCATTTGTTTGGCATCAAGACCGACGGCCGCAACGGTAGGATTTTGGGTACGGTTACTACGAAGCGCAACAACCGTTGGTTCATTGAGGACCACACCTTTACCTGGGGTGAAAATTAACGTGTTGGCAGTGCCAAGGTCGATGGCGATATTACTTGATAAAAATCCGAAAAGGCTCATGTATCATTTCCCAGTGATAACAAAACTACACTGCAAGCAAAGCAGAAATTAGCGGGGTGTTTAATCGCACATCGAGTCAACAACGCATTTTTTAAAAGAGTTTATTTAAAAGCCTTTAATGCCGATGTTTCTAATGCCCATGTTTCAAAACCACCCTATTGTGCCCACTAGCAAAAAATCTGAAGCAAGCTACTTACAGCCGCTGTATTTTACATAAAAAATAGCAAGAAACTCTTAACGATTCACAGTTAAAAGGCTATCTTTTTAGATAAAAAAGGTGACGATGATTTTAAAGAGGTTTAGGCAATAGTGACTTTAATGCGATTAATTTGCGTTTAGTAAGAATAGTGCTAGATTATAGCGGTAAAATATCGCAAAATATAGTGATTTAATCACATTCTATCTTTATTCACGAATTTTTTGTGACAAATTATTTAGGTCACATCACCCTATTTTTTCAAATTTGTTATTAAAAGTAACTAAACTAAAGCAACTGTTTTTTATCAGGTTTTATCCTCTTTTATTATAGGCTGTTGCTATAATGGGCTGGTTTAAAATCGCATCGAACATTTGCCTTGTTTGTCCGTTTTTTATTTTTGTTTGTACTTAAGGAACTCATCATGTCGCAGACTCTTTCAACTGATGAAATTATGAACATCGCCAAACTTGCTCGACTTGGCGTGACCGCTGAGCAGGCAGATAGTTATGCTAATGACCTAAGCAAAATCCTATCGATGATGGATATTTTGGCAGAGGTCAATACTGACAATATCGCACCGCTTACCAATGTCCATGATATGACCCAGCCACTGCGTGAAGATGTTATTGGCGGTAATGGGGTCGAAGTCAATCGTGAGCTAAATCAGTCCATTGCGCCAAGTGTCGCTGATGGTTTATACCTTGTGCCACAGGTCATTGAATAAACCACAGCTCATCGAATAACTTGTCAAATTTTTGTTAATTAATTATAAGTGAAAATTATGTCTGAACTACATACGTTTTCGGTTGCCCAATTGGCAGCAGGTCTAAAAAATAAAGACTTTAGCAGTACCGAACTTACCAAGCACTTTCTCAATCGGATTGCCCAGCATGATAAAGCCATCAACAGCTTTATCACAGTCACGCCTGAACAAGCGTTAGCGCAAGCTGCCGCCGCCGATAAATTATTGGCAGAAGGCAAAGGTACAGACTTGACGGGCGTGCCACTGGCTCATAAAGATATTTTTTGTACCCAAGGCGTTTTAACCACTTGTGGCTCAAAAATGCTAGAAAATTTTGTAGCGCCTTACAACGCCACCATCGTTGAAAACTGCCTAAATGCAGGCTTAGTCATGCTTGGCAAAACCAGTATGGATGAGTTCGCGATGGGCTCGGACAATGAGTCATCTTACTTTGGCGCCGTGCACAACCCTTGGGATATCAGCCGTGTACCAGGCGGTTCATCGGGCGGGAGCGCAGCTGCGGTTGCGGCAGGTTTTGCGCCCTTTGCCACAGGCTCAGATACCGGCGGCTCGATTCGCCAACCTGCATCATTTTGTGGTTTGACAGGGATTAAGCCAACTTACGGGCGTGTTTCACGTTATGGCATGGTGGCGTATGCGTCAAGTTTTGACCAAGCTGGCAGTTTTGGTAAAACCGCAGAAGACTGCGCCTATTTGCTCAACGTGTTATCAGGTCATGACAGCAAAGACTCAACATCCGCCAACAAAGATGTGCCGGATTTTGTCGCTAGTTTGACCAGCAAACGCCAAGCCAATGCCAGCCATGATAAACCGCTTCAAGGGTTACGCATCGGTATCCCAACCGAATACTTTGCCGATGGCTTAAATAGCAAGGTTAAAGCCAGTGTAGAAGCGGCATTAAAACAATACCAGGCCCTGGGTGCAAGCTTGGTGGATGTGAATTTGACCAAACCTGAAATCACCCTTGCCACTTATTATTTGCTCGCCCCAGCCGAGGCTTCATCTAACTTATCGCGTTATGATGGGGTGCGTTATGGCTACCGCTGTGACAGCCCAAAAAACTTGGAAGATTTATACACCCGCTCACGTTCTGAAGGCTTTGGTGCCGAAGTACAGCGCCGTATTTTGATGGGTACCTATGCGTTATCAGCGGGTTATTTTGATGCTTATTATGTCAAAGCGCAAAAAGTGCGCCGCCTCATCAGCCAAGATTTTGCCAAAGCCTTTGAAAGCTGTGATGTCATTGCCACCCCAACTGCGCCAACGACGGCTTATAAAATCGGTGCAAGCCTTAGCCCTGCCGAAATTTATATGGGGGATGTTTATACCATTGGCGTGAATTTAGCCGGTTTACCTTCATTAAGCCATTCAGTGGGTTTTGATAGTGACAATCTGCCTGTCGGCTTACAGCTGATTGCAAAAGCATGGGATGAAGAGACACTACTGCAAACTGCCGATGCGTATCAGCAAGTCACTGATTTTCACCAACAACTATCACCCATCGCCAAAGCCTAAGGAGCCTTGTTATGACAAACGAAAATAAACCGCAAGCGCCTTTAGTGGATGGCTATGAAGTGGTTATCGGTATCGAAATCCACTGCCAACTCAACACCAACACTAAAATTTTCTCCTCCGCATCAACGCTATTTGGGCAAGAACCCAACACCCAAGCCAATATCGTTGACCTAGCCATGCCAGGGGCGCTGCCTGTACTCAACAAAAATGTGGTAGAAAAAGCGGTGATGTTTGGGCTTGGCGTCAATGCTGAAATTGGCATGATGAACGCCTTTGACCGTAAAAATTATTTTTATCCCGACTTGCCAAAAGGCTACCAAATCAGCCAAATGGCGCACCCGATTGTCGGTACAGGCTATATCGACATCGTGGTCAATGAAGGTGAAAAAAACGAATATCCCAAACGTATTCACATTACCCGTGCTCACTTAGAAGAAGATGCGGGCAAATCGGTGCATGATGCGGTGCCACAAATGACAGGCGTGGATTTAAACCGTGCCGGTACGCCGCTGATTGAAATCGTCTCGGAGCCTGATATGCGCTCAGCTGCCGAGGCGGTTGCCTATGTCAAAGCCATTCACCAGTTGGTCACTTGGCTCGGTATTTCTGATGCCATTATGGCGGAAGGCTCGTTCCGTGCCGACTGTAACGTCTCCGTGCGAAAACCCGGTGCCGACTTGGGTACTCGCTGTGAGATTAAGAACCTTAACTCGTTTCGCTTTATCGAGCGCGCCATCACGGTGGAAATCGAGCGTCAAATTGACTTAATTGAAGACGGCGGCAAAGTCATACAAGCCACTCGCCTGTACGATCCCGACAAAGACGAAACGCGCTCAATGCGTACCAAAGAAGAAGCCAACGACTACCGCTACTTCCCAGACCCAGACCTTTTACCTGTGCATATTGATACCGCAACTTTTGAACAAATCAAAAACGCCATGCCAGAATTGCCAGTGGCACGTCGTGAGCGTTTTCAATCGGCGCTTGGCTTACCTGAATATGATAGCCGTATTTTAACCGCTAGCCGTTCGCTCGCTGATTACTTTGAGCAAGTAGTGGCAAAAGTCGGTCACGATAACGCCAAACTGGCTGCTAACTGGATAATGGGTGACCTGCTCGGCGCGCTCAACAAAGATGAAAAAACCATTGAGCAAAGCCCGATTTCAGTGAGCCAATTTGCCAAACTGCTAGAGCGTATCAAAGACAATACGCTATCAGGCAAGCTGGCTAAACAAGCCTTTATCGCCCTATTCGCTGGCGAAGGCGGTGACGATGAAACAGCCGTGGATAAAATCATTGCCGATAAAGGTTTAAAACAAGAAACCGATACAGGCGCGATTAAAGCGATTGTCGAAGATGTGTTGAAAAACAACCAAGCGATGGTCGATGAGTACAAGTCAGGTAAAGAAAAAGCCTTTAACGGTCTTGTCGGTCAAGTGATGAAAGCCTCTAAAGGTAAAGCCAACCCGGCTCAAGTTAATCAGCTGTTAAAAGAACTAATTGGATAAGTTTGTATTGCAAATTCTGTCATTTTTGGTAGAATAGTACACCTTTCGGGGCGTAGCGCAGTCTGGTAGCGCACTTGCATGGGGTGCAAGGGGTCGCGAGTTCGAATCCCGCCGTTCCGACCAAACACAATATCAAGGGGGTTTACGTTAGTTCGTAAGCCCCCTTTTTATGCGGTTTTGCAGGGTTTTTGAACTATATAAACCCTATTGAACTGTATAGAACATATTTTATTTTGGTGGTATATTTGGTGGTATAAATCATTTTCACGGCTTTTTATACCACCATGCTACTCAACGACAGAAAAATCAAAGCCTTATTACCTAGCGATAAATGCACGCCAAACAAGCCCGATAAGGTAAGTGATGGTAATGGCTTGCAATTATGGGTGAGAACCACAGGCAGCAAAACATGGGTATTAGATTACAGATTACATGGCAAGCGTCAAAATCTAGTGATTGGCAAATACCCAGCTATGAGCCTACAGCAAGCAAGGCTTAAAAATAATGAAGTTCGTGAGTTAATCAAACAAGGCATTGACCCTAAAGCCCAAAAATATACCACCGCAGATAGTGGTATAAATCAATTTGCTAATTTAGCCCAGCAATGGCATGACAAACGCAAAACAACTATTAAGGCGGGAACTTTTAGCCGTGACTATAGTTTATATGAGCGTGATATTAAGCCTTTCATTGGTGATAAAGACATTACCACCATTACCCCCCTTGAAATATTAGACATTGCCCACCGTATCGAGAACAGGGGCGCAGGTGATATGGCAAGGCGTGCCATTGGACAAATAGGACAAGTATTCACCTATGCTATGCGTTTAGGTATTGTCACTTACAACCCTACTTACAAACTAAGCCAAGCATTGACACCACGCCAGCAAAAAAACTTTGCACGCATTACTATCAATCAGTTACCGCAACTACTAAGCGATATAGACAGCTACAAAGGCGACCCGCTCACAAAGCTAGGTTTTTACCTTTTGGCTTATACGTTCGTTCGTACTAACGAGTTACGCTTTATGCAATGGAATGAAGTGGATTGGCAAGGTAAGTTATGGCGCATACCAGCCGAACGCATGAAAATGAACCGCCCGCATATTGTACCGTTAGCCCCGCAGGTTTTAGATATCCTAAAACAGATTAAAGATTTTGGCTTATCCGATACTTATGTTTTTTTTAATTCATCACGCCAGCAACCCTATAGCGAAAATGTATTTACCAACGCCCTTAAAAAGATGGGTTATCGTGATGTAATGACAGGTCACGGATTTAGGGGATTGGCAAGCACGACCCTACACGAACGCCAATATATGCATGAAGCCATTGAGTTACAGCTTGCCCACGATAGCGAAAGCAAGACCAGTAAAGCCTACAACGGGGCGAAGCACTTGCCCTACAGGGTGAAGATGATGAATGAATGGGCAAAGTTTATTGATGATGTTAAGGCAGGCAAGATGGACAATGTTATTCATTTTGGTAGTAACAACATTAAAAAAGCTATGAACGATTAATACCAGTTTTGCAAGGCTAGGAACTGCAGCCCGAAAGCGGGGAATTTTCGCACCAAACCCCGCCCGCCTTGCACCCTCTTTTATTGGTGCGTATGGTGCGAATGATGGAAAATATTTCACATGATTTAAATAGGGAAATACAGCTTTTAAAACATTTTTTTTTAATGTATTTACCAAGAAAAACTTTTTTAAAAATAGATGATGTAAGAAAATATTTGCAGTTAAAAAACATTATTCCTTTAGGTGATAGTCATAAATCAGCCGAACGGAAAAATTTAAAAATAATCTTAGATTTAATAAAAACAGAAAATATTGATTTATTCTTAGGTTTTCATAACCCTATGATGATTGATAGACATTTAAGAGAATATTTACTGAATAATTTCTTAGATTATATCAATGGTGAAAATCATAAACCTATATTCGAAGTAAAAGGTGAAATCAGTATTTTTGATAATACTCGCAATTGGTCAATTGATTATCCTAAATATTTCTCTTTTGATGATATCGTTATTTTAAAATCTGATTTAGATAAAATTTATGATGCTATACCTATAATTTTTACAACTAAGTCAAATCTTATAGAACAGACCCTTGATAAGGATAAGTTAATACAAAAGCAACGAGAGACCATAGACAGGCAAGCCAAAGAGATAGCAGACCTAAAAGCCCAGCTTGAGCAACAACCAAACCAGCCAAGCGACATGGCAGCAGATGAGCCACTAAAGGGAATTGCAAAGGTTAATTATGATAAAGATAAGGCAAAGGCTTTTGCTAGTATTGTGGCTAAATTTTTATGGAATATAGACACCAACCAACAATTACGCATTGGCGAAATGGCAACCCAGCTTTACCCATTGATACATGAGTTTGATAACAACGCATTACCACAAGGCAATGATACAATTAAGGATTGGATAAGACCCCACGCCCCAAAGTATGCAAGCAAAGCAGGTAACACACCGAAAAGTCAGCCGCCAATTATCCTAACCTTGAAAAAATAATTATCCTATCCTTTTAAAACACTAGGCAATCCCCTTACCCTTAGCGGTTAGGGGATTTTTTGTATTTACCCCACCGCCTAAACTACACCCAAGCGAACCGCAAAACTTTATATCGGTATTCAATAAATACGCTTGATATGCATTAATGCAATATTTTACAAAAACTAACAAAATTATTTGATTGTCCGTACATGTCCGTACATGTCCGTACATGTCTGTACATGTCTGTACATGTACATAAAACTTTGATTATCAATATCTTACGATTTTTTAAGGCTTTTAATTTCTTAGTTTTTGAACATAAAATAAACCCAAGCGAACCAAAAAGAGTTAAGCGGTTCTTAATTAACCACGTTTGGGAGTTATCACACCATGACGAACAAAAACCAACCTTTTACCCTACCCCCTCAAGGCGTAAGCCGTGCCAAGCAAATTTTGCAACTTTTACCGATTGGCAAAACGTCATTTTACAAACTTGTCAAAGAGGGAAAATTCCCCGCCCCAATCAAATTAGGCGCAAATACTACCGTATGGCGCAATGCTGATGTATTGGCATGGCTTGAAAGCCTAGAACAACAGGCAACAGCATAAGGGGGCAGCCATGACTACTAGCAAAAATACACAGCCAAGCAAACCAAAGCGCATAACCAAAATTCAACAAGTCAAAAACCGCCTTTTAGCGGGCGAGGTTTTAACCGTGCGTGACATTATCAAAATGGGTATTAACCGCCCCACCGATATCATATGGCTATTACGCAAAAAGGGCATGGATATCATTAGCCTTGATTGCAAAGACCCAGTGACGGGCGAACCGTTTGTTAAATACTACCTACAGGAAACCAGCGCATGAATGAGCCAATAAACCCAGCGTTTTTTACTGAATTTGATAAGTATAAACGTATCGTAGAAAAGCACGGCGAGGACAGCGAACAAGCCCTTAACCAGTTTATGAAAGTGTTTGAGTTATCACCCGAGTATATCAAGCAAGAAGCCCACGCAAAGGCTAAAGAATTGGACTTGATGCCACCTATAAGCGGTTACAGTGATGATGGCGAACCGCTTTATAGCGCAGCAGATATAGCCGCCAAACTTGGCATAGATGAAAGTGAAGTGATAAGCCGCCTAGATGAATTGGGCGTATATCAAGGCAATATTAACCGCATACAGTGAGCAGAATTATGAACCACTATAAAGACACCGCCCAACAGCCAAACACGCTAGAAACGCTTAAAAATGGGCAAATTGACACTAGCACAAAGGTAACTTTTAGTGATGTGATAAAAAGCATATTACTAGCGGTTTTGATGATTGGTTTATTGCTACTCATTAGCAGTTATCACCAAGCCCACCCTAAAAATAACTTGCAAAGTGTGGCGGGCGTGATTGATAATAAAGACCTCTCAAAACTCGAAAGCGGACAGCCAAGCCGTTATTCATTGGCTTTTTTTATGCCTAACTATCGCCTGACCTCTCAAGTCAACGATATAGACAGCATAGCACCCCTAACCCATTTCACAGGGTTAAACCGTCATATATACGCCCACAGCGTAACCAATTATGGCGAGGTGACATCGCAAAATAAAATAGCCTTTACGGTGAATATGCGAGGTGGTTTCTTTCGAGCCAAGAGTGAGCCTTGCCTTCCCCCTTTTTGGGATTGGCAATCTTTATTAACTCAACAATCGAAAGGAGTAGCTAATCATGGCTAATCAAAACCACACCCCACGCCTACAGGCAACCACCCAAGCCGAACTACAAAGCCAAATTGATAGCTTAAACAGTGAAGTTTACGACAAATTGACCCTTAACCGTGAGCATTTAACTATGCTATGGAAAATGGTTAATACTGCTATTGATGACCTAACCAACGGTAACGCCCCTTACTATGCGATAGAACAGGCTAAACAATCCCTATTCATTGCCCAGCATTTAACGAGTGATTTTTTAGATGGCGTTAATTGGGAAATTGAAAAACACCCATTACACCAAACGGGGGCAAAGAATGAATAAAACCGCCCTAAATTGTGGCAAAAATAAGGGGCTTAACGCCCTTTATTTGCTTAGACGGTGCAGTTATACCACCAACACCGCAAAACAGCTACAAAACGAATTTACAGCCATTGGCAAGGGGGAATAATGAATAATTTAGCGATACCGACAAATGAAAAAGCCCACACCGATAGCGGCATGGACTTCGTAAAATTCATAGCGGATTTTAAAACAGCAAACCAAACAGATCTAACTACACAGACGCTAAGTAATTTATCTTGTTTATTAGATGATGACAAGTTAAAGATTGTAGATTGTGATATTACTATAGATGAAAATGTTAAGCCTACCGCCAATAGCATAGCAACGGTTCTATACAATCAGCATTACCAACAATCAAACCTTGCTATATTTCCATTAGACAATAAAGAGCCTTTTTTATTACATGGGTTCAACAATGATGGGTTTATCTTTGGTAATGGCGGGCAAGTGGTGGCAATCCGTGATTTAACTATTGCCATGATCGTAGCAATCTACACTAAAACACGGGGCGAAAATTACACCGTGATAACACCCCTTAATACATGGCATTTTGACAGCCTAGTTAAAGCCCATGCCAGCCAAAGCCAAGTTATGATATTAACCGATTATGAGCATGGCAAAGAGTACGAGCGGACATTTAAGGGCGATAACGTCAAAATTGTATCAATCGTTGACCTTATAGATGATTTAATCATTGAACAATGTATTGATGATATTTTGACCTTAAGCGATACCAAAGTGATAGAGCTAAACGGTATTGAATGGGGTGAACTTGAACCACTAGAGGACACAAACACGCCCGCCACCCGTTACCCTATTGAAGCATGGCAAGGCGTTTTAAGACAAGCGATTGAAGCCATAGCCCACCATGCACAAGTACCCCTAGCAATGGCGGGGCAATGTATTTTAGGGGCATTGGCAACCATAGGACAACGCTATATTAATGCACCTTTTGGACATAGCCACATACCCGCTAGCCTTTACCTAGTCACAGAGGGCGAAAGCGGGAGCGGTAAAACTTTTGCCAGCAAGCTATCACACTACAGCATTAAGCAATGGGATAAAAACGCCTATCAAGTATTTTTAACTTTACTTAGAGAATGGCAAGCGGATCTAGATAGCCTTAAGGGTAAAGAGAAAGCCGAATATATCAAAGACACCCCAAAGCCTAAAAACAATACAATCCTAGTTACTGACGCAACGATTGAAGCGGTTTTAGATAAATTTATCATAGATGAATTAGCTAACCTATCATGGACAACTGACGAGGCGGGGCAGTTTTTTAACGGGCATACTATGAAAAGCGACACCGCAGGCAATGCCCTATCAAGCCTTACAAAGTTATGGAGTGATGGAGAGGCTAGCCGTTTACGATCACAACGGGGTAAAACTGCAGTACCACAAACAAACGCCTATGACGCTAGATTAACACTAGATATCATGGGGCAACGGGTAATACTTGAACCCGCATTAACTGACCCCGTGATGAATGGACAAGGATTTTTAGCCCGTAGCTTGATAGCTTGCCCCGATAGCTTACAAGGACAAAGGGTGTGGAATACAGCCGAGCGCATGAGCCAAAGCCCCTATGATGATCCAAGATTGTTAGCCTATTGGACAAGGTGCGATATACTTTTAGAGCCACCACCAAACCAGCAACAGCCCTTAGATGAAGCTGGCAAGCCAATAAGGGTAAATATGCCTTTTGGTGATGGGGCAAGGCAGGCTTTAGCAGATTACCAACAATCAATAGAACACCGCCAAGCTAAAGGGCGAACCCTTGAATATTTAAAGGCTTTTGCTAGCCGTATGGCTGAAAATGCTACCCGCATAGCCTCATTAATGGCTTTTTTTGATAATCGCCAAGCGGTAGAAGTGAATGATCTACAAAGAGCCTTTAAGTTAGTAGAGTATTCAACAGCCGAAAGGTTACGTTATTTAGATATTAAAGCCCATGAAAAAAGCGACAGCCAAAAGTTAATGGATTGGCTAGTTAAACAGTGTAAGACAAAGGGTGTTAAGCGGTTAAGTTATGCAGAAGCCCAAAGCAAGGTAAGTGTAAGAGCCTTAAGGCGTAAAGCTGAATTTGAACTTGCCATAAGTTTGTTAACTGATAAAGGTTATATTCAAGTGACTACACAGGATAACAGCCGATTTATTGAGATTAACCCGCAGGCATTAAATTAGTATTTATATTTAAAAGTGGTGAAAATGGTGAAAGTGTGAAATTGACCTTGTGAAAGCTAGTAATATCAAGGTATTTCATGTTTTCACCTTTTTTTGTGATTGGTGAAAGTGGTGAAAGTAAAGTGAAAATAGCACCAACTAGCCAGCCATTAATGCCCGTTTTCACCGTTTTCACATGGTTATTATTTTGGTGAAATGCTAAATGCTAGATATATCAAGGGGTAAAGGTATTCATTTTCACGCTTTCACCGTTTTCACGTTAGTGTTAGATATATATACATTAGGCGGGCATGATTAAGACAACCTAGTTACAGTTTGAAAGCCAAGCCCACCCATAGCACCCTATAGCCACTTTAACCCATTAGATAGGTAAACATAGCACCAACAACCAAAGCCACCACATAGCGCAAATGGTGAGCAATGGCGGGGGGTATCAGATTATTGAAAGCGACACCACCAACGGACACCGCCCGCCCTTTCATTTAGAAAAAAAATCCTATTTTCCAAAAACTTAATTTTTTTACAGTTTTTGCATGGTAGGGGCATAGTAAAAGTTTAGCCGATTAATGATAAATGACCGCCCACACCACTAAAAAAATACCACCGCAAAATTAAAATTTTAGTAGTAATTCTTTTAGTCCATCAAAAGGCACAGTAAATAATAATTAGAGTCCATAAAAAAGGGGGATTTTGGGGACATTACGAGAACGCCCAAAAATGAACACCACCACAGCCAGCAATAACAAGGCATTGGCAGAAAGTGAACAGCCTATTGAACGGCAAAGCCAAACTATAAGCATGATTGATTAGACAACACATATTTTAGATAAACAATAAACTTTTAATAATTAAAATTGAAAAAAAAATCAAAGATTTAATAATTCTATAGAATGTACAAGTTACATTAAATACTGTAAAATTGTTTAAATTTGTTTGCTTTAAATCATTTTATTGCTCAAAAGTAACTAATCTTTTTAGTACTAAGTAATTAGATACTATTTAGTTGTTTTAGAAATGTTCTAGGTAATTTCAAATGCCGTTAATATCTGCAATAACCTCTTTGTTTTCAGAAAGAAAAATCAAAAAGAATTTGGGAAATAAACATTCTAAAGACCTATTTTTATGGATTAGAGAAAACGTTACTGATTCTCATATTGCTGAGCAAATGTACTTAGATTTGATAAAAGAAAATCCATTTAATCTAGCATATTTAGAAAAAAATGAGATTACACAAAAACTTTGCTCAAACGCACTTGCTATAGACCTTTCAGTAAAAGATTTGATTCCAAGTGAATTTTTTACATTAAATATGCATCATACTTTATACAAAAATGATCCTAGTTATTTTCGACAACTTCCAGACAGTATGAAAACTGCAGATTTGTGCTTACTTGCAGTCAAAGATAACAGTGATAATTTGAATTATGTTCCTTCCAATATGAAAACATCTACTATTATTAAAGCTGCTTTTGAAAATTTTAAGAACCAAAAATAATATAAATTAATAAATTTTAGTTTTTTTTCAAGCTAACTATATATTTTAGTTAGCTTTTTTTATTTAAATTTTGCTTATATGATAGGATAAAGCAAATTTGCTTAATAATTTAGATATCAAAATGCCAAAGTTAGCAACTACTCACAGCCTTAGCAACTATCAAAAATTAAAAATAGCCGCCTTTAAGGATAGTTTGCTGCAAAGTCAATCAGACCATTTAAACCTAAGCTACAATTTCAAGGGCAAGCCCTACAGCTATAGAGTTAATGTATCAAAAACAGCGTGTAATTATGGCGGGTATCGTTATTGGTTTAATTGTCCAAACTGCAATAAACGTGTAGGCGTTTTATATTTAGCAGGGGTATTTGTCTGCAGGCATTGCATTGGTGCAAACTATGCCAGCCAGTTAGAACAGCCCTATGATAAATTGTTTCACAAAGTGGAAAAGATACGCCACCGCTTAGGATGGCAAGCAGGCATTGCAAACGGACATGGGGCAAAGCCTAAGGGTATGCACTACCAAACCTATTTTAAATTGACATGGCAACACACCAAGTTAGTAGAGCAGATACTAGGCGTTACTTGTCAACGTATGAATATCACGTTACCTAGTCAAAGAGAGTTATAACCATGCAGACCAAAGACACGATTACATTAGATAACTTACTAGATGAGATCAACGAAGTTAGGCAGCAAGCCCTAGATAATGACGATTACAAAACCGCCTTATTATGTACGCTATCCAAAGCAAAGTTATTTGGCGGTGGCAGGGCTATCGAGTACAGAGAAAAAGAACGTAACAGCCCGTTAAAAGGTTTAATGGATTTAGGCATTTAATAGCCTTTTGAAATTTAACCCCATGTAAGGCTGATTATCCTAGTAGGGAAGTTAATTTTTAGGCACGTTAGGCGGTGGACTTTTCGGGACAGTACGAGCAGGAATTTTTGCACACGTTAGAAAGTGATTTTTCGGAGCAGTAACCCCTACTTTTTGCATACGTTAGGCGGCATGATTTAGAAGGTTACAGAAAGTAATTTAAGCTAAATTTTAAGCCAAAAATAAGCTAGAATATGCGGTGACTTTTTAATTTGGTGGTATATTTGGTGGTATAAAATTAAATTCAATTTTTGAAAGCCTTGATACAACTTACCTACAGCCTTTAGTTTGGTTTACGCCGTTCCGACCAAATTAAAAAGGCTTACGTTTTCGTAGGCCTTTTTCTTTTTTAAGTTTTTGTTATACCTATTGTCACAGTATTTTTACGTGAATATGACAATAGTTTTTTCGTTTTAATAGATAATTTATTGATAAAATTTTCTCACTATTTGGCTGTATTTATTTGACTGTATTTTTTGAAAAATCATGAGCGCGATCATTAAATCATTCCTTGCTAACTATAAACTGACAAATTTGGCTGCGGCTTTGGTATGGGTGGTTTTACCACTCACTGCGCAAGCCGATAGCGTTCATCAAGCACAAACCAAAAAAGAGGCGATTGTACGTTCTTGTCCCAATCGTCTATGCCCCGTGGTGCAGACCCTGCCCAAAGGCGTCAAGTTTAGCTGGGTATTAGCCAAAAATGGCTTTGTGAACATTGCTGATTCTACCTTATGGGTATCCACTGCTGACATCAAATAACTGATTGTGTGTTTTCAAATTTTTCTTAAAAAGCCTGTCATGAATATGATGGGCTTTTTTGTTATGATAGTCTAAGCTTAATATTGAACGAGTCGATTATGCCTTACCCAAAAATCATTATTTCAATTGAAAAACAACAGCTTACTTTATGTCTTAGTAGCAACCAATCACAAACTTACCCCATCTCTACCGCCAAAAATGGTATTGGACAACTGCAGGATACTGGCTGCACACCGCTCGGTGCGCACGTGATTAGCGAAAAATTTGGTGATAATTTACCTATCAACAGTGTATTTGTGGCACGTCAATTTACCGGCGAAATTTATGACGATCATTTGGCAACTACATTCCCCAATCGAGACTGGATTTTGACACGGATTTTGTGGTTAGAGGGAAATGAAACGGGCTTTAATAAAGGCGCCAATGAGCAAGGGGTGTGTGATACCAAGGCGCGTTACATTTACATTCATGGGACGCCCAATACCGAGCCGATGGGCATTCCGCTTTCTCATGGCTGTATCCGCATGCGCAATCAAGACATTATCACACTGTATGACCAAGTGGATATTGGTACAGCGGTCGAAATTTTGCCGTAAATTTATCAAAATTAACCTTAATAATATATTAGATAAAATTAATAAATACAATTAATGGTTAAAAAAAATTACAAAATAGTTTTTATTTATTAGTATTTTAGGCATATAATAGCCGTGTCACATCAATCGGCTTTAACTTTAATTAATAAGGTAGATTGATTATCAAATAACAATGAAAAGGAGCTGATTATGTCAGTCGAAACATTACACAATATTGCAGAAACTCGCCGTTCTATCTATATGCTCAATGACCAATTACCTGTCTCAAAAGATGAGGTAGTTAAACTGGTTGAACATGCCGTGTTACATACCCCCTCTTCATTCAACTCACAATCAAGCCGCTTGGTGGTATTGTTTGGTGAAGACCATCAAAAACTTTGGCAAATCACCGAAGATTTGCTACGTGCGATGGTGAATGATGATGAAAAATTCAAATCAACTGCCGATAAAATGGCCATGTTTAAAGCCGGTGCAGGGACTATCTTGTATTTTGAAGACCAATCAGTGGTCAAAGGCTTACAAGAACAATTCCCGCTGTATGCGCATAATTTCCCAGTATGGGCAGAACACACCAGTGCCATGCACCAATATGCGATTTGGAACGCCTTAGCCGCGCTCAACATCGGTGCAAACTTACAGCATTACAATGGCGTGATTGATGAAAAAGTGGCAGAAACATGGAACATCGATAGCAACTGGAAACTTATTGCGCAGATGGTATTTGGTGGTATCGCCGCCCCAGCAGGTGAAAAAACCTTTGAACCTATTGAAAAACGCTTAAAAGTTTACGGAAAATAATTTTTTAATGTGCACTACAATGCATGTGCTAGTGCTAGTGCTAGTGACAGCAAAAAGCCAATATCTGACGGTATTGGCTTTTTTATATAAATTTGATTGCCATTAACTAAAAAATTAGCTCAGTAAAAACCCGACAATATACCGCATATTATCTACTGTCGGTATCGAAATTAGCGGCTAAATGCTGTCATCCATGACTGACCTAACTAGTCATACAGTGATTGACTGATTAGTGCTTTCTGCAGAGGCAATTTTCTTTAATTCACATGTCTACAATCAAGCCAAACTACTACCAAAACTTTGGCGCATTTTTAACCGTTTTTAGACTCACCGCGCATTGCTCGGCACTCGCTTGCTCACGCCCGCTAAACCAACCCACCGCAAATAGTGCATTTGGGTCGGTTTTGGCTTTTTCCAAATAATTGGCATGACCGACCACATTGTCATTGTATTCACCGAGTACGTCTTGTGCAGGCTCTAAGTATTGCAAGAAAGCATTGAGCTCAGCTGCTTTTTTCCCTTTTTTGCCATTGGTTTGGCTGGCAAAAAGCGGCGCAGCAAACTCACTGACATAACGCAGGCTTTTGAGGTCTTTACGGACACCATGCTGGCTGTCAGTATCAAGACTGGCAAATTTATCACTCGCCGCGGCAATCGCGGTAAATAGTTTTTCCAACTTTTTGGCAACAGTGGCTTTGGCTTTTGGGTTATCCGCAGGTACGGGCAAATGGGTAAAACCAATCAGCTCTAACAACAGAATTTGAAAATCATTGGCTCTGACGGCATCAATCGGCATGATATCGACTGCCGTTGACCACTCGACATGCGGTGCACCGACTGATTCTAGCAGCGGCTGGGTTTTTATTTTCAAGATTTCTTTATCGCGATACTCCCCTAACAGGCTAAAGGTTTGTTTGAGTACCATCAGCCAATTTGGGTCGATATAATCTGGGGCAAATTTGAAGTGTTTGAGAGCAGTACGCAAACGGCGAATGCCGACACGCAGTTGGTGCACTAAGTTGCCATCGGGACTGCCTTCAGCAATTGCAGAGGCATTGGGCAAAATCTGCACTAGGCAGTTATTGACCACTGCCTGCAAAAACGCAAATTGGCTGATGCCTTTGTGTAATTGCAGCACAGCCAAATCCGCTTTGACAGGCTGGGCAAATTGCTTATTCGTGAGTAGCAAACTACCCCGCTGGGCTTTGGTAACGGTTGATAAATATAATTTGTATTTTTTGCACCAAGTTTTAGCCACCTCAATCAAATCACTTGGGTCACCTTCAAGGAGTTCAAATTCAATTTCATGAATATCCGATTGGGTTAACCCATGATTATTGGCGGATTTTTGTGAATTTAGGTGACCTATGCCAACCTTGCCGATATCATAAGCGATTTCGATGCGGCTGTTATTTTTCTTAATTTGGCGAGAAGTGCGTTGGACATCGGTAAAATATTGGACAGTTAAGGCTTGAGCGAGCTCATCAAGCGGCATGATGCTAGTCAACTGCGCTACGACTGTTGGCTCTGTAATCAGTGAAACATCGGGCACAAGGCTACTAACATCAAGGGTATCTGGCGTACCCGTCAGGCTCAGCACGGTATTGAGCTCAACGCGTTTGGCAACGCCATCACCCGCTGTTTTGAGGGTTTGTACCCATTGGCTGTCTTCAAAGCGGATACGCAGGGCAATGCCTTTTTTGGCAAGATGTTGATTGGGGGTATCAAAATAATACGCCGATAGCCGCTGTTGCTGCGCAGTTTTGGTATCGATGTTTTTTCTTAAGGCGCTTTGTTGATAGCTTGGGACAGCAAACTTGAGTTCTAGTTCGTGCATGATGGTGTCGATTAACCTATATAGCTAACGGATAAAACACCATAATAGCACAACTTTGCTTTTTAAAAATAACCACTTGGCTCATTTGTTGTTGGTAAAATTTTAAAGCATTTACATAACGCCCTATGATAAATGATGGCCAGTTACGCAATCACATCCAAACCTTCTTCTTTGAGCGATGTAAAGTCAGGTATTGATATAAAAAAAATCCATTTTAAGCTATCATAACCACAAAATTTTGATGAATTTTGTAATAAATATTTACACTGACCCTCGATTAAATAGGTTTTTTAATAAATGCCAAACGCTACCGCTGACCAAACGTCGTCTTCACAACTCACCAAAAATCCAAGCAAAAAAATCAAACCCACCGCGCGGGTGCGTAAACGTTTGCAAGACGCCCCACCCGTTACCCTAACAGTGACCAACCTTGCCCATGACGGACGGGGCGTGGCAAGTTACGGTGACCAACCCGACCATCACCTCGATAAACATGGCAAAAAAGTATTCGTTAGCTTTGCTCTGCCCAACGAGACCGTGAGCGTCAAAATCACAGGCTCACGTAAAAGTATGGAAGAAGGTGACGCGGTCGAAGTGTTGGCAAACCCAAACCCTGAACGCACCACCCCACCTTGCCCGCATTTTGGGGTATGTGGTGGCTGTAGCTTACAGCACTGGCAACCCGATGGGCAGATTCAATTTAAACAATCGGTACTGGCAGAGCTGCTCGAACACCAAGCCCATATCCAGCCTGAACACTGGCTTCCCCCATTGGTTGCTGACCGTTTGGGCTACCGCACCAAGGCACGTATGGGCGTGCGCTATGTCGAGAAAAAAGGCACGGCATTGGTCGGTTTTCGTGAGCGCGCCAGCAATTTTTTGGCAAATTTAAATGAATGCCATGTGCTTGACCCGCGTGTCGGCTTTGAAATTGAGAACTTAAAAGCGCTTATCAGTTCGCTTGACGCCCGTGACCATATTCCACAGCTTGAGTTAGCGATGGGTGAAACGCTTGAGGATGTTATCGATAGCAAAAAATCAATTGCCGTTATTGTCCGTCACATGGTGGATTTAGGTGAGCATGATATCGCAAAACTGCAAGCCTTTTTTGCCGAGCGTAACTGGCAGTTATTCTTACAGCCCAAAGGTAGCGATACGGTACATCGTATTGACCCATTATATGAAAATAATCCCCACGCTCGCCCATCAAGCCTGACTGTGCCACCGACGGGCGGTTTGTTTTATCGGTTGCCTGAGTTTGATGTGACGTTTGAATTCTCGCCACTGGATTTTACCCAAGTCAATTTGTCAGTCAATCGTAAAATGACCAAGCTGGCAATTGATTTGTTAGCATTGCAGCCAGGCGAGCGAGTGCTTGATTTGTTTTGCGGCTTGGGCAATTTTAGTCTGCCACTGGCGCGTCAAGTGGGTGAAACTGGCTTTGTGATTGGGGTGGAAGGCAGCAGTGAGATGACACAGCGTGCCAAAATGAACGCCAACGCCAACGGCTTGCACCATACCGACTTTTTTGCCCAAGATTTGACCAAAGATTTTTCTGCTGAGCCTTGGGTGGGGCAAGTCGATGCACTACTAATTGACCCACCCCGCTCAGGTGCCTTAGAAGTGATGCAGTATCTGGATAAATTCAATGCCAAACGCATAGTCTATGTATCGTGCAATCCCATCACGCTTGCTCGCGATACCGCTGTGCTACTTGACAAAGGCTATAAACTCACCCACGCGGGCGTGATGGATATGTTCTGCCACACAGGGCATGTGGAAAGCATTGCACGATTTGAGAAACGCTAAAATTTGGCTTTATTCATACAATTTAAATAGCGTACGTTGACTTTGTCGGCGTACCATTTGGTATTGTAATCGCGGCTGAGTTTTGCCCCAGAAATCACCACTTGTGGCATGATGGCGGCAGGTGCGTTTTTGCCAGTTTTCATTTTGTAAAGACTACCAATGGTGCGGTAGGTTTCGGTATTTTCAAAATCTTGGCTTTTTTCTTTTGCCAAATCCATACGTATTTGCCGTTCTGTTAGGCTAATCATGCCTTGTTGTATCATTGATATCAGCGCCTGCTCACTTTGGCTGATATTGGCACTGATTTTATTGCCTTTTTCATAAATCAATAAATCACCATCATAGTCTATTTCGGCTTTGGATAACTCTTTTAGCATTTTTTGGAAAGCCGCATTACGGCTTGAATACATCCCTGAGTTGTAGTCAGCAAAGCGATAAATCGGGTCT
Organism: Moraxella sp. CTOTU49803; assembly: GCF_032097965.1. Taxonomy (NCBI): domain Bacteria; kingdom Pseudomonadati; phylum Pseudomonadota; class Gammaproteobacteria; order Moraxellales; family Moraxellaceae; genus Moraxella; species Moraxella sp. CTOTU49803. The sequence continues at coordinate 8,952 of NZ_DAMCJP010000004.1, read as the reverse complement.
TGATAATTGGCTTTATACAGTAGCAAGCGATGGATACCGTAGTACAATCCGCCATATTGGCTATATAGGTCTTTACGCAGTTCAAGGTTATTGCCATTCATACGGCGATGGTCACGCGCATAACTTACTTGCACCTGCATTGAGCCTAAGGTGGTAATCGGGTCTAATTTTTCTTCGATATCCCCGCCCACCAATTTGGTGACGCTGTTCAGCTTGCTGGCATAATATTTGCTTGAAAAATACGCAAACATCTGATGATAAATGTCGTCAAGTTCTTCTTCGGTTTTGACTTTAGCGATTTGTTTTTCAAAGCTGTTATCGGGCGTAGGCTCAGTTTTTAGCATGGTGCGAAAATACGGGGCTAGCGTTGAGCCCAATTTTTCTTCCAACTCCTCATTCATCGCTTTTAGGCTTGATTGCCCTAAATTTGGGACGGGCGGATTGGCTTTAAAATTAGACTCTTGGTCGATAATGGCGACAGCGGTACAAATATTTTGCGCGTTTTTTTCTATTTTTAAGGTATCAAATATTTGGTTGATGTCTTGTGCCCAGCTTTTGCTATCTTGTCCACGTTTGGGAATCAGTTTGGCAATTTGTTTGGCACCAATGGGCGAGTTAACGTCGGTTTGCGTTTGAAAATAATCACACCCTGTCAACCCAAGCGATAAAGTCAGCGTTATCGCCAACATCGACAGGGTTTTACCAAAGTTCGCAAGGCTTGTTGAGCGGGTCATGGTAAAATCTGACGCTACAGTAGTCGCATTTGTAACAAAATGAGATGGTAATTTCATTAAACTCACCTATACTGAACAAGATAGTTTTATCTTAATTTGGATTGAGATTCACTCAAATCGCTGATTGGGTCGTTGCCTAACACTCATTTGAATGATACAAAAATTTTATCGACGTGTTGACTTGCAATTGTTTGCTAATAGACACATCTTAATAAAATTAACACATGAGTAAACGTAATAAAGTTAGTGTTAAATGGCTAAACGTGGGCACCCCAAAACGGTTATGATATATAAAACGGTTAAGATATATAAAGTGGCTATGGCATTTATTTTATTTTAACCTTTAACATTTATTTTAAGGGTTAACATGCCCAAAACCAACGCACTATCATAGCTAAAACGCGCTGCTATAGCGACTACTCTGTCATATTTTATTATTGCTAGGGCAGTATCAACTCAAACTTAATCACACAAAAATTCACAGGGAAAGTGAGTTGATAATTTTAAACGAACAAGGTTAGTTTTTTTGCTCTTTGAGGAAATCTGGTAAGTAAGGTGTAGAATTGACATGGTAAAAATACGAGAAAGTTTGCCGCTATTGGATGGAAAAGACGTTGATCATGATAGTACCACAATGATTGCGAGTATTACTGCCAGCCAGCGTCATTTCACCCATACTGACTTGCCCATTGTTTCTGAGCCTGCCAGCCACATCATCGATGAGCATACCATTGATACCGAAGCTTGGCTGGTATCGATGGCAAAACGCGCCCATCTCACCGAGCTGCCTGAGCTGACCAAAGCCTGTCAACTACTCAAAAATCAAGATTTAAGTACTGAAAGCAACCGCTCTAATGCGTTTTTGACTGGGATTGGGATTGCCGATATTTTGGGTTATCTGTACCAAGATGAAGCCACGCTCGTTGCTGCGATGTTATATCGTGCCGCGCGTATCCAAATTTTTACCCCCAAACAAATCCAAGCCACCTTTGGCGATGAAGTCGCAGAGCTGGTTCAAGAAACCCTAGCGCTGGGGCGACTGTCGGATTTGATAGAAAACAACAAGCGCTTAGAAGACCACTTTAACAACAACCAGCGCGAGCAGTTATCGGGCATTTATAACATGCTCATCTCGATGACCAACGATGTGCGCGTGGTGCTCATCAAATTGGCTGAGCGTACTTTTGCGATGCGAGAGTTGTCGTATGCCAGTCCAGAGCGTCAGCAACGGGTCGCGCGTGAAGTCATGACAATTTATGCGCCGCTAGCGCATCGTATGGGTATTGCTCAGCTTAAATGGGAGCTTGAGGACTTATCGTTTCGTTATCTTGCGCCTGATCGCTACAAAGAAATCGCCAAATTACTCTCTGAAAAACGTAGCGAGCGCGAAACCTATATCGACCGTGTTGCCCAACAACTGCGCGAGGCGTTAGCTGCCCAAGGGATTGACGGGGAAATCACCGGTCGTGTCAAACACATCTATTCGATTTATCGTAAGATGAAACTCAAATCACTGTCGTTTGACCAGCTATATGACATCCGCGCACTGCGGGTACTGGTGCATAACAATGCCGATTGTTATCACGTATTGGGGCTGGTGCATGGTTTGTGGCGTTATATCCCCGAACAGTTTGATGACTATATCACCAATCCAAAAACCAATGGCTATCGCTCATTACATACCGCAGTGATTGCTGAGAACAAATCGCTAGAAGTACAAATTCGTACCTTTGACATGCACTATGAAGCTGAACTTGGCATGTGTGCACACGTCAACTACAAAGAAGGCACCAAAAACAAAAAAGACGACTATCTGACCAAAAAAATCAGCTCACTGCGTCAGTTATTGCTCAATCAAGAAAATGCTGACAATCATGACCCCTTAAAATTTGTACTAGATAAACATGTTGAGCATGAGCATGGCGAGCTCGATGAAGAAGAACAAGTCGTTGATTTTGGGGAATTTGAGCGGATTTATGTGTTTAGTCGTGATGGCGATATCATCGAATTACCCAAAGGCTCAACCGTGCTCGATTTTGCCTATCATGTGCATACCCATGTCGGCAATCGCGCCCAAGCCGCTCGCGTCAACAAACGCTATGTGCCGCTGACCTATCAGCTCAAAACAGGCGAACAAGTTGAGATTATTACCAAGCAATCACGCGAGCCAAACCGTGATTGGCTAGTGGCATCCTTAGGTTATATCAATACCAGTCGCGCTCGCAGCAAACTGCGCCAATGGTTTAATAAGCAAGACCGTGATAAAAATATCGAAACAGGTAAGCACATATTAACCAAAGAATTGGCGCGCATGTCGGTACACCCTAACAGTATCGATTTAAATGATTACGTCAAATTTTTTAATGCCAAAAACAGTGATGATATTTTGGTAGGGCTAGTCAACGGCAACGTTGAATTGCATAATTTGACCGGTCATATCAGTCGTCATCTAGATTTAGAACCCGAAGTCACTGATACTGAGCTTATCCCCAGTATTCACCCCAAAGCCACAGGCAAGCTAGATGCGTATAAAATCGAAGTCGATGGCTTAGATAACATCGCTATTCACTTGGCAAATTGCTGCTCGCCCGTGCAAGGTGAGCCAATTGCGGGTTATATCACCCAGTCCAATGGCGTATCCGTCCATCGCAGTGATTGCGTCGAATACGAGCGACTGGTGGAGCGTGAGCCTGAACGCGCCATTAGTGCCGCTTGGTATGGCAATAAAGGCAAAAGCCAATTGGTACAAATATACCTTGAATCGTATGACAGACGTGGCTTGCTCAAAGATCTTACCCAAATTATCGACCAAGAAAATGTCAATATCCGCCAAGTCGATACCCTAAGCGGGGATGATGATATCGCGCGGTTGAATTTTACCATAGAAGTGACAGGGCTAAGTCAGTTGTCCAAGCTTTTGGCAAAACTAGAGCAGCAACATGGTATTATCTTGGCGCGTCGTATCGTCAATAACAACAAGTCTTAATGCTTTAAATAGGAGTCACACGGCATATGCCAGAATTGCCCGAAGTGCAGACGACAGCGACGAGTCTGCAACCTTTGCTCAATCAAACCGTTGAAAAAGTTAGCGTCTTTCAGCCCAAATTGCGTTGGGCGGTGCCTGATGACTTGGTAAGTTTGGTAGATTATCAACTTATCGACATTGAGCGCCGCGCTAAATATCTGATTCTCACCTTTAAAGGCGGCGCGGCGCAAAAAAAACTGCTCATCCACTTGGGGATGTCGGGTAGCTTACAGCAGCATACTATGGGTTTTGACAAGCGTAAACACGATCACGTGATTTTGACGTTTAATAATGGCAAAAAACTCACCCAACTGCATTATCATGACCCACGGCGGTTTGGCATGTTACTGTGGCTAGAGGACTATAAAGACAAGCTGATTGCCCATTTGGGTGTAGAGCCATTGTCAGAATACTTTAGCGCTGACTATCTATATCACCATATCCATAATCGCAAAAAACCGATTGAACGCCCCATCAAATCGTTGATTATGGCGCAAGAGATTGTGGTCGGTGTGGGCAATATCTATGCAACCGAAAGCCTATTTTTATCAAAAATTCATCCGTTGACCCCTGCCCATCTTATCGGCCACGAACAGCTCACCACCTTGGTCGCCCATATTCGACAAGTCCTACAAACATCGATTGAAAAAGGCGGCTCAACGTTAAAAGATTTCACCGTAGCGGATGGACAAACGGGGTATTTTCAGCAAACGTTACTGGTGTATGGGTATAAAGGCGGCGATTGTCCGAGCTGTGGCACTACCATCGAAAATGTCAAAATTAATCAGCGGGCGAGCACGTTCTGTCCCACTTGCCAGCCGCTGATAACCCACAAAAAAACCGTGAAAAAATCAATGAAAAAACCCCTCAAAAAAACGTTCAGAAAATAAATGCTCTGCATTAACGTAAAAAAACCTGCGCCAAAGACAATTTTACTTGATAATTCTTGGCAAAATTGATGTAATGTTCCTGAACTATTCAGCAACAACCTAGCAAAACTTGTTAGGTACAACCCGTCAGTCAACCCCAGTTATTTGGTTATCTAGTTGCCTAATTATTTATTCATTTAATTTAGTTAGTTAGCTAGTTACCTCGTTAATGGGGGCTTGCTGCCAGTTAGGAACCTGCTATGAAACTATTAACTACAATTGCGTCAGCCGTAGCCTTGATGGTTGCAACGATGACTTGCAGCTTTGCCGCTACCGAAATTGATGAAAAAGATTTTGGTCCAACCTATGGCTCCATGGTCGCTGATACCATTGTGGGTAAGCCATTGGGTGCATTGGCAGTGGTGGGCGGCGTGGTGACGGCGATTGCCAGTATGCCATTTACCATCTATAACGATGAAATCGATCAGGTAGAACGCAAGCTGATTCTTGAGCCACTGGCGGCACTCGATCGCTGCTTGGGCTGTACCCCTGCTGAAGACCAATATTTTCGCTCACAGCGCCCTAATAATAACCAAGTGCGCGTCACCGTTGATGGACCTTCTGAGATTTTAATCAACACCAACCAAAAAGTTGTCGTTAAAACCCCTTAGCTTTTTCGTCAACGATTCAAGCAAGCAATTAGCCGCCGCTGATTGCTTTTTTTATGACTGTTATGTTCATGATAACTTTTTTGCACCCATAAATTGTTTGGTATAGTCGCTTTTAAACGAGTCTGCTCATCATTTGTCAAAATTTGGCTTACTACTCGTATAAAAAGCGCTCGTATAAGCTTGTATAAAAAGTTGATTACCAAGGAAGATAACCGTCATGTCTAACCTGAACCTAAAAACACCGTCAGCATTAGCCACACACACTACGCAGCAAACCATTCAAATAGCCACCAAACGCCCTGCCACACTGGCGGCGACTGTGTTTCGACCCGATACGGTTAAAGCAGCAGTGATGATTGCGCCCGCAACAGGTATCAAACGGCAGTTTTATCAAAATTTTGCGCAGTATTTAATGGAGCATGGCTATGGCGTCATCAGCTATGACAATGAAGATATTGGCGAGTCGATGCAAGGCGACCTCAAGCACTCTAATGCGTCATTGATTAGTTGGGGACGCTACGATATGACTGCGGTGCTTGATAGGCTGATTGAAGAGTTTCCCAATACCAGCTATCATCTGGTCGGTCATAGCGCGGGCGGTCAATTATTTGGTTTGATGCCCAATCATCACAAGTTCACATCCGTGTTTAACGTTGCCTGTTCGTCTGGGCAAATTCGCAATATGGCGATGCCCTATCGTGCCAAAGCCATGTGGTTTATGGATGTATTTATTCCCGTGTCCAATGTGTTGTTTGGCTATACCCAATCAAGCAAGATTGGCATGGGCGAAGACTTGCCCAAAAATATTGCCAAACAGTGGCGAGATTGGTGCAATGGCGCAGGCTATATCAAAACCGCTTTTGGTAAAACAGTGAAAACCCACTATTACAATGAGGTTAACTTGCCTGCTATGTGGGTGAATGCCCCAGATGATGATATCGCCAATGATAAGAATGTCGCTGATATGATTCGGGTGTTCCCCAACATGCAAGCGACCACCAAAACACTACAGCCCAAAGATTATGGCTTACAGCATATCGGTCATATGAAGTTTTTTAGCCGACAAAACCAACTGCTCTGGCAGCAAACCCTTGATTGGTTGCACCAACATGGATAATTAAACAAGGGGCATGGTGATTATGCCCCTTGTTTGACGCTAACAGTAGGATGAAAACAGCACTCTAAACGTTATCATTTTAAAAGATAGATTGCTAACAACCCACGCGGTTAAAACGGCACGGGGCTTTCCCATTCCATCCACACACCCGTATTGGGATGCTTTAAACGCAATTTGCGTGCATGTAAGCAAAGCCTAGGCGATAAATCAAACGCTTGACCATCCAATACATCTTGCGCGTAGATGGGGTCGCCAAGCATCACATGCCCGATATGCAGCATATGAACGCGTAGTTGATGGCTGCGCCCTGTGACAGGGTACAAGGCGACACGGCTCACCGCCTTACCCTCACGCAGTTCGTGGTGCAAGGTTTCATATTTCGTATAGGCGCGTTTATCCCAACTCATATCGACGATATGCTTGGGTTTTTGTGGTGGGTCGTAGCGCACCGGCACATCGATTTCGCCTTGCTGCGGCGGCGTTCCCCAGACCAGCGCTTGGTATTCTTTGCTCGGAATACGGTCGATAAATTGTTTGCTGATATGGGTTTGCGCCTCGCTATGGCGCGCAAAAATAATAATCCCTGAAGTGTCCATATCAAGTCTGTGAATAAGTTTGACGTTGGGGTCGGCTTTTAGCAGGCGCGATTGTAGGCTGACTTTTAATTCTTTACCATCGACTGATAACAGCCCATGCGGTTTGTCGACGACCCAAATGTCGTCATCACGATAGAGGGTAACAGATTTGGCAAACTCATCAAAAAAGTGTTGCGGCTGCTGACTTTCTTCAAGATTACGCTGTGCAATAGATTCTGGGGTTAACGCTTGGGGGAGTTGTCGCATGGGTGGTTTTTATTCTCTAAAATCTATTTGATTGAAAATTGATAGTCTTTAAATCACTATTTGCGCTCTGACCTTTGGCAAACTTCACCAAAGGCAACCGTCCAAACGCAATTAAAAATCCTTTGGCAAATTTTTTATGTGCAACCGTTATACTTTCGCCATTATCGCAAAGACTTCTTTTGCCGCTTGCAAGGTCGCATCCAAATCTTCTTGTGAATGCTCACTACTTATAAAGGCTGCCTCAAAGGCGGATGGCGCAAGATACACACCGCGATCGAGCATACCGTGGAAGAAGGTCGCAAATTTTTGCGCATCGCATTGGCACACCTCTTCAAAGTTTTGTGGTAGCTGGTTGTCAAAAGCGCCATCGGTAAAGAACAGCCCAAACATACCGCCACAGCGCGTGGTTTTAAAGCCAATACCCGCCTCCTTCGCCAACTGTTCAAGATTATCAGTCAAGTAAACGACTTTTTCGCTTAATGCTTCATAAAAACCTTCAGCCGTGAGCAAATCAAACATGGCAATACCGGCACGCATCGCCAGTGGATTGCCCGATAAGGTGCCTGCTTGATACACACCGCCTAACGGCGCGATACACTCCATAATCTCACGTTTACCACCAAACGCCCCGACTGGCAGACCTGCACCGATGATTTTACCAAACGTGGTCAAATCAGGGGTAATGCCAAAATGGGCTTGCGCTGACTGTAAGCCAACCCTAAACCCTGTCATCACTTCATCAAAAATTAGCACAGCGCCATGCGCGGTACACTCGGCACGCAAGGTATCGTGAAATTCTTGCGTGGGTACAATCATGTTCATGTTGCCGGCGATAGGCTCGACAATTACACAAGCGATGTCATTGCCAAATTGCGCAAAGCAGTCTTTGATGGCTTGCGGGTCGTTGTAACGAATGGTGATAGTATGTTTGGCAAAATCGGCAGGGACGCCTTTTGAGCTTGGTTCACCGATATCTAGCATGCCCGAACCCGCTTTGACCAGTAGACTGTCGCTATGACCGTGATAACAGCCTTCAAATTTGACAATTTTGTCGCGCCCTGTATAGCCCCGTGCTAGACGAATGGCGGACATGGTGGCTTCAGTCCCTGAGCTGGTCATACGGATTAATTCAACACTGGGAATCAATTCACAGATTTTGTCCGCCACCGTGGTCTCAAACGTAGTGGGGGCACCAAAGCTTAACCCGTCATCTGCCGCATTTTTGACCGCTTCGATAATATGGGGGTGCGCATGACCTAAAATCATCGGTCCCCATGAGCCCACATAATCTATGTAGGGTTTGCCTTCGGTATCATACATTTTGCTGCCACGGGCACGGCTGATAAAGACAGGCGTACCCCCCACGCCTGCAAATGCCCGCACAGGTGAATTTACACCGCCAGGGATATGGGCTTTGGCTTGTTTAAACAGTAATTGGTTAGTTGTCGTGTTATTTGAGTTATTTGAATTCATGGGGCTCTCAGCTAGATAAATTTTTGCCTATTTTAACAAAATTCGGGGGTATTGAATACGCTTGCCGTCTATCTTGAATTTGGCTGGCTTGACTTTGGGTGGCGAAAAATAAGCGATTGTCGATAAAAAAATGTGGTTTTGGCTTTTTTTATATGTCCCCACCTTTTGGCAGCAATGGTTTGGCAGCAATGGTTTGGCAGCAATGGTTTGGCAGCAATGGT
>NZ_DAMCJP010000003.1:34737-194553 GCF_032097965.1 Moraxella sp. CTOTU49803 | reverse complement strand
TTGCTTGCTAATTCAAAGCCTTAGGGTATAGCTTATGTCGAACTGGGGTTAATTACAAATTTTTTATCTTTTTGCTTGACTTGATGAACTGCTAATAAAATCAAGCGTCTAGGATTTTTGCAGAAAAATAGGCAAAAAAATGATAAAAATACAAGCTAGAATTACAATTTTTTTTAGGCTATATTGTGCGAAATAATAAAACAACCCCTAGATATAGTAGTTTTTTGCAAAACCTTGCAATAATACGGCAATGACTTTGCGATGCTACATACGTGATGTAGCTTTGGCTCAAAAGCGGTATTTAAAAGAGGCACACTCACTCACTATACTTTCGGTTAGCTATTTTACTTGGCATTTTTATCTCACCACCTCTCACTCAGCGCCTTTTTAATACATACAGATATGACGTTGATAAACAGGTAAAAAAAGGAACGTATTATGACTCGTACTGAAGATATCCTCGTGCAAAAACGCGATGGGCGTTTGGAAAAAATTGATTTGGATAAGATTCACCGAGTCATCGAGTGGGCAGCAGAAAGGCTCGATAATGTGTCTGTTTCGCAAGTAGAAATCAGCTCACACATCCAGTTTTATGACAAAATCACCACCAAAAGCATCCATGAAACCATCATTAAATCAGCCGCGGATTTGATTTCTGCAGCAACACCTGACTATCAGTATTTGGCAGCGCGATTGGCAATTTTTCATTTACGCAAAATCGCGTTTGGTCAATTTGAGCCACCGCATTTGTTTGACCATGTCACCAAACTGACCCAAGAAGGTCGTTACGATGCGCATATTTTGCAAGACTTTAGCAAAGAAGAATTTGATATACTCAATGACTATATTGACCACAACCGTGATTTAAGCTTTGCGTATGCCGCCGTCAAACAAATGGAAGGCAAATATTTGGTGCAAGACCGCGTCACCAAACAAGTCTTTGAAAGCCCACAATTTTTGTACATGCTCGTCGGTATGTGTCTGTTTGCCAGTTACGACAAACAATATGATAAGGCCGCGCGATTAGATTATATCAAGCGCTTTTATGACACCACGTCTACTTTCAAAATCTCACTGCCAACGCCAATCATGTCAGGCGTGCGTACCCCATCGCGTCAGTTTAGCTCATGTGTACTCATTGAATGCGATGATAGCTTAGACAGTATCAACGCCACCACCAGTGCCATCGTGCGGTATGTGTCACAGCGTGCCGGTATTGGTGTCAATGCGGGTCGTATTCGCGCATTAGGTAGTCCAATTCGTGGCGGTGAAGCGCAGCACACTGGCTGTATTCCTTTTTATAAACTATTCCAAACTGCTGTTAAATGCTGCTCACAAGGCGGCGTGCGCGGTGGTGCAGCGACCTTGTTCTACCCGATTTGGCATCTAGAAGTGGAAAATTTGCTGGTGCTCAAAAACAACCGCGGTGTAGAAGACAACCGTGTTCGCCACATGGATTATGGCGTACAAATCAATAAAACCATCTATCAACGTTTGATTAAAAATCAAAACGTGACCCTGTTTTCACCATCGGATGTGCCAGGTTTGTACGATGCTTTTTTTGCCGATCAAGCCGAGTTTGAGCGTTTGTATGAGCAATATGAGCAAGATGACTCCATTCGCAAACGCAGTGTGCCCGCGCAAGAGTTGTTTAGCTTGATGATGCAAGAACGTGCCAGCACGGGTCGTATCTATGTGCAAAACGTTGACCATTGCAACACCCATAGTCCGTTTGACCCAAGTGTCGCGCCAATTCGCCAATCTAACCTATGTATGGAAATCGCGCTACCGACCCAACCGCTTGACAACATCAATGATGAAAGCGGTGAAATCGCCCTTTGTACGCTGTCAGGGATTAACTTGGGTGAAATCAACCAACTAGAAGACATCAAAGAGCCAGCGGAATTGATCGTACGCGCCCTAGATGCCTTGCTTGACTACCAAGACTACCCGGTTATCGCTGCTAAAAATGGCTCTATGAAACGCCGCACGCTGGGTATTGGTGTCATCAACTATGCCTATTATCTTGCCAAAAACGGTACCAAATATTCAGATCCTACGGCGCTCGGTTTAACCCATCGCACTTTTGAAGCTTTACAGTATTATCTGTTGGTGGCGTCCAATAAACTGGCTAAAGAGCAAGGCGCGTGTCCTGCATTTGGCGATACCACGTATTCACAAGGTATTTTACCGATTGATACCTATAAAGCAGACATTGATGCGATTTGTAATGAGCCGCTACAACTCGACTGGGAAGCACTGCGTCACGATATCAAAACCCACGGTCTTCGCAACTCGACCTTGACCGCCTTGATGCCATCAGAAACCTCTAGCCAGATTGCTAACGCAACTAATGGCATTGAGCCACCTCGCGGTCTGGTATCTGTCAAAGCATCAAAAGACGGTATTTTAAAACAAGTGGTGCCTGAGATTGATAAGCTCAAAGATCAATACGAGCTATTATGGCAAATGCCAAATAACAAGGGTTATTTGAGTCTTGTGGCGATTATGCAAAAATTTATTGACCAAAGTATCTCAGCCAATACCAACTACGACCCAACCAAGTTTGAAGATAGCCGTGTACCGATGAAGGTGATGATTCAAGACTTGTTGATGGCGTATAAATTGGGCGTTAAGACGCTGTACTATCATAACACCCGTGACGGCGCAAATGATGCCCAAGACGACCTAGAAAATGGCTGTGCTGGCGGGGCTTGTACTTTATAAAAGATTATTTAGGGATAATACTGATGGATTATCCCTATTTTTTATTCAGTGATTTATCTTTTGTAAAAATAAATAAAAATGGCATATCTCATTAAATTGATTGTCTAAATCATTTTGACGTAATATCTAGGTTTTTATTATTAAAAGCCTAGAAATTTTCCTTGCATGGATTTTTATTACATAGGATGTTTGAACTTGAAAAACCCGTTGATTGTTTATGCCATTTTACTGATGAACCTTACCTCGTGTGCTTCTTTGCCGCAAACATATGACAGTCCGATTCCTGTCTATGTTGACTTGGGTGATGCCACACCTGCCACCACCCTGCCCAATTCAAAAGCCAATGTCAAAACTATGAGTCACTAAGGCTTGGTATCAGGCTTGTCCGATTGTGCCAGTTTTTCTGACCCCGCTACTTTATCTTTCACAGGTACAGTATTAGCAAAATTTGAATAGGTAATATCAATCGGTTTGCCCATCATCACACGGCTGGTCGGTAACGCATTTTTGAGTCCCACCTCTTTCATCATCTCCGCGATTTTTAAAATCATATCAGTTTGTTTTTGATTAAAATCCATCGCCCCTTTCACATTGAGATAGCATCGCACTTCAACAAGATACGCGTCTTGCTGAGTACCAGAGATACGCACTTGATTCCATACACTGTTGGTGTCCGGATGATTGGTGATATAAATTTGTGTTTGCTCCATAAATTCACGTAATTTATCGATGTCGCTATCGCGCGAGATATAGAATACTTGCGAAAAATGAAACATGTCGCGCTGTGAGACATTTTCAATACTCATCGATGAGAAGTTACCATTGGGAATTGTTACCACCGTGCGATCGGTGGTACGCAGACGGGTGGAGCGGATACCGATGTCTTCAACCGTACCTTCTTGCGTGCCAAAGCGACAGTAGTCGCCCACATTCACAGGCTGGTCAGCAACGACCGACACGCTGCCCACCAAGTTTTCAACCGTTTTTTGTGCACCCAAGGCCAACGCCACACCACCAATCCCCAATGCGGCAATACCTGTGGTTAAGTCGTAGCCTAGATTACCCAAAATCACAATGGTCGCAATCGCAATCAAAATCAATTTTACCACTTTTCGTAGCAGATTTAGGACAGATAGCCGCTCTGGATGATGGTTATTGCTGGCATAGTTTTCTGCACGTTTAAAAATCAAATCCAAAATTCGTAAAATCAACCATACCATGGATACCCAAGATAAAATATCGGCAAGGTTGGACGCCATATTGCGCACAACCAAATTAATACCCACTACAATCATGGCTTCTTTGATAATCACCGCTGTCAGCACCATTGCGGCAGGCACAACCACGCGCCCATCAATCGGAAATTGCTTTTCTTTATCTGGGTGAGTCGCTAGATAAATCCGCGTGATAATCATATATAAGATTTGGCTAATCAATAGACAGGCGAGATAAGTTGCTATCATGAGCGCAATCACTGCCGCAATGTGCCCAAGACTATAGCCTTTAATATCTTTCTCAATCCATTGTTTGGGAATGTACTTTTCTACCAGTGTCGGCTGGGTAACGAGTGATAACGACGCAACTTCTTGCAAGGTTTGTTGTGAAATCAGCCAAATATTGGTGCCGTTAGATTGTTTGACACGCTGCATTAAGATGTCGATACTCTTTTTGTCAGCCGTGGGATTGTTGATCTCCCCTACCTTATCGAGATTGGGCGCTAGTTTGTCATCGAGATTGCCGGTAGGGTCATTGCTAATTTGTAGCTGCTCGTTGATACGTCCGCCGCTATCGAGTGCCGATTTTAAAGATTCGAGCGTGCCACTGGGGTCTTTGGTAGAACTTAAATCCACATAACGACTGGCGAGCATCCAATCACTTTTTGCCAAGGCTTGAATAAATCCTTGCACGCTGCCGCGCGGGGTGTCCCGCCCAAAGGTATCTTGTGGGGTTGCCGTGCCGCTGGCGCTACTGGCTGATTTGCTGCTATCAGCCGCCCATACAGCGGTGGGTTTGACACTGGTGATAACCATGAGTAAAGCAAACAATGCCATCATAAAACAACGGCGGTATAAAGATGGTGCATCAGCATGACGCTGACATTGGTTAATAGACTTTAACAACTGCATAAACTTCCCAAAATTTGTAAAACGCTAAAACATAGTTAGGCTAAATAAACGGCCTTGATTTATGCTTTAAGAAATCTTAAATTGCAATGCGCTTATTCTGAATAAAGTATTTCGTCTTGTAGGTATAACTGCTAAAATACGCGCATTATTTGATTTTATCAGTTTTAAATTCCAAAAACACTTTTAAATGCATTGAGTTATTATGTTTAATTTACATCCACAACTAGCAAAAGATACTTTTTTGGTGGGCGAATTTCCGTTATCTACTTGCCGCTTGATGAACGACTGTCAATTTCCTTGGTTGATTCTAATTCCGCGTGTCCCAGGTATCAAAGAATTATATGAACTGTCCGCCAGTGACCAAGCCCAGTTTTTACGTGAATCTAGCTGGCTATCCAGTCAGCTTGCCAAAACTTTTCAAGCCGACAAAATGAACATCGCCGCGCTTGGCAACCAAGTACCGCAATTGCATTTTCATCATATCGTGCGCTACCAAAATGACATTGCTTGGCCCAATCCCGTATGGGGCAATCCAGCCATCCCCTATACCCCTGAGGTGCTGAGCCATATGCAGCAGACACTGATGATGGCACTGCGGGGTCATCGTGATATGCCATTTGATTGGCAAATGAACGTCTAAAAAAAATTTTACTACGAGGTAGACGAACTAAATTGCGTGAATCCATTCAAGGTCTTTCGACCAATCTAAAAAGTCCGAAATTCATTGAGTTGGTGGCATTTTTTGTTGTATTGCTTACCTTAACCTCTCTTGACGTACCGCCCATTTATCATATGCTCAGTATTTTGCTGTTGGTAGTAGGCGTTATTGTCACCACTTTGAGTGTTATCCGGCCCCATCACTACATTACTTCGGCCAGTGTATTAACCCTGATGGCGTTGGCAACGGGTATGTTGCAGTTTAACTATATCCCAAGCCTTGCGTTATGGTTGTTGATTTTAATTCGCCTGATTTTTTCCAATACCAAATACACCGTTTCGTTGGTATTATTAACCGTAGCAGTAGGTCTACTTAGTCTGATATTCGCGCATTTTTTATTACCTGCCATTAGTTTGTCGGCCAAGCAAGAAGACATTTTAAATTTCGCCATTGTATTTACCGATATCTTGATTGTTGGTTATCATATTTGGTCCATGGTAGTTCGCTTACACCAAAAAAATCAAATGCTTGCGCAGCAGCAGGCACGGATTGATACCTTAGTCAAGGTAACCAATAAATTAACCCGTTTTTTGCCTCCCCAGATTTGGCAGCCCATTGTCAAAAATAACACCAAGGTTGAAGTCATTAATCAACGTCGCAAGCTAACTATTTTGTTTTCGGACATTGTTGGCTTTACCGATTTGTCGGATCATATTAGCTCCGACCATTTAGCCAATATTTTAAATACTTACCTTGACCGTATGACCCAAGTGAGCCAAAAATATGGGGCGACCCTCGATAAGTTTTTGGGTGATGGGTTATTGTGCTATTTTGGCGATATGGGTGGTAATGACCGTGATAACGCGATTGCTTGTGCCAGTATGGCCATCGAGATGCGCCGTGAGATGGAAGTACTGCGCCACCAGTGGCGATTACTCGGTTTTGAAGGGCTGCATGTACGTATGGGTATCAATACTGGGTATTGTTATGTCGGTAATTTTGGCAGCCGCAATCGTATGACTTATACCGTGGTTGGAAAAGAGGCCAATTTTGCCTTTCGCCTTGAAACTGCCGCGCAAAACAATCAAATTTTGATCAGCGAAAGCACGTTTAATTTAATTGGTCATGTCCATCATTGCCAAGCCGTGGGGCAACTTAAGTTTAAGGGCTTTCAAGATGCCATGAATGTGTGGGAATTGCTTGAACCCAACAGGGAATCTATAGAGCAAACCGATTGGGTGGACTTTAGCTTACCTGGGTTTAACCTGCATTTAAATTTTCATGATATTCGTAATTATGATAAAAATGATATTACTAACCAGCTAAAATCTGCATTGGCGCTTGTTGAAGAAAAGCACAAACAATGATGTTGACGGTTTTGGCTCACCCGTTTTTTTAACTCAGCTATACTCTTAGCTTAGCTATGTTTAACTATTTACAGATACTAAAAAAGCCGAAGCATCCAGCTTCGGCTTTTTTTATACTATTGAATTAGGCATCAAACGAAGCCAATGCTTGGTTAAATGTCGCACTTGGCCGCATCACTTGGCTTAGTTTTTGTTGGTCTGGTTTATAGTAACCGCCAATATCCGCACCTTGACCTTGAACATCATTTAATTCAGCAACGATTTTGTCTTCATTTTCTGACAATGCTTGAGCAAGCGGCGCAAACTTGGTTTTAAGCTCGCTATCTTCCTCTTGGTTCGCCAATTCTTCTGCCCAGTATTTGGCTAGATAATAATGGCTGCCACGGTTGTCGAGCTCACCGGTACGGCGTGACGGTGATTTGTCGTTATCCAACAGTTTACCCGTTGCCAAGTCTAGGGTTTTTGCCAGTAATTTTATCCGTGGGTTGTTTTCTTTAATGCCCAAGTCTTCTAAAGATACCGCAAGCGCCAGCATCTCGCCGAGTGAATCCCAGCGCAAGTGGTTTTCTTCAACCAACTGCTCGACATGTTTTGGGGCTGAGCCGCCTGCCCCTGTCTCATAAAGACCACCGCCTTCCATCAATGGGACGATTGATAGCATTTTGGCTGACGTGCCTAATTCTAGAATTGGGAACAAGTCAGTTAAGTAGTCACGTAAGATGTTACCTGTGACTGAGATGGTGTCCAAACCACGCGCCACACGCTCAAGGGTATAACGCATCGCACGAACTTGAGACATAATTTGGATATCTAGCCCTGTGGTATCATGCTCTTGTAAGTATTTTTTTACTTTCTTGATGAGCTCATTTTCATGTGGGCGGTATGGGTCAAGCCAGAAGATAGCTGGCATGCCTGAGTTACGTGCACGCGTCACTGCCAGTTTTACCCAGTCACGAATTGGCGCATCTTTGACTTGACACATACGCCAAATATCACCTTCTTCAACATTTTGTGACATCAATACTTCGCCTGTCTCAATGTCAGTGATATTGGCAACGCCTGCCTCTGGGATTTCAAAAGTTTTATCGTGAGAACCGTATTCTTCCGCTTTTTGTGCCATTAAACCTACGTTTGGTACGGTACCCATGGTCGCTGGGTCAAAGTTGCCATGCCATTTACAGAAGTTGATGACTTCTTGGTAAATACGGGCAAAGGTCGATTCTGGCATCACCGCTTTACAGTCGTAAGGCTTGCCATCCGCTGCCCACATTTTACCACCGTTACGAATCATCGCTGGCATTGAGGCATCTACAATGACATCATTTGGCGAATAAAAGTTATCGATTCCCTTCGCTGAGTCCACCATTGCCAACGCGGGGCGATGTTCTTGACAGGCATGCAGGTCACGGACGATTTCTTCACGGATAGTGGTCGGTAGGGTTTCGATTTTTTCGTATAGTCCTGCCATACCGTTGTTAACATTAATACCTAGTTCGTCAAAGGTTTTGTTCCATTTTTCGAATGCATCTTTGTAATATACTCTTACGCAGTGACCAAATACGATAGGATGTGATACCTTCATCATCGTGGCTTTGACGTGTAGAGAGAACAGGATTTTACCTTCGCGGCAATCTTCTAGCTCTTTTTCATAAAACTCGATTAAGGCTTTTTTGCTCATAAACATTGAGTCAATCACTTCACCGTCTTGTAAGGCAACTTCGGGTTTTAGCACCAAAGCTTTGCCACTGTTGGTGATGAGTTCCATTTTAACTTTGCGCGCTTTATCAAGGGTCATTGATTTTTCGCCATGGTAGAAGTCCCCTTCTTCCATGTGAGAGACGTGGGTTTTTGACCATTGTTTCCATTCACCCATTGAATGCGGGTGTTTTTTGGCATAGTTTTTTACGGCAGCTGGGGCACGGCGATCGGAATTACCTTCACGTAATACGGGGTTTACCGCAGACCCTAAACATTTACCATAACGGGCTTTGAGGGCTTTTTCTTCGTCTGTGGTTGGGTTTTCTGGGTAATTAGGAATGTTGTAGCCTTTAGCTTGTAACTCTTCAATACATTCTTGCAGCTGAGCCACTGAGGCACTGATATTAGGCAATTTGATGATATTGGTGTCTGGGTCTTGAGTCAACCGACCAAGCTCAGCAAGATTATCGGTCACTTGTTGTTCTGGGGTCAGGTAGTCGGAGAACTCTGCCAATATACGCGCGGCAACGGAAATATCGGTTTTAGTGATTTCAACGCCAGCAGGTTTGGTAAATGTTTCAATAATAGGAAGTAGTGAATAAGTCGCCAGTAGCGGTGCTTCGTCAGTTAAGGTATAGATAATATTTGACTTTCCACTAGCCATAGAGAACCTCTTTTATATGAATGTTAATTGAGATACTAGATGATGCATCTAGCAGCGTGAGAAATTTCACAGTAAGTATTACTAATTAGGGGATAAAATGTGATTGACCATTTTAAACGCAAAGTATACGGTTACCGCATAATGAGTCAATAATGTATCTAGGAATACCTATATTTAGGAGAAAAATAATGCAGATGCGATGTATCCCTATCGATTAAGACAATCCCTTTTTTGTCATAGTGTACCACAGTATCACAGTGTCGAATATATCCAATCACTGACAGACGCGATGGCAACATCCTCAAATGTATAAAATTTTGGCTTTAAAATTGCTTGGTTATTTTACCCATGAGAATCAATAAGCTTACGCTACACTCAAGTTATCTGGCCGTACGTACCAATTTTTCACTCACTTCTTTTTCAATTAGCGCCATCTTGTTATTATCTAAAGGTTGATGCTCGGTGTTGTAGCGCCAACTATCGGCAGAACGGGTCAGACTGGCAAACCATAATGCCTTAGTATCAGTCGGCAGTTTGGTAAAAGCTAACTCACTAATCACATTGCCTTCATCATCACTGAGCTGACAAGACGCTTGTTTCGCTTTGCTAAGCGCATAGCCATGATAAGATGACACAATCATCACCACATGAAATACTTGCGGCGGCAGCTTACTTAAAAAAAGCACCATACTTTCTTGGTTTAAGTTGGCATCATTGAGTTTTGTGCTTTGATTGTTGTACGGGTCTTCTTTGCGGTCATCGATAGCGCCTAATGGTTTTTTGCCCAATAATTCATCGCCTTGATGACGCACTGATTGCGCTTTATCACGGACATTTTTGAACCAAACGGTTTCGATTACCTCGCCATATCGGTTACAAAGTAAGCAGGATAAGTCTAGGTCGATGGCTTGCGTGCGTTTTTTAAATTTATTGTAAAGCCCTGATTTTGGCATCTGTGTGTGCTGCCATTGCACGGTAAAATACCACTGCTTGAGTACCACATCCATATGCTCAACGGCTATACCTGTCGCTGTTTTATCATCTTCAAGTTGATCGTCTTGGGTAATGGCTAACTGATGACTTTTTTGCAAAATCTTGTCATCAGTCATGGGGTTGATTTTTGGCACTTTGTGTAGCGAATGGTGCAGCGGTGAGGTGCTTGCCAATACCGCCTCATTGGGGTTTTTATCGGTCAAATTGGATGAGTTGACGGGCGCTTTCACTTCAACCGATGGTGCTGGCGTTGGGTCGGCAAACTGCGTCGAAATAATCTGGTACGTTTCTGTAGTAGTGCTGGGTGTCAGATTATCAGGCGATTTGACAGCGTTAACAATCGGCGAATCGTCCGTCAAATCACTGTATAAAATCGTGGTTTTTGGGTTGCTAGGCTGCTGTGAGTTGGTGTCGGTGGCAGTGGATTCAAGGGTGTTATTATCAGTATGTTTCATAAAATTCTCGAAAAATCGGACAAAGTAGTTAGTTTACTTGGGCGTTTGTTAGTTATTCGCTTATTGTTTGGGCGGTGGGTTGTTGGTTTGGCGTTTGGGTTTCAAAGACGGCGATTGATAAAATCTCAGGCTCGATTTTTCGCAGTCCTTTACCAAAACCGCGTAGCCACCATACCAGTTGGGAGGTCATGTTCACTGTGGCTGTGATATGCAATCCTTCGTCGTCTTCCCAGCTTTGCTGATCAGTTGATAATGGGCTTTCAAGCAAACTTGCCCCCGATAACGGATGAAACAGTAACTGCACTTGCTGTATGGGGGGCTCGTGGTTGTTTTTTTCGCTCTCAGGCATGAGTTTTTGGAACAACGGATAATTAAACCCCATCGCGCCTGTGTTGATGTAATTGTCTAAATTAAAATCTTTCGGGGTTTGCGCGTCGCTTGCGCTCACTTCCGCACTTTCAAAACGGTGCAAAGCAAATTGGCGCACATCGTCAGACGCTCTGTCAGTTCGCGAGGCAATCAAGTAAATCACCACACCACGCTGCACAATGGCTAGCGGATTTAAGGTGTATTTTTGCGCTTCCTCTCGCCCGCGCGCTTTATAACAGGCGATGAGTTTTTTATTTTGAAACAATGCATCATAGACGGCGTCTTTGGCGGCTGGATTGACCGATGGCGGGATGAGCGGTTGATTGGCTGACAGGATACGCACTCTATCGAGCCAAGTGTTTGCCACTTTGCTTTCTTTGAGTTGCCGATTCGCTAGGTCAAACCACGGAATCAATTCATCTAAAATAGCCGGCGGTAATAGCTGGGTCAAATTATGGCGCATCATACTAAACGCCACCGCTTGCGACAAATTCATGTGCGGCAAGCTTTGCATCGGTGCATCTTCACGCCAGCGCCAACCTTGTGGATTGGTATTGTTTTTTTCAATCGGAAAACGCGTTGCCAAAGCGTTTAAATCTCGCTGAATAGTTCGCAAACTGATATCAAAACCCATCAAATCAAGCTGTTCTTTGATATGGGTGGTACCGAGCCAACGTTTGCGATCCAGCTGTGAGAGGATTTGCCATTGCCGAGCCGTCGTTGCGGTTGCATTGTTGGCAAGCGATTTACTCATGGCAATTCTCCATACGCAGGTAAAAGATAGATAATTAAAAAACAGCCAGTTAAAAGATATCTAGTTAAAAGACAAACGGTTAAATCATAGCCAGCTAAGCGCCAAAGTCTTACTAAAATTTAAAAAAATTAACGCTAAAAATTAACACCTTGATACCTGCATAATTTAGCAAAATTTAGCGCATTATAGGTAATAAATTATATTAACATGTCATTTTATGTCGTTTATCATCTTTATTGGGTGTTATGGTTATCAGATTGTGTATGAATGAGCAAAAACGCTTGATTAGAGGAGCACACCCTTTTTTACCCTTAACTGTAATTTGGTTTGTCCATTAAATAAATTTTTCTCCAGCTCATAGAGTAAATGCACTTTTGACACACTGCGATTGATGGCAGACAAAGCTATCGCGTCAAAGTCAGCATTAAACCAAATCGCTTCGATAGTAAAAGGGACATCGGGATACGATAACCATAATTTTAAATGCCGCTCTTTTAACACCCGATAATCCTGCACCACAAACACCCCATCAAATATCGGTGGCACAAAACCATGTCCCCAAATAGCCAACGTCTGCAAGCTATCTACAAAATCGACCGTGAATTCACCAGCTGTCAATTCGCCATCGCTATATAACGTCTCTGCAAATACCTCATCAGCCACCGCTGCAATTACCTCATCAAACGCTTTACAAAACGGCTCAAAGTTTTTTCGTTTGATTGTCAGACCTGCCGCCATCGCATGCCCGCCAAAGTGGCTAATAAGTTCGGGATAGGTTTGCGCGACTGATTCAATGGCATCACGGATATGAATGCCTTCAATGGAGCGTGCAGAGCCTTTGATAGGATCGTCATCTTCAATCAATGACGTATCCGCAGGGGCAAACACGATAGCAGGCACATGGTAGCTTTCTTTTAGCCTGCCTGCGACGATGCCAATCACCCCTTGGTGCCAATCATCTTGATACAAAATAATACTGCGTTTGCGGTGCGTTACTTGATTTACGGCGCTTTGCTCAGATGGATTCTCAAGCGTTGTTAATACACTATCAGCTTGTTGTCGCATGCCCTGCTCGACTTGGCGGCGCTCTTGATTGAGTTTATCGAGCTGATGCGCAAGCCGCTGTGCCTCCCCCCAATCATCGGTAAGTAAGCAGTCAATGCCTATCCGCATACTATCCATACGACCTGCGGCGTTGATGCGGGGTCCTAAAATAAAACCAAAATCTTGAGCCGTGATGTCGGCTGCCTGCCGACTCGCCTGCTCCAACAACGCCAAAATACCCACACAGCAACGACCTTGCTTGATGGCTTGGATGCCTTGGTGTACCAAGATGCGATTATTTTGGTCTAATACGCCCACATCCGCCACCGTACCAAGTGCCACCAAATCAATATAGCGACTCACTTGGGTGGTGGATTTGTTGGCTTGGCGTCTGACCTTGGCAAGGTTGCCTAGCACATAAAATGCCACCCCAACCCCTACCAATGATTTACTAGCAAAATCACAGCCCAGCTGATTGGGATTGACCACGGCATCGGCGTTTGGTGTCGCCTGCGTCGTCAGGTGATGATCGGTAATAATCACCGTTAGCCCTTTGGCTTTGGCAAGCTCGACCCCCGCATGGCTGGAGATACCATTATCAACCGTGACAATCACATCAGGATGATAGGTTTCAATACCTAGCGCAACAATTTCTGGCGTCAGTCCATAACCGTACTTAAAACGATCGGGCACCAAAAACTCAACCTGCGCACCCATTTCACGTAACACCCTTACCATCAGTGCCGTGCTAGTCGCGCCATCGCAGTCAAAATCACCCACAATCAGTATTTTTTGCTGCGTATCAATCGCCTTGTCAAGCAGCGCCACTGCCTTGGTAATGCCAGTCAGCGAATTTGCAGGTAACATCTTATTGAAGGCGGTGTCTAAATTTGCCATATCTTGCACGCCCCGCCCAGCCAAAACGCGGGCTAATGTCATCGATGTCTGCGCCAACGGCTGTAAATCGCGGGGAATCTCGTCAATATGGGTCGCACTAAAACGGGGAGTCACAGTCAACATAAATTTATCATGGTTGCCAAATAAAGTAGAGAGAACAAACTAGCATAATGAGAGTGAATAGGCAAAATTACAACAGCAAAATGATGAAAAACACCCCATCAGCTTTCGTAGCTATTTGTGCGTTTTGCATATCGTAATAATGCCACTACAAACCATTAGCATTTTTTTGCAAAAAGATGCTTATTCATACGTTTACACTCAGTTATAATCAAACCAAAGAGTCATTACTTACCATTAATGAAACAGTATCAATGACCATTAATGAATAATCATCTCTTGTTGCAAGCGTTTTGCAATACTACCTTTACTATTGATAATTGAAATTTTTTAGAAGGAAAAATTATGTCAGCAGAAAATTCGACCAAAACCATCGACCCAAAACTTGACTTAGAAAAAATCAAACGCGAATGTGAGGCGATGATTAAAAGTAAAGCCAAAATATCGGCAGCAGCCGCGGTTGTTCCTGTGCCGCTGCTAGACGTTGCGGTGGACGCCACGCTGTTATCAAAATTGCTACCTGAAATTTCTGCTAAATTTGGTTTAATTGAACCCGCCCAAACAGCTGTAGATTTGAACAACGGCGCACAAATCAACCAATTAAAAGATAAAGCAGTGGATTTTGCAGGGTTAGTGGTGACGCGCAGTATCGCCAAAAAAACTTTCCAAGGTTTTGGTAGTCGTATTATCGCTAAGCAGGTCACCAAATTTGTACCATTTGGTGGTCAATTAGTGGCAGGTACCATCGGTTATTTGATGTTTAAAAAAATTGCTGAAAATCACATCAATGAATGCTACCAAAAAGCTAAAAAATTACAGCAACAAGCCAACTAACTGTTGATACGAAAGCTTGTATCAAAACCCCTTTAGTTACTAGAGGGGTTTTTTATTGAAAAATTCTCAAGCTTTAATGAGCAATAACCAAGCAAAAGTAATAGCTTATGTAACGATATTTTTCTACAATGTGTCTTTAAACTATTTTTTTGGGTCAAGTTATGCGTTATACCTGTCAGACATCACCACGTTTTATCAAAAAGCCATTTTTTAATATCCATCCAATAACGCAAAGCGTTTTGGTGATTATTGGCATGTCCATGACTGGTGTTAGCGCTCATGCGGCGACTAGCGACGCTGCTACTAGCGAAGCTGAAACGACGTTGCCGAGCCTTACTTTTACCACCACGGCAACCAAAACGCCGACGCTTGTCAAGAATACCATCGCCCAAACCAGCGTGATTGATGAAGAACAATTACAACGTTATCGCGGTCAAAGCGTGATTGATGTACTTCGTGGACAAGGTGGCATATATGTTACTCAAAATGGTGGGGATGGTGCGAGCAGTGGTGTCAGATTGCGTGGTTACTCCAATAGTCAAGTCTTAGTATTAATCGATGGGATTCGTTACAGCTCTGCAACCGCAGGTGGAGCAGCATTATCGCTGTTACCAGTCGACCAAATCGATAGAATAGAAATAGTTTATGGTGCTTCTGGCTCAAGTCTTTATGGCTCAGATGCGATGGGCGGCGTGATTCAAGTCTTTACTAAAGGTCAAAACGCCCAACAGTCTAATGTCGCATTGACTGTTGGCGGTGGCACAGAAAACAGCTATAAAGGGCAAATTACAGGACAACTGGTTAATTCTGCAACGACTTTAAGCCTTTCTACGGGTTATGAAAAGACCAATGGCATTGACGCGACGAAACCTTACGCTCAGTTCGGCATACATCATGCTGACAAAGACGGTTTTGAGTCCAAAAACGCAAGTTTGGTCGCCAAGCATAAAGTCAATGACAATGTTGAAATTGGAGCAACAGGATTATTTGCAAAATCCACTACAGATATTGATAGTGGTTCAGAAGTGCCAAACGCGTATGCTGACCAAAAAAACGCGGCTGTCTCAGCTTTTGCCGATTATCAACAAGATAAACTGTCTGCCAATATTAAATATGGTCAAAGTTATGATAAATCTACCACGTATGATGGTGCAGATTGGCAAACAGGTCGCCTAGACGATGTAATCAATACGACTCAGAAACAAGTAACCATACAGCTTGGCTATCAGTTGCCACTCGGTAAGCTTATCGGTGGTTATGAGAATTTAAAACAAGAAGTTGATAGCTCTAATGATTATGACGTGACCCACCGCACTATCAACAGTGGGTTTTTGGGATATCAGCTCGCTCAAGATAAATATGATGTGCAATTAAATGTGCGTCACGATGATAACTCACAATTTGATAGCAAAACCACCTACAATGTGGGCGGTGCGTATCGTCTTAGCCCCAACACTCGCATTGGTGCATCATACGCAACCAATTTTCGTGCCCCCACATTCAACGATTTGTATTGGCCAGGCTCAGAAAATCCCAACTTAAAACCTGAAACCAGCAAAAATGCAGAAATCTTTATTGAAAACAGCAATCATCATCAACACACACGCCTAACAGCCTACCAATCTAAATTTACCGATAAATTAGCTTGGGTAACCACCGACCCACTTACTTATGCAGGTCAAATGCAAAATATAGATAAAGCGGATATTAATGGTATTTCGTTAACCAGTGACTGGCAGTTAAATAATACTTTATTTGGTCTAGGTTATGATTATCTAGATACTGAAGATAAAAAAACGGGCAAAGAATTAATTTATCAACCCAAAAACAAAGGTATTGTTTACCTAGGCTATCAACAGCCAAAATATGACATTCGAACGGAGCTACAACACGTCGGAGAGCGTTATCGTGATGCCAACAATTCACAAACTCTAGACAGCTACACCTTGTTGAACCTGACTGGGAATTATTATGTCAGTCCCAACCTAACCATTAGCAGCCGACTTAACAATCTCACAGATAAAGATTATGAGACAGTTTATGGCTATCGACAAAAAGGCATTAATTCCTTCATCTCACTAACCTACCAATGGTTCTAATTTTTATATCTGCAGTACATCAAAGGGCATAGATTTTATGCCCTTTTTTTATATGTCTTTTTTTAGCAATTAAGTTTTAAATTTTGCACTATTTTGGTTCAAAATATATCATACTACAAACAACCCGTTGCTATAAATGAGTGATTTTTTTATATTCAATGACTGATTTGCTGCCCATCGTTCTATTATTTATCTGTTGTGACAATAATCCAAACATTATCCAATAGGTTGTTGGCATTTAAATTGCACTTTAACCATTGCTCAAATTTGTGGTAGTTATCCAATGACCCATCCTACTTTTTTACCTAGTCTTAAATCCAACCAGAACCTGTTTGAGGACATGTTCAATAACCTACTATCGGGGTTAATTGTCGCTGACAGCAACTATGAGTGCGTCTATATCAATGCGACGGCAGAGCAGATTTTGTCAGTCAGTCAGCAGCATTTACTTCATAAAAATGTTATCGATATTTTAACCCCCGCAAACTATGAAAAATTACTAACGCAAGCATCAGAGCAATCGCATACGGATGATGGCCCGATAACCCATAAAAAAACCAAAGCACAGGTCAAATTGGCACTGCAAAACCAATTTGAACATACCAAAAAAATGTACCAAGCCTTCATCCATCATGATTGCACCATTTTAGGGCTAAGCACTCAAGGGATTGGTGCACCATTATTGGTCGATTATGGGGTTTCCCCATTAGAAACCGCTGCGGGTTTTTTCTATTTGATCGAAATTTGGGCAAAAGATCGCGAAAGTCGTATTCAACAAGAACAATATCAAAATCACCAACATTTGATAACCCGCCAAATGATTCGCAGTATGGCACACGAGGTCAAAAACCCTTTAGCAGGCATCCTTGGGGCAAGCCAACTGCTTGAGAAGAATTTTAATCAAATCATGAAATCTGATGGGATTGTGCGCTATATTAACGACACCCAGGCGCAAAAGGTCGCCAATTATCTGAGTATCATCATGGATGAGACCAGACGACTCAACAACTTGGTGACCCAATTGCTGGGCGCGCCAAATTTGCCCAACTGGCAAGTAATCAACGTGCATGAGCCCCTGCAGCATGTGCTAACGTTGGCAGAAATACAAAACCCCAATATTAGTCTAGTCAGAGACTTTGATTTATCGTTGCCAGAAATCACCGCTGATAAAGACCAGCTTGTACAAGTATTTATGAATATCGTCAATAATGCGATACAAGCGCTCAATGAAAACGACATTGTGTCGCCTGTCATCACGGTAAAGACCCGTATTCAGCACCAACAAACTATTGGCGATATACGACATAAAAGCGTCTTGCGGGTTGATTTTATTGATAATGGCTTGGGCATTGATAGTGAGTTGTTACCGCAAATTTTTTATCCTTTGGTCACAGGACGCGCCAATGGTACAGGATTGGGACTGGCACTTGCTCATGACATTATTCAGCGCCATCAAGGGCAAATCAGTGTGACCTCTCAGCCAGGTGAAACCCTGTTTACGATTTTTTTACCTTGGCAAATTCGGCAAATAACCAAATGATAGTTTAAGCGTGGTACACCACAGCATCATGACTGATCGGCTATGAATTTTTAAATACTACAGTTTCCCATATAGGGTTTTTATATGACTTATACCAATAATAAAACGCCAACCACCGAGCCTATTGTTTGGGTCATCGATGACGACCAAGCGTTACGTATGATTTTAGAAGATACGCTGACAGATAGTGGGTTTCAAGTGCAAACCTTTGGCAATGCGCAATCGGCGTGGCGGCTGCTACAAGATAGTGGGCAAGACAGTCAACCGAAGAGTGACAATAGTGCCTCCTTACCAAGCATCATCGTCACCGATATTCGAATGCCGATGATGAACGGCTTGGACTTTAGCAGTAAAATCAAACAAGCCTTTGCACAAATTCCTGTCATCATCATGACCGCGCATGCCGATGTGCAGTCTGCGGTGGATAGCTATCAATCAGGCGCATTTGATTACTTACCCAAGCCGTTTGAGTTAGATGATGCCATTGCCATGGTAAAAAAAGCTTGCCTGCAAAGCCAGTCAAACCAAACACAAAAGCTCAGTAAGTCTGAGAACTACAACGACTCTCTGATTCGTGATGCACAGCAGCCGCCAGCGCAAAAAGTAGCAGTCGCGCCAGAAAAAGCCCCCACCAACCCATCGGGCATCATCGGGCAATCGATTGCCATGCAAAAAGTCTTTCGTGCGATTGGTCGCTTGTCGCATATGCCGATGACAGTACTCATCACCGGCGAATCAGGTACGGGTAAAGAGCTGATTGCCAGTGCCTTACACGAACATTCGCCACGCAAATCCAAACCATTTATCGCGCTCAATATGGCGGCGATTCCGCATGATTTGATTGAAGCTGAACTATTTGGTCATGAAAAAGGCGCGTTTACGGGTGCGACTACCACGCGTCAAGGACGTTTTGAGCAGGCGCATGGCGGCACTTTATTTTTGGATGAAATCGGCGATATGCCTTTACCAACGCAGACGCGTTTGCTGCGCGTCTTGGCCAATGGTGAGTTTTACCGTGTCGGTGGTCTCAAACCCATTAAAGTCGATGTACGTATCATCGCAGCGACCCATCAAAACTTAGAAACCCTTGTGCAGCAAGGCAAGTTTCGTGAAGATTTGTTTTATCGGCTCAATGTCATTCGACTGGCGCTACCTTCCCTACGTGAGCGCCGCGAAGACATTCCGCTGTTAATCGATTTTTTTATGCAAAATATCGCCAAAAGCATGCATACCTCGACCAAAACCATCACACCGTCTGCCATGCATATTTTGCAAAGCTATCATTGGCAAGGTAACGTGCGTCAACTTGAAAATACCTGCCGCTGGCTCAGTGTGATGACAACAGGGCAAACCATTCAGCCCAGTGATTTGCCACCCGAGATTTTACAAGCGTTTGAATCGCAAGATAGTACGCCTATAACTACACGTGAGCCCAATACACATAAGACACATAACTATCAGCACGACACTCAGTTTGAGGCACCTGCTAGCAAACATCTGTCATCTTTGCCAGCTCGCAGTGACAGCCCCAGTGTTAATCTCAGTCCCCATTCGAGTGAGCTACCAACGCCTTTGCCTACTACGACGGTCGTACCGACCTTACCTGCACCACAAGCTGGCGCAACTGCAGATTGGATCACGCCACTGCAAGTCTGGGCACAGCAAGCACTGGCTGAAGGACAGTATGACATTTTGCAAACCGCTTATCCGATGTTTGAGAAATGTTTGCTCGAAGTGGCACTTGCCCATACTGCTCAGCATAAAGGACAAGCGGCTGACCTACTCGGTTGGGGGCGCAATACCGTGACCCGAAAATACCAGCAGTTGATTGAAGGCAGACCCGTTAAGCCATCATGATTGAGACAAGGTCAATTCACAAAGTACTGGTTATCATAAAAAATGGCTGTCAGTCGGTCGTTACTGACTTACAGCCACTATCACCTTCAAATCCACTCAACCATACCGAGCTTTGGTATGGGGTATGGTATTCAACTCACTCCCCGCCTACAGCCGTTGTGGTTAAACAATTACTACCTCACTTTAGCGCAACCAATCTCGCCCATTTTGAGCAAGAAATTAACGCCCTTCATCATTGCCAAAGCCTAGCGATAGACAGCACCCATGCGACAAGCGGCATTCCCACGCTGTATGCTTCAAACGTTCTACCCGACACCCTCATCTTTGACCAACAGCAGCCGCAGCAATCTGTTAGTCCCTGTCTGGTCATGTCCTATCATTCAGGGGAGACGTTAAAATCCTTGATGTATGCGCATGCTAAATTGCCCATACTCAGTCTTCAGCAAAAAATGACCATTTTTTTACATAGTTGCCAAGTGGTCAACCGTTTACATCAATGTGGGCTGATGCATTTGGATCTTAAACCCGCCAACTTTATTGTAAAACCCAATCTTGAGGTGGTGTTAATTGATTTTGGTTTGAGTGATTTTGGTGTTAGCGATGCTATGGGAAAAAATGCTTCACTGAACTGCAAAACTTACACTGCTGGTACACCCGCCTACATGAGTCCTGAGCAATTCACAGGACAGCCTGTTGACAAGTTTAGCGACTACTATAGCTTGGGGGTGATATGGTATGAATTATTGATGGGATATCTGCCTTTTATGGCAGATGATTATCCTAATTGGGCAATCGCGCATTGCCAACAGCCCGTGCCTTTTTTATGCCCAAATCATCAGTTATCAGAATTTGCTTGCCAAGCTTGCCAGCCTTTTATTGACAAGTTGCTGGCAAAACGTGTGGAAAACCGTATTAATGACTTATCGAATATTATCAATGCGCTAAAAATTTTACTTAACCAATAAAAAATACGATTTTTTTAAAAAAACCCCTTGCCAAAGCGAAAATTTTCTATATAATAGCCAACCACAAAGACACTGATACAAATATTGAGTCAACACTTTGAGGCAACTCATGGGGCTGTGGCGAAATTGGTAGACGCACTGGATTTAGGTTCCAGCGCCGCGAGGTGTAAGAGTTCGAGTCTCTTCAGCCCCACCACTCAAATCGGTATTAGTTAAATTAACCTGCCTCTCGCAGGTTTTTTTATGCCCAAAATTCCTGTCTATCTTATCTCACCATTGCTTACTGTTAGCCCGTATGTTGCTCACTGTGTTGCTAAAAAATTTTTAACTGATTGCCAACTAGCTACTTTTTAGCTTGCATCTAGTATTAACTGCCCCATCTCTATAGTTAGCTTGTTTATTGCTAACTATGTTAATTTTTCTACTGCCTTTTACAAGCCTATATTCCTATGAAAATTTTACAATCGCCCTATTACCAGCCGCGAAAGCTGCTCAGCGCCTCCTCTGAGCCGCCCTATACTGTTCAACTTATTGAAGACAACATCCAATACGCTAGCAAATATAACCCTTTTGAGTCGCTACTCGATGATATTTTCCCTGGGGTGCATGTTGGCAACCATGATATGGTGATTCGCAAAGAGCAGCTTAAAGATTTTGAGCGTTGCACCGATTTTACTACCGTCGCCTATTCGCATAAAAATAATACATTGTATGAGCGTGAAGCTTGTTATTTTCATCCCAAATATGAAGTGTTCATGCTCACCAATGAAGATTTGTCAAATGACTATGACGAATACATCTTTGAGTCAGGCTTGTTAAAAGTCGTCAGTATTTACTATATTTCGACCAATCCGCATTCGGCGGCAAGTGTCAAAAACGTGTTTGATGAATACTTGCAAAAGTATGTCTCGCAAGAGGCTAAAGTATCGATTTTACTTAAAGAAGTCCATGGTTTTGTGTTTAAAACCCATCGTATCAAGCCATTTCCCATCAATTTAGATACCATGTATCACGAGGATTTTCTGCCTGTGCATCAGCATATCAAAGAGTCACTCAATCACGATGGTAAAGGCGTGGTACTGTTGCATGGCGTGGCGGGCTCAGGTAAAACCAACTATATCAAATGGCTAACCAGCCAAGTGCCTAATAAAAAATTCATCTTTGTGCCCACTACTATGATTGGGTATTTGACCAACCCTGAATTTATGTCACTATTGGTGGATAATAAAAACTCGGTATTAGTGCTTGAAGACTGTGAAAACTACATTGCCGAACGTAGCATTGATAACGCCAATACCGATGTGGTATCGGCGATTTTGAACATTGCTGATGGTATGCTGTCGGATGTGTTGGAGTGTCAGTTTATTTGTACCTTTAACTCCGATATCTCAAAAATTGACCCCGCGCTGCTGCGTAAAGGTCGATTGATAGCTGAGTATAAATTCAAAGAATTGTCCGTTAAAAAATCCAACGCGTTTTTGGCATCGATTGATAAAGCTATCACCGTCAATAAACCGCACTCATTGGCAGAGCTAACCAACATGGATCATCTGTCCTATCGAGAGAAACAAGCAGAAAAACCCAAATTTGGTTTTGTATAATCATTAATTATAATCATTAGCGATGGTCATTAAATATAGTCATTAAACATCATCAGTAGGCATAAAAAAAAGGAGCTCAGTGGCTCCTTTTTTTATACTAGACATTACTAAACATTATCGATTTGCTTTTCATCAATGGGCACAAGCTCAATCGCTGTTTTATCGGCATTCATACGAATCGACACCGTACCGCCATTGACCAGATCACCAAATAATATTTGCTCTGCCAATGGTTTTTTGATTTCATCTTGAATCAAGCGGTTCATTGGGCGTGCACCCATGAGACGATCGTAACCTTTTTCTGCCAGATAATTTCTGACCTCATCATCAATTTCAAGCACCACTTTTTTGTCATCGAGCTGGGCTTGCAGCTCAACCAAGAACTTATCAACCACAGATACAATGACATTTTGATCCAATGGGTTAAATTGAATGATGGCATCTAAACGATTGCGAAACTCTGGGGTAAACATCCGTTTCATCGCTTCACTATTGTCGCGGCTATGGTCTTGTTTGGTAAAGCCCATGCTGTTGCGACTGATGCTATCAGCACCGACATTGGTGGTCATGATCAGTATCACTTGTTTAAAGCTTGATGTACGGCCGTTATTGTCAGTGAGCGAGCCATGATCCATCACTTGAAGCAGTAAGTTAAATACATCAGGATGGGCTTTTTCAATCTCATCTAGCAATAGTACACAATGCGGGAATTGATTGATTTTCTCGGTTAATAAACCACCCTGATCAAAGCCCACATAGCCTGGCGGTGCCCCAATCAAGCGTGACGCCGTATGTGCTTCCATATACTCAGACATATCAAAACGAACCAGCTCAATGCCTAACAAATTCGCTAACTGACGACTGACTTCAGTTTTACCGACACCCGTAGGACCGGCAAACATAAACGAACCAATCGGTTTATCATCTGGTTTTAAGCCTGCACGTGACAACTTGATGGCATCTGCCAAGTTTTTGATGGCTTCATCTTGACCAAACACCAGATGTTTTAGGTTGCTTTCAAGATTTTGCAGCACCGATTTGTCATCCGTTGAGACTGATTTTGGCGGGATGCGCGCAATTTTTGAGATAATGTATTCAATTTGCGGGACATCAATCACCACTTCGCCATCTTGTTGTGCCGCATCAATTACTTTATTATCGGCTTCGCTTAACATAGCTTCAGGTTCGACAACACCATCTGCTGCATGGCTAGCATCCAAATCATCGACAAGTGCGTCTTCATCCACCACAGGCTGATTTGATAGCTTGTCATTTGCGACGGCATCAACGGATTGATTGCTGTCCACACTAGATTCAACCTGATTTTCAGCTTGTTTTTGCAGGCGAACAAATGCACCCGCTTCATCAATCACATCAATGGCTTTGTCAGGCAAAAAGCGTTCGTGAATGTGTTTTACCGCCAAATGCACAGCACTTTGTAGCGCCTGATCGGTATAACTTACGTTATGGAATTTCTCATATTGTTTTTTCAGACCGCGTAGAATATCAATCGTTTCATCAATCGATGGCTCGTTAACATCAACTTTTTGGAAACGACGACTTAAGGCATGGTCTTTTTCAAACACTTGGCGGTATTCGGTAAAGGTGGTTGAGCCGATACAACGCAGCTCACCTGATGCCAACGCAGGTTTGATTAAATTTGACACATCCATATTGCTGCTCATCGATGAGCCTGCGCCGATAATCATATGGATTTCATCAATAAATAAAATCGCATTGGGCTTAGCTTTTAAGGCATCTAATAGCGCTTTCATCCGTTTTTCAAAATCACCGCGGTATTTTGTACCGGCAATCAGGGCACCAATATCTAAACTATAAACCACACAGCCTGATAATGGTTTCGGTGCTTTGTCATTGACAATTAGCCATGCCAATCCTTCAGCAATCGACGTTTTACCCACCCCTGGGTCACCCACCAGTAGGGGATTATTTTTGCGGCGACGGCATAAAATCTGCGCGGTACGCTCGATTTCTGCTTGGCGACCAATTAACGGATCAGTGCCGCCCGTAGAGGCTTTTTGATTGAGATTAATGGTAAATTCAGTCAATGGGTCTTTATTAGCTTTTTCACCCGTTTCTTCAGTTTCAACACTAGTTAATTTGTCGCGTACTTTTTTGTCTTGGCCATGCGATAGGTACTGGGTTAACTCAAGCCGCGTAACCCCTTGTTTTTTAAGCAAGTATACCGCGTAGGTGTCATGCTCTGAGAACATCGACACTAGCAAATCTGAACCTTCTACCAAACGGCTGCTGGCAACCGATTGCACATGAAAAATCGCACGCTGCAAGATACGGTCAAAACTGCGCGTTGGTTGTGGCGAGTAATCTTCGTTGATATCGACCGTTGGGGTATGTTCATCAATATACTGGGTCAAATCTTTGCCAAGCTGATCCACATTGACTGCACAAGCCACCAAGGCTTCTACCGCATTTTCATTTTCTAACAGTGCCAATAGCAGATGCTCGACCGTTAAATATTCGTGTGCACGCTGTTTTGCGAGTGTCACTACCAACCGCAACGTGCTTTGTAATTCTAAACTTAACATAAGATGTCCTTAATACTTGTCACCGACGGTTTTTGATTTTGTCCTACTTGAAAAATCATGCGTTATCTAATTGATTGGTTTGACGTCGTTATTGCTATTGATGGTTATTTGCGTTGATGTTTTCTCAAGTTTCATTTGCCGTCACCTCAGCACCAAATATCTTATGGATATCTGGCTAATCATGCTAAGTTCGGTTAAAAGGAAGTAAAAATGAAAGATGACAAAATGGGAAAAATCAAAATCATTACGTTTAATATAATGACATTGCTAATAAATTCAAGTGATAAAACGTAGTTAATGGCGGGTTTTAAAATGGCAAAAAATTCAATGATGAATAAAAAATAGAAAGGAGGTGCCACCAAAAATAAAACGGGGTTAAATAGCAAACTGCCACTAACCTTGTGGTTCGATTTGACTCAGTAACGGATAGCCTGCCTGACGCGCTTCACGGTTGACGGCTTGGGCTTTGGTTTCTGCGATGTCCTTAGGGTATATACCGGCAATTCCTTTGCCTTGGTGATGAATGGCAAGCATAATACTGATAGCTGAATCTAGCGTATGTTTAAAATGATTTTGTAAAACATCCACCACAAATTCCATTGGCGTATAGTCATCGTTATACATGACCACCGCATACATCTGTGGTTTTTTAAGTTCAGGGTCAGCCAATAGCACATCTTCGACGGGGTCGGTATTTGGCTCGCCTTCTATGTCGGTCAAACGGGCTGGCAATGAATTTGGTGATTGGCTAAGTGGCTGTTTAGGGGACTGTGTTGGCAACCATGCCGGTAGATGCCAATCCATATTCGTGGTGGTTGGCTGTGATACGACTGATTGACGAGAAAAATTAAGCGTTTGAAGCATCATTAATTGAACATTTACCTAAGATTAGATTAAACATTGATTATACTACTTTGCAGCAGTCGTTGCGGCAGGTTTTTGCGTATTGGCTGTGCTTGCTACTGGCGTGCTGTCGGTCGAACTCACGGGTCGTTTATCCGCTTCAGGCGTTTCTTCAAGCGTATATGGCATGTTATCAATCGGTTGACCGAGTTGCCAATCATACACTTGCTCAGTTTTTTGGTTGCCGGCGGTTAATTCAAGTTTCACTTGTTTGGGTACAAAGTTTTTGGGCATCAAAAAACGCCCGCGAATTCTTGCAATCCCATGAATCGAATAACTATTGGGTTGCAATGGGACTTCGACCATATTAACTTCATCGAGCAAGGTCAATTTTGGAATCAGATTTTTTGGCTGATTTGACGGATCGACCATACCGACATCAAAGCGGTATTCATAGGCATTTTCTGGCAACGGTGCGATTTTTGCCCCGATGACTTGTAAACTCATACCGCCTTTTTTGGCAAGCGACGTGGTTAAGAATTGCTGACCTTGTTCAAGCTGTAAGTTAGTGACTTTTAAATCTTGAATATCGGTACGCAGTGCTGATAGGTTCGCCAAGCTGATATCACGCTCTTGCTGCGCGGTGGTTAATTGGCTTTGCAACGTATCGGATTTTAGCTTTAATGATTTGATGTTTTCTGCAGAGATTTCAAGACCTGCGGCGGTTTTTTTCGCTTCTTCAGCAGCAAAGCTTAAGCCGCGATGATAACCAATGCGTTGACCTAACGCCAGTGCAATGATGGCAACTAACAACAAGCTAACCCCAAACGCAATCAACCACCCAGATATTTTGTTGGGTTGGGTAATATAATTGCGTTGTGCTTCTGGCAAAGTTTGAGAAGAGTTATGATCTTCGGGCAAATCCATAGAGATACTCAAATTGAAAAACGATCAAAACATGGATAATCACAGTACTGATGATAGCTCAAAAAGGGTTGATGAATATGACATCCATTAAAGCGAATCCCATTATAAACAAAAATTATGATGAATTCAGCTAAATTTATTGACTGAAAAAATAATAAAGTTAGCCCATTTCATCATAGCGTCATATTTTTTTGGCTAAAAAAATAAGGCAATGCTTGTTATGGCATTAATATTTCTAAACAGGTTAACCATAAATAGCTTAAGAAAACAACTTATTCAAGAAATAACTTAAGGCACGACGGCAACCAACGCCAACCCTGTTTGCTCTGCGAGCCCAAACATCACGTTCATATTTTGCACGGCTTGTCCTGCCGCACCTTTGACTAAATTATCTTGTACCACCAAAATCGTCGCCATTGGGCTATTTTCTAGTGTTTGCACCGCAATTCTTAAATAGTTACTACCCCGTACACTACGGGTATCTGGGTACATCCCTTTTGGCATGACGTCTACAAAATATTCGTTTTGATAGCTGGTTTCATATAAGGATTGTAAATCCAATGCTTGACCTGCCGCCGTCAACCGAACATGAATCGTGGTAAACATACCGCGAATCATGGGTACTAAATGGGGTACAAAGCGGATATCATGCGGCTGAAAGCGCTTGCTTTGACCCAATATTTGGTCAATCCCTTGGGTAATCTCTGGAGCGTGACGGTGACCTGCCACGCCATAGGCGCTAAAACTATCCGAGGTCTCGCTAAATAACAAATTCATTTTGGCTTGGCGACCCGCACCTGAGACGCCTGATTTGGCATCAATAATAATCCAAGGTTCAATCAATGCCTGCTGCTGGCTGTTTTGGGCATCGATTAGCGGTTTTAACCCCAAAATCGCTGTGGTGGGATAACAACCTGGGTTGCCAATGACCTTGGCTTTGGCAATGGCATCACGATTGACTTCGGGTAACCCATACACAGCATCTTTTAAAATATCGGGGCAAGTATGTTCAAGTTTATACCAAGCTTCAAAATCTTGTAGCGACTGCAAACGAAAATCTGCCGCCAAATCGATGACTTTAGTGCCATTTTCGGTTAAAAATCTGGCATGCTTCATCGCGACGCCGTGTGGCGTAGCAAAAAATACCACATCACATTCTGCTAATTTTTTTTCATCCAAATCCGAAAATGTTAAATCGGTCACGCCCCGCAAACTTGGAAACATATCATCGACGCGTCTGCCCGCTTCTGAGCGCGATGTCAGCATCGTCACTTGTGCCTGTGGATGACGACTCAATAGTCGAATTAGCTCTACGCCAGTGTAGCCTGTGCCACCGACAATACCTACTTTGATCATGGTCGTCTCCTAATATTGTTATTAAAGTTTGTATTCATGCACCGCATCAATAAAAGCTTTGGCATGGTCAGGATTAACCCATTGGTTAATCCCATGACCTAGGTTTGCTATATAGCCTGTTCTGTCACCGAGGCTGTAGGCGTCTTGTAACATCAAATGCGTCTGCTGGCGAATATGCTCAGGCGATGCAAATAATGTCGCTGGGTCAAGATTACCTTGCAGCGCGATGCCTGTATGCCGCTTTTTGTGCAATTTGGTCAATGCTTTTTGCTGTTCAAAGACGATGCTGCGGGCTCTATCTAGTGGCATTGTCCAATCAAGCCCTAGCGCATCCGCGCCACTATGGCATTGGGTATCTAACCACAATCCGCCACCTTTGGTAAACAATACCACAGGTACCTCTGGGTATGTTGCTTTGATCGCCGCCACAATTTTAGTGTTGTAATGGTGCGAGAATTCAACAAACTGGCGATGCGCCAATGCCCCGCCCCAACTATCAAAAATTTGTACTAACTGCGCCCCCGCTGCTATTTGCGCTAGCAAATAATCAATCACGGCATCGGTGATTTTAGCGAGCAGCGCATGCAAGGTGTCAGGTTCGCCATACAACATGGCTTTGGCATAGCGGTATTCTTTAGAACTACCGCCTTCAATCATATAGGTCGCTAGCGTCCACGGACTACCTGAGAAGCCAAATAATGGCGCACGACCTGCCAGCGCATGACGAATACTGGTCACCGCTTTCATCACATAGTCAAGTGCATCTGCCATAGCGACAGTTGGCAAGGCTTCGACCTCTGCCATGCTTCTGACAGTTTTGTGAAATTTTGGACCTTCCCCTGCTTCAAAATACAGACCCAGACCGAGCGCATCAGGAATGGTTAAAATATCACTAAACAAAATCGCCGCATCCAACTCAAAACGGCGAAATGGCTGAATGGTGACTTCTGTCGCCAAATCGGTATTTTTGCATAGGGATAGAAAATCACCGGCTTGGGCACGGGTTTTTTTATACTCAGGCAAATATCGACCAGCTTGTCGCATCATCCACACAGGGGTCACATCCACAGATTCAAAACGCATGGCTCTTAAAATGCGGTCATTTTTTAACATCGGAAAGTTATGGGTCATGTCGTTGCCTTTAAAAATAATCTTGGGTAAAAATAATCTTGGATAAAATACTATTGTATCAGTCTAAAATTAGTTAAAGTTTTAAGTAAAAATTGTCGAAAATTATACGATAATCGCCATGTTATCACGATGTACCATCACGTGGCGTTCCTCATTTTTACCCAAAATCGCTTCGATGTCGCTATTGCGTTTGCGAGCGATGCGCTTAGCTTCATTTGATGAGAAATCCACCTGACCGACCGCGATACGTACCCCTGTTTTATCAACGCACTCCACCACATCGCCCTCATCAAAATCACCTTGCACTTCAATCACACCGACAGGCAATAAGCTTTTGTTATTTTTAATGATGGCATCCACTGCGCCATCGTCAATCACCAAGCGACCTGCCATACGCAGATGCGCGGCTAGCCATTGTTTTTTGGCAATGCGTTTATCATCGTCATTGGTAGTGAGCATCGTACCTAACGATTCCCCTTTGACCACGCGATTAATCACGTTATCGATGCTGCCGCTGACAATCACGGTGGGACAACCACCCATTGCCGCAAGCCTTGCTGCGCGAATTTTGGTAATCATCCCGCCACGACCCAATTTGCCACCATCTCCCGCCACGTCAAACAAATAATCTGCCATTGCCCGTTCGGTCTTAATCAGCTTGGCATCCGGGTTGGTACGAGGGTTATCGGTGAATACGCCTTGCTGGTCGGTCAATATAATGTATAAATCAGCTTTGACCATGGCAGCCACCATCGCACCTAGACTGTCATTATCACCAAATTTGATTTCATCGACACTGACGGTGTCATTTTCATTAATAACAGGCAGCACGCGCCATTCAAGTAGCTGATTTAACGTACTAGCGGTATTGAGATAACGATTTCGATTGGCAAGATCGTCATGTGTCAGTAGCAACTGCGCGCTTTGTACACCATACTGAATCAACGCCGACCACCAAGTTTCAATCAAGCCCATCTGCCCAATGGCAGCGCAGGCTTGCAAGGCTTGTAGTTTTTTGGGGCGTTCTTCCAAATTCATCCGCACCACCCCTTCTGCCACTGCCCCTGAGGATACCAGCAATACTTGATAACCTTCATTATGCAGCTTGGCGATTTGCTTCGCCCATTCATAAATTGCGGTGCGATCCAAGCCTTTGCCATTATTGGTCAGTAGCGATGAGCCAATTTTTACCACAATGGTGTTGGACTTAAGGGCTTTTTTAATTGAGCTAGGTGAGGCGGTGGCAGTCATAAGTTGGCAGTCATAATCAGTCAAGTGCAATTTTTTAATCAAATTAAATGCCATAATGGCTTGGCTGAGCATTGTAACAATTTTTACTGGGTTTATAAATGCTAATTCAATGCCGGTATCCGTTAAATATCACACGTTTTTGTCATATGCATTTCTATCCCAATCAAATAGCAACCATTGAAAAAATAAATTGACATTGTCAACTAAAAAATATCGACTTGAGGTGTTCTCAATTTGGATGAGGATAACTTGCTATCAACTTTGCTTTTATATAAATTTGCTCATCGTCATGTGCTACTGGGTTTATCAAATTTATGAAAAGAGCTGTTGTCACCACCTCCTCATCTTGTCTTGAAGCCCT
Organism: Moraxella sp. CTOTU49803; assembly: GCF_032097965.1. Lineage (NCBI taxonomy): Bacteria > Pseudomonadati > Pseudomonadota > Gammaproteobacteria > Moraxellales > Moraxellaceae > Moraxella > Moraxella sp. CTOTU49803. The sequence goes on along the minus strand of NZ_DAMCJP010000003.1, from coordinate 163,349 downwards.
TGGATTGTCGCAAGGCATGGACATTCTGCGCTTACACGTAAACATCAATAACGTTGATTTTATCGATGGTAAAAATATCACCAGTGAGCGTCTGGCAACCATCATGAAAACCAACCTCAAATCGGTGGCGAGGACATTTCCACCATCCATCCATGATATGCATCTGTTGTTTAATGATTTGATTGCTCGCGGGGTCACTGAGGTATTTGTTTGCGGCATCTCGTCCAAATTTAGCCAAACTTTGCCCATGCTAGAAGAACTCAAAGTACATTATGCCAATCGCCTTCACATCTTTGTGTATGACACCAAAACACTCAATATTGCTGAAGGGGCGCTGGCGTATGAGGCAAAAGTGTTGATTGAGCAAGGTGAATCGTTTGAAGACGTGGCAAAAAAGCTTGACGATTTGCGTCGTCGCAGTGAATTTTTATTTACCCTCAGCGACTTGGACTATATTATTCGCAACAAAAAATTGTCCGCCCCTGCTGCATTTGTTGCCAACTTATTTGATATCAAACCGATTATGCAAATTAATCAAATTGGTGAGATTGTCGCGGTAGAAAAAGTGCGCAAGCTTGAAAAAACCTTGACCACCATGGGAAAAACCGTCGAAAAATTTGCCGCAAATCAACCCGCGTTTATCTATTTGACAGATACGGGGCATCATGAAAGTACCGAATTTTTTAAAAAAATATTGGCGACGCATTTCGGTTGGCATGATTTACCCGTTATTCGCGTGTCCACCATTTCGCTCGCCAATCACGGCTTGATGGGAACAGGTATTGGGGTGTTTTATGGTGAATTACCCCATATTGTCAAAGCATTAAAAAAATGACCTATTCTTATCTAAATTCAGCTAATAAAAAAGGTTAGCCCGCGCTAACCTTTTTAAAGCTATTTCAATCACCGCTAAGGTGCGTAGACCACTTCCACGCCATCATCGTCATCGTAGTCGTCGTCATCAAAATCATCTTCATCCAATGCGCGACCTTCACGCTCAGCTTTACGTTTGGCACGATACGCTTCTTTTTGTTCTTCCGTATTGGCGCGCACTTCCGCTTCCAGTCGTTCAAAACGCAAACGCTGACTTTCAGCAAAGTCAGGATCGGTTTCTTCCAGCTCGCGCTCTTGCTCGATTTCGTTCATCAAATGCCAAACCACGGCATCAACCCCTTCCCCCGTGAGTGTGGAGGTACGAAAAACCATCCCTGTCCAACCAAGCTCTGCCACGATGTGGGTACAAAGTTGGTTTAATGACTCTGCGGGCACTTGGTCGATTTTGTTCAAAATCAAAATCTGTGGCAGTTTTGACAGCTCTGGCGAGAATTTTTCTAACTCATTAAAAATCACTTGGGCGTTTGCCACCGGGTCGCTACCATCAATGGGCTGTACATCGACAAGATGCAATAATCGACGGGTACGAGCGACGTGTTTTAAAAAGCGAATACCCAGTCCTGCCCCTTCAGAGGCGCCTTCAATCAGCCCTGGGATATCTGCCATGACAAATGAGCGGTGTTTACCCACATCCACGACACCTAGATTGGGTACCAAAGTGGTAAACGGATAATTGGCAACTTTGGGTTTGGCAGCAGAGACTTGACGAATAAAGGTGGATTTACCCGCATTTGGCAGACCGATAAGACCCACGTCAGCCACCACTTTTAGCTCAAATTTCAAGACTTTTAATTCGCCTGGAAAACCTGGGGTGGCACGTCGTGGTGCTTGATTGGTGGAGGTTTTAAAATGGGTATTGCCTTGCCCGCCGTCACCGCCTTTGGCAATCCTCGCCGTTTGCCCTTTTTTGGTCAAGTCCGCTAAGACCTCACCTGTTTCGGTATCAACCACGGTGGTACCGATGGGCACAGATAGATAGATATCATCCGCGCCACGACCTGAACAGTTTTTGGCACCGCCATTTTCGCCGCGCTTGGCATCATAGCGACGCGTAAAACGGTAATCGACGAGGGTGTTGGTGTTGTCGTCGCACACCACGTACACATCACCGCCTTTGCCGCCATCACCGCCATCGGGGCCGCCTTTGGGGACGTACTTTTCTCGGCGAAAACTGACGATACCATTGCCGCCGTCGCCTGCTTTGACTGTTACGATTGCTTCATCGATAAAACGCATTGAAGACTTTCCTTAAATTCTTGGATAACCAAATATTATAGCATGAATTTTAGCAAGAAAAATTTGAACAATCGATGTTTAAAATTTTATCCAATAAAAAACCGCCCAAACTTGAGCGGTCTTGTAGTCGTCCTTAACGCTTAGGCATTTTTTGCCATGGTTTCAGCGACACGCAATACTTGGGTGCTATAGCCCATTTCGTTGTCATACCATAGGTACATGACTGCACGGTTCTCTTGCGCAAGCGTAGATTTGGCGTCCCAAATCGCCACTTTTTCACAGCCCACAAAGTCGGTAGAAACGGCTTCATCCGAATCTGAGTAAGCAATTTGCGCTTGCCATTGTTCGCTCTCAGTGGCTTCTTTGATAAAGGCATTGAGTTCATCGCTTGAATTGACCGGGTTTTTGAAATTCAAATTCAAAATCGCAAGGCTCACGTTTGGCGTTGGTACACGTACCGAGCTACCTGACAATTTGCCTTTTAATTCTGGAATCGCTTTACTGACCGCTTTGGCAGCACCTGTGCTTGTCATCACCATATTCAACGTTGCAGCACGCCCACGACGCTCGGCTTTATGGTGGTTATCGACCAAGTTTTGGTCATTGGTGAATGCATGGATGGTTTCCATGTGACCGTTTTCAATGCCGTATTTATCGTTTAACAGTTTGAGCGTAGGAGTAATTGCATTGGTGGTACAGCTTGCCGCTGATACGATGGTATCACTGCCGATGGTGTCATCATTGACATTATAGACGATGTTTTTGATATCGCCCGACGCTGGGGCAGTCAATAGCACTTTTTTGGCACCTTTTGACTGTAAATGCTTGCCAAGACCTGCTTCATCTTTCCATTTACCGGTATTGTCGATGATTAGGGCATTGTCGATACCATAAGACGTGTAGTCGATTTCGCTTGGGTCAGCGGCATAAATGACTTTGATAAAACGACCGTTGGCGATGATACCGCTGTTTGCTTTATCCACCACCACTGAGCCATCAAACCAGCCATGTACCGAGTCACGCTCAAGCAAACTTGCACGTTTTTCCAAATCTGCTTCACCGGCTGGACGGACGACGATGGCTTTTAATTGTAAGCCTTTATCTGAGGCAGGGCGGCTCATCAGCAAACGAGCTAAAATACGACCGATACGACCAAAACCGTACAACACGACATCTGTCGCAGGCACTTCGTCACCGCTGGTAAAGCTGTCGGCTTGTTTGCCTGATTTGAGCGCTTGACCCAAGTCCACCGTAGTATGGCTTAGATTTTGGTCGTTTAACGCGGTGGCGAAAGCGAGTGTATCAGCGATGTTAAGGGCGTTTTTGTCATGATGAGCGATGATATCAACAAGATTTAGCGCAATGCGGTTGCCAAAAAACAACACGTTGACGCCTTTATTGGCTAGGGTATTTAGCTCAACTAATAGCTGAACCGCTTGGGCTTCTTGATTTTTGCGAGTAGTGAGGTGGTCTTGGTAGAGATTGGCAGACATAGTATGACCTTTTTTTGTGAAGGAAAAATAAAATCTGTGGAAAATGCAGCAAAAATAAACGCCTAAATTGTAACGGAATTTAGGCGTTTTAGCAATTTTAAAGCAGGGTGTTTCAACTACCTAGATTATCGGCTATTTTGTACGGTTTTTTGCAATTTACTGACATCGTAGCCTTGAGATTTTGCGGTAGCGACCATTGTTTGATAAGTGTCTTCATCCATCGTGGGTGTGCGTGACAAAATCCACAAGTATTTTTGATTTGGCGTACCCACCAACGCATGGCTATAATTGGGGTCTAAAGCAAGCACCCAATAGTCGGCTTTACCCACAGGCAACCAACGCAGTCCTTGCGGCAAGAAAGTAACTTTGAGTTTACTGCCACTGTCGCCATTTTTGGTGGCCTCACCAATGCTTTGCATGGGTTTGCCATCTTTGCCCATACATTGGTTATTGACTTCCACCTTGCCTGTCGCTTGTAGGGTGTAAGTGGCGGTAACATCACTGGCACAGTTCCGCTGAAAAAACATCGGTAAACGGGCGATTTCGTACCATTTGCCCGCATAACGGTTTAAATCGACACTTTGCACCGCCTGAGCTTTGCCAACGCTTGTGGGCTTGGCGGTTGTTTTGGTTGCGGTAGTTTTGGTGGGGGTGGTGGAGCAAGCACTCATCGCAAGCAATGTCCCTGCAATACCTGCCACTGCTAGCGTTTTTTTACTCATCAGTTTCATTGTGTATATCACCTTATTTTACTCAGTCTTACTGCGCATTAAAGTACTCATTTTAGCTCAAAATAAACGCTCAAACGGTGACTATTGGGGCATTTTTTGTCAGCCAGTTGTTACAACGAATGCGCTATTGTCAACCTGTTGGCTAGTTTTTATACCTTGTCGACCAATAACCGAATACCCGCGATTCCCATCGCCCCATGCTCATAGGCGGTGGCTAAATCTGCCTGCCCCACCCCGCCCAGCGCAAACACCGGCACATCACTAAGCTTTGCTAATTCGCCGAACGCTTGCCAGCCCATGCCCCCATTTTGAAAGGTTTCTGGGTGTGTCGGTGTGGCTTTCACCGGGGATAAAAAACAGCCCATGACAGTATGCGAGGTTGCCAAGGTATTTATTCTGCTTAGGCTATGTTGGTCATGGCAACTGGCAAAATAGCGATAATTTTTTGATAAGCTTGAGAAATCAAGCGTCATGAGTTGTTGGTGATTTAAATGTACCATGCCGTTTTTTAACCACGCATCTAATCGCTCAGGTAAGCACTTAAATAAGCACGCTAGTGTTGCATATTGAATAATCGGGGTGATATCCGCCCTTATCCTTAGTAAGCCATCAATCATAGCGGTGGCATTTTCATCGCTGGTTTGCGGGCGAAGATAACAATGGGCATCGTCGGGCAGTTTTTGGCTATAAAAATCAACCCACTTATCCACACCAATGAAGATATCTAAAGACTGCGTGATATAAATCGCATTGGGCAATTTTAACCACTCTAAAATGCGGGCATTGGCATCGGGCAGCGCGTACTGATTGGCGACCAAGTCTGACTGATGAACCCATGTGACGGCTTGACCTTCCTTGCCTTTACCTTCTTGCAAACCATCAAACTGCGCTTGACTCACTTCAACTTTAAAAACGTGCAATGCCACGGTTTTATCAGCATAATCATGGCGTATTACCCCCATTTTGACTGCGGTATTTTGCGCGATATCCAAGCCAATCTCTTCATAGACTTCACGGATTAACCCTTGTGTTGGGGTTTCATTTGGCTCAATTTTTCCCCCAACAAACTCATAGCGATTGCCTTGGTGTTGACTGGCATGGCGAAATCCCAGTAGATATTGATTGTTAAAATGTATCACCGCGACTGCCACATTGACGACTTTTGACATATTTTTCTCAAACTGTTGATTGTTACCCATTATAAAGCATTAAATTTGATGAAAAAGTGAAAAAAGTCACTTGACGACCCATTAAATATAAATGATAATCATTATCAATTAAAAACACTATTCGTCCATCTTACAGAGAAAAGGAGTATCCCATGCTACACTTATTAAATCGCGCTAATCTCACCCAACAAAGTTCCTTGCCTACGCTATATTCCAATCATTTATTTGCGCTGACCAAAGAGATTCGCATTCAGCATGACGGCGAAGAATACCGTCTTCGATTGACCCGTAATAACCGCCTAATACTCACCAAATAGTGACTTACCAAATAGTCCCCGTGAAATTGTTAAAATAAAAAAGCCAATCTTCTTGAGAGTGGCTTTTTTAGAGGGCTAAGTTGATAGTTACTGTTGCTAGTCACTGTGCGCAGTTACTGGCAACAATCCCCTGAATTAACCCATGCGAATAGCCCCGTCCAAACGAATGACGTCGCCATTAAGATAGCTATTTTCGATGATGTGTACCACCAATTTAGCAAATTCTTCTGGATTGCCCAAACGTTTGGGAAAAGGCACGGCTTGCTCAAGACTGGTACGGGCAGCTTCTGGCAGGCTTGCCATCATCGGTGTGCCGAACACCCCTGGGGCGATGGTCATGATACGTATTTGATGGCGCTGCAGCTCACGCGCGAGTGGTAAAGTTAAGCCCACCACACCTGCTTTGGATGACGAGTAACTGCCCTGCCCGACCTGACCATCAAATGCGGCAATTGAAGCGGTGTTGATAATCACACCTTTATCTTCATTACTGTCTGCAGTATTCTTTGCCATCGCAGCCGCCGCCAGTCGCGCCACATTAAAAGTACCGATGAGGTTAATCTGGATACCACGGGCGAAGGTGGTTAAATCGGCTGGATTGCCTTCTTTGTCCAGTAATTTTTGCACCACCACGATACCGGCGCAGTTGATTGACCCTGATAATTTACCAAATTTGGTCACACCCGCTTCAATCGCATTTTTGACATCCGCTTCGCTGGTGATGTCACATTTTGCAAAAATCACTTTATCGCCCAATTCAGCGACCAATTTGTCACTGGCTTCTTGATTGAGATCGGCGATGATAACATTTGCGCCATGCGCCACCAAATAACGGGTTGTCGCTTCACCTAGACCTGACGCGCCGCCTGTGACCAAAAATGTATTATTTTGTACTTGCATTATTTTTCCGTTAACCTGTTATTTTTTGTTGATAAAAAAAGCCTATATAACGCTAGATACTTTTTTGCATAGGGATAAAATTTTTGTTAGTGCGCCACGCTCATGCTACGCAGCATAAAACGCTGTACTTTACCACTTGGGGTTTTTGGCAAGGCATCGATAAACTCAACGATACGTGGATACGCATGGGCAGATAACCGTGCATGCACCAAGCTTTGGATGTCTTTGGCTAACTCGTTATTAGCGCTATATCCGTCTTTGAGTACAACATAGGATTTGATGATGTGACCGCGTATGTCATCTGGCACGCCAATTGCCGCCGTCTCCGCTACCGACGGGTGTTCCATTACCGTGTTCTCGACATCGGTAGGACCCACGCGATACCCTGCGGTGGTAATAATATCGTCATCACGCCCGACAAACCAAAAAGTCCCATCATCATGCTGTTCGACCATATCGCCCGTCAGATAATAGCCTTTTTCAAACGGATTTTTTTCGTTCCACGTATAGCCTTGAAAAAATAAGGATGGCGAGTTGGCCACATCAACGGCTAGTTGACCTTGGATGCCTGCGCCTAGTTCATTAAAGTTTTCATCCAGTACCGCCAAGCGGTAACCTGGCAATGGCATACCCATTGAGCCAATTGGCTGATCATGGGTTAACTTATGATGGCAGCAGCACGCCATCCCTAATTCGGTTTGTCCATAATGGTCAAGAATAGATGCGCCAAGATTGTCATTAATCCACGTCACCACTTCAGTATTTAACGTCTCACCCGCTGAGCTAATACGCGTCAATAGCGGTAACTCATCAGCTTTGTTGTCAAAAACACCGCTTGATTTCATCATACGAAATGCGGTGGGTGATGAGGCTAAATTAGTGATTTTATGGTTTTTGATAAAATCTAATGTATGCTTGGCATCAAACCCTGACTCATTAAAGTGGGTAGTAGCACCGACTAGCAAAGGTCCTGTAATCGCATAATACAAGCCATAGGCCCAACCTGGGTCAGCCATGTTCCAAAACTGATCATTATCGCTTAGACCCACTGCATGTACCATATACAAATAAAATGCGGTTAGCGCTTTAACTGGTACTGCGACACCTTTTGACTTGCCCACGGTACCTGAAGTAAACATTTGCAAGAAAGGATCTTCCCCTGTTAGCATCACAGGTTCAAAGTCTTCCCTTTGCGCTGCCATTAGGCTATCAAAATGCCAATCCCCATATTGTTTGGCGGCTTGCTCGCTGCCCACCATCACCATGTTTGGTAGTGGGTTTATGTCATTGAATTTTTCACGGTTATGGCTGTCGGTGAAAACCACTTTGGTAGCGGCTTTTTCAAGGCGGTATTCAATCGCTTCGACACCAAATGCGGTAAATAATGGCTGATATACCGCACCGATGCGCCAGGCACCCACAATCACCGCTAACAAAGTCGGTGTACGGGGCAGCATGGTTGATACCCGATCGCCTTTTTTCACCCCCAAAAAAGTGAGCAGATTTGCCATTTTACCGCTTAGTTTATCGAGCTGTGCGTAAGTGATTTTATGGATATTACCCTGAGTGTCTTCATGCACTAGCGCGACTTTATTTGCCTTATCAGACTGGGCATGACGACCCACACATTCTACATAGGCGTTGATACCATTGATGCGGCAACCTTGCAGGATTTGCTGTTCAAGTTCATCGATATTGAATTGGTCGATGTAGCTTTGATAGCGGTAGTTTTGATAATCAGGATGGGTAGATTGCGCGGTTTGGGTGTCAAAATTGTCCATGACAGGCTCCTAATGTCGTCCATGAGATAGGAATAAGTGCCAGTGTCAACGGTCACCCACTGGCTTAAAATAACCCTGACTTAAAATAAATCTAGCTTGAAATAAATTTGAGTTAATACAACCAGTTTTTTGACGATGGGCTCGCAACTATCGCTGATTTATACTCACGCTGATTTACTTGTATCTCGATTTACTTGTACCAAGTCAAGCTAACAAATTCCTTTTGTCAGCTTATGATGCCTAAAATTTTGGATAATTTCAAGTATTATGATATGAATTGTATCGTTTTAAAAATTCTACTGTTAACCAATAAATTTAAAAAAGTGCTCTTTATAATGGCGCAGTTCACGAATCGAATCACGGATATCATCAAGTGCCAAATGATTGCCTTTTTTCTCAAAGCTTGACAAAATATCGGGGCGCCAGCGATAAGCCAGCTCTTTGACCGTTGACACATCTAAATTGCGGTAATGAAAAAACCGCTCAAGCGTTGGCATTTGACGTGCCAAAAACCGTCTGTCTTGGCAAATCGAATTGCCACACATCGGTGAGCGTCCTGATTCGACATACTTACTCAAAAATGCAATGGTTTCGGTTTCTGCTTGAGCCATCGTCACGTTACTACGGCGAATACGGTCAATCAGTCCCGATTGCCCATGTTGGCGCGTGTTCCAATCATCCATGCTGTTGAGCACAATGTCAGGCGTATGAATGGCAAACACAGGACCTTCCGCTAAGATATTGAGTTCACTGTCAGTCACTATCGTCGCTATCTCGATGATGGTATCGTTGAGGGTATCTAGACCTGTCATCTCAAGGTCAATCCAAATCAGATGTTTTTTATCAACCGCCATACTGTTGCCTTTTCATACTCTTTAACAAATAATCCGCCATCTTAGCAGATTTTACAGGTAAAATATCGGTTTTGTTGGCAATTGCTCATGCGTGCGCATGTAGCCATGCGTGCTCATGTAGCGAGTCCAAAAGTATTGCAAAATTTTATAAGGTGTTAGTATGGTAAAAAATCCCCTAGTGGCTGATGTAGTGGATAGCGTATGGCGTTAATCCGTAAACGTAAACTCACTGACCAGCAAACCCGCCGCATCCAAAAACAACAAAAATCCCAGCAAGTGCTGGACGATGCCCAGCTGATGGATGGCATTGTTGTCGCAAACTTCGGCAAGCAGCTCGAAGTCCAAGCCACTAGCCTACCGCAAACCCTGCCTGAAAAACCGATTGTCGCCGCTAACGAGCCAGAACCGTTTTGGCAACCCATCACCCTGCACAGTGTTTGGCGTTGTCACACCCGTACCAACTTGCCACTGATTGCCACTGGGGATAAAGTCCGCTTTGTCGCTGACCCAAATACAGGACTTGGGCGCATTGAAGCGATTTATGATAGACAAAGCATCATTAACCGCCCTGACCGTTATCACAAGCTCAAACCCATCGCCGCCAATGTCGATATTTTAGCAGTCGTATTTGCGCCGCTGCCGCTACCGTCTGCCCAGCTGATTGATCGGTATTTGGTGGCTTGCCATCACTCAGACATCACGCCATTGCTGATTTTAAATAAAGCCGATTTGTTGGCAGATGGTAGTCATAGCGAGGTTGTAGAGCTACTGTCAGCCTATCAACAGCTTGGCTATGCCACCTTGGTGACCCAATCTAATGGTGATTTAACCCAACTAAAAAACACCGTTGCCGGCAAGAACGTGATTTTTGCCGGTCAATCAGGGGTTGGCAAAAGCAGCTTGGTCAATCAGTTATTGCCTGCTGCAGGACAATCGGTCAATGAAATTTCAACCATTTCACAGTTGGGTCAACATACCACTACCACCAGCCGATTTTTAGCGTTTGACCCGATGGCGCTCAGCAAAGGTGCCATTATTGATACGCCCGGTATTCGCGAATATGGGCTTTGGCATTTGACCCCTGATGATATTTTGCAAGGCTTTATCGAGCTTGCGCCGCTTGCCCCCTACTGCCGTTTTCGCGATTGCAAACATACCGAGTCCACACCCAATTGTGCGATGTGGCAGGCGGTGACAGACGGACAGGTACTAGCAAGGCGGGTGGATAATTTGGTGCTTCTGCAACAAGAAGCGGCTTCGCAGGATTTTTAAACTTGCGATTTTAGACTAAATATTAGACTAAATAAAAGTTTCTTAAAATTGACAACTACCGTTATAATACAGTCAATTTTTTATGGGCAATCAAACGATAATTTTGACGAAACGCCCCTGTGGAGGATATCTTGGAACGTTGGTTTGAGTTTATGGGTCATCACCCATTTTTATTTGGCACCATGTTTGTGCTAATTGTGCTATTTTTTATGCTTGAGAACAAACGCGGCGGCAAAAAAATCAATCCAAATGCAGTGGGCTTAATGGTCAACAACCAAAACGCTCAGCTGATTGATATCCGCCCACGAAAAGATTTTGAAAAAGGCTATATCAAAGGCAGCCGCAATATCCCGTTTACTGAGCTAAAAGATCACGTTGACGCACTTCGCAGTGCTGACCATCCTATTATCATCGTTTGCCAAATGGGTATGACCGCGGGTACTGCAGTGGCAATGATTGGTAACGACAACGTGTATCGTCTCGATGGTGGTATTACCAATTGGCAAGCCGCAGGTTTACCTTTAGTGGTAGAAAAAACCGTGCCCGGCAAAACCAAATAAGATTGGTTGGCTGTTCACAATTTGAAATTTAAATCGCCAAGCCCCATAACCATCAATAACGCTTTATTATCTCATCGGTATCTGATAATAAGCTTTTAACCCATTTTAAAAAATCCAGAAATAAGGAGATTGTTATGGCTATGGTGAAAATTTATACCACACCGACTTGCCCCTACTGTATGCAAGCTAAAATGCTATTAAAAAACAAAGGCCAAGCTTTTGAAGAAGTTAACATGTATGATGTGACCGCAGAAGAACGTCAGGCATTGGCGCAAAAAACCAATAATTACCGCACAGTACCGCAAATTTTTATTGGCGATAATTTTATTGGCGGTTATGACCAACTCGCTGGTCTTGAGCGTCAAGGCAAACTTGATGGTCTATTAGCGGATTAATTGTTCGCAGATTAAAAAACTTTACTAGATAAATCACCCACATTATAAATACAGTTGATAGTTTTTAAACAAAGTTAAAGCTGTCATATTGTTATAATTCCCGTAAAAACAGTTAATTGAGGACACTATCATGGCAGATGAACAAAACTTACCACAACTGGCGCTAGAACGTATCTATGTTAAAGATATGTCATTAGAAGTACCGGGTGCAGATGTATTCACCCGTGAATGGCAACCAGAGCTTGATATCAACTTATCAAGTGCCGCTGAAAAGTTGGATGATGACCACTACCAAGTAATATTAACCGTTAACGTGACTGCCAATAACGGTGGTGAAACCGCGTTTATCGCAGAGGTACACCAAGCTGGCATCTTTATGTTGCAAAATATCCCTGAAGAACAATTGGGCGCAATTTTAGGTGCATATTGTCCAAACGTATTGTTCCCTTATGCCCGTGAAGTGGTCAGTGACATTGTGACCCGTGGTAGTTTCCCACAATTGTTACTTGCGCCAGTCAATTTTGACCAAGCCTATCAACAAACGCTTGAGCAAGGTAACTAATTTTTTTAAAGTTAACTATTTTAAAGCTAACTAATTTTTAAGTGTCAAAAATTAAGAGCAGGATAAGCCCTGCTCTTTTTTTATGTAGATTTAAGGTAAATCGTTAGGACCTGGTGCGCCATTTGGTGATGCTTTGGCTAAAAGCATGGGTGCTTTGCTGATAATCCTGCAGCGCTTGATAAAGTTGTGTCGCTCGTTCAAGGTGTGTGATAATCATGGGGTTTTCCAATCCCAACCAATTGGGCTTATATGGATTAAAGCATAAATGATTAAAACGACAAACCGCTTAATCAAATAAACGCTTAATCAAATAGACATAGGTAGCAAATGATGTTGAATCCAGCCGCGATGAGCGAAGTATCCAATCCGTGCCGTGTGGCGTGTGTCACAGGTGGCGCCAAACGAATTGGTCGGGCGCTTGTGCTGGCACTGCACCAAGCCAATTATAATATCATTATCCATTACCATACCAGTGAATCAGAAGCCATCGAACTTGTTAATTACTGTAATGCCATTCGCCCACAGTCAGCAAAAAGCGTGCAAGGGGATTTAGAGAACTTTGAAACGTTGCCACAATTGACTTGGCAAATAGTCAACAGTTTTGGTCGATTGGATTGTCTAGTTCATAATGCCTCACGGTTTTACCCGACGCCCTTTGGTCAAATCTCTCAGCAAGACTGGCAAAATTTATTTTTGACCAATGCGCAAACCCCGTTATTTATCAGCCAATATTTATACCCTTATCTAAAAAAATCGCAAGGCTGCATTATCAGCATTTTGGACATTCACGCCAATGGCAAGCCATTTGGGGGTTATACGGTCTATAACATGGCAAAAGCCGCGCACCAAATGATGGTGCAGTCGCTAGCAATCGAACTAGCGCCCGATATCCGCGTCAATGGTATCGCGCCGGGTATTAACATTTTACCCATAGAGGGCTCTGAGCAAGCGCTCACCGCTGAAACGATTGACAAAATCTGCCGCGCCGTACCGTTAAAAAGAATTGGCACACCGCAAGATATCGCGCAAGTGGCGGTATTTTTGGCAGCTGCCCCGTATATCACAGGGCAGATTATTGCAGTGGATGGCGGGCGTGGTTTGACCTTAGCTGGCAATGAAAGCAGGTAATAACAGCAGGCAGCCAGAGTGGGTAAAGTACCTGACTAACCGCAACGCAGCAAACTTTTGAAGTTTTGAATAACGTTTAATGATGTTTTTTCAGTAATTCCATTAACTCTGCTCGAATGTCATCCTCATTGGTGGTGCCATTTTGATTAGCGCTGTCATTATTTTGGTCAAAGTTTTGTGACGTGGGTAGCTCGGTCAAAGTCTCTTGGGGTTGTCTTTCGCCTAGGGTCACATTGACGCTACTTTGCGCTTTATTACGCATCACTTGTAGATTAACCACACTGTTGGGTGCTTTACGTGCGACCATTTGAATCAGCGTGTTGGCATCATCTACAGGTTTATTATCCATTGCGGTGATGATATCCCCTTTTTGCAAGCCCGCTTTGGCGGCAGGACCATCGCGCATCACGTTCATCACTTCAACGCCCTGGGTGTCATCACTCAGCTTGGTTGGGTCTTTCATCGAACTTTGTAATTCAATCCCAAGCCAGCCGCGGTGCACTTTACCATCTTTAATAATGCCATTCATCACAAGCTTAACAATCTCGGTAGGAATGGCAAATCCAATACCCATCGAGCCACCTGAGCGTGAAAAAATCGCGGTGTTGATACCAACCAGCTGACCATAAGCATCGACCAGTGCACCCCCTGAGTTACCGGGATTGATAGCGGCATCGGTTTGGATAAAATCTTCCACTGTGTTGATACCCAGTCCCGTGCGCCCCGTTGCCGAAATAATACCTTGGGTGACGGTTTGACCGACCCCAAATGGGTTGCCAATTGCCAACACCACATCGCCCACTTGGGTCGACTGTTCACGAAATCCTAAGGGTTTCAGCCCTGTCAAATCAACCTTAATCACCGCCAAATCACTTTCTACATCGTTGCCGATGACTTTTGCCGTTGCCTTGCGACCATCATTGAGCATCACGATAATGTTATCGGCTTTAGAAATCACATGCGAGTTGGTGACGATATAGCCATCTTGCGAAATAATGACACCCGAGCCTAAATTGGTATTATCGCTTTCACCATTGGGGATACCGTGATATTCAAAATAGCGGCGCATCATCGGGTCATTCATATAGGGATGCTCCTCGATTTTTTGCGTGGTATAGATATTGACGACTGACTGCGCAGCGACAGCGACAGCATTGTGATAAGATGCCACCGCAGCATTTGGATTGTCACCGAGTTTTTTGGTATCGACAGGCTCAGATTTCGGCGGCTGCCACCCGGGCTGACTGGCTACCACCGCTTGATTTTTTTGCCAAGGCAACTGTGGCTTGGTCATCATCCACAAGCCCGCCAACAGCACTAGTAGTAACAAAATCCAGGGTAGTATTAGAGTAAATTTGTTAGGTTTACGATACGTAGGCGGCAAAACAGGTGGGGTTTCCAAAGGCTTGTCTGAACGGGGGTCTGTCATAGTCAACGTTTCTCAACGATAGGTCAGAAAATAGACGGGTTTGAGCGAAAAATACAGTTTAGTCTAACACTGATTATTTGGTGAGTTGAGCCGATTTTTTATTAGTTTTGTTTCAAAAGATATCTTTGATATTACTGGCTTCATTATTATATTCAATGATGACTGGATTATCATAAAAAACCGCAGTCACAATAATGACTGCGGTTTTGAAAGCTATCGCTATATTAATGCTATATTGGCATTTTTTAAACGTCTTTGCGGCGCATATGCGGAAACAAAATCACATCACGAATACTCGGTGCATTGGTAAATAACATCACCAAACGGTCAATACCGATGCCCTCGCCTGCAGTCGGTGGCAAGCCATAGGACAAGGCTTCGATAAACTCTGCATCATAATGCATCGCTTCATCATCGCCTGCGTCTTTCTCAGCCACTTGTTGTTTAAAGCGCTCAGCTTGGTCGATTGGGTCATTGAGTTCGCTAAAGCCGTTGGCAATTTCACGCCCGCCGATAAATAGTTCAAAACGGTCAGTAATCTCGCTATTGTCATCGTTACGGCGTGCTAGTGGTGAAGTTTCGGCAGGATATTCTGTAATAAAGGTTGGTTGACGCAGTTTGGTTTCTGCGGTTTCTTCAAAGATGATGGTTTGCAGTTTACCAATCCCAAATATGTCTTTAACGTCTTGTTTGAGTACGTTTTTGGCATAATCCGCTAGATAATCACGGTCTGCAATTTTGCTCATGTCAAAATTATCCGCGTATTTTTCAATCGCTTTGGTCATTGGCAAGCGTTCAAATGGGGCTTTAAAACTAATTGCTTCACCTTGATAATCAATCTCCGTGGTACCTAAAATATCGTTTGCCAGTTTTTCAAACATATTTTCGGTCAATTTCATCAAATCCTCGTAATCGGCATAGGCTTGATAAAACTCAATCATGGTAAATTCTGGGTTGTGACGCGCCGATACCCCTTCGTTACGAAAATTACGGTTAATCTCAAACACACGCTCAAAACCACCGACGACTAGACGTTTTAAGTATAACTCTGGCGCAATGCGTAAAAAAAGCGGCATATCAAGCGCATTATGATGGGTGACAAATGGACGAGCCACCGCACCGCCTGGAATGACGTGCATCATCGGGGTTTCGACTTCCATGTAACGCTCATTTAGCATATACTCACGAATACCAGCAATGACTTTACTACGGATAATAAAGGCGTTACGGCTGTCTTCATTGGTCATCAGATCAAGATGACGGCTACGATAGCGAGCCTCAGTGTCGCTTAACCCATGAAATTTGTCTGGCAGTGGGCGTAGTGATTTGGTCAATAACTGTACTTCGGTGGCATGCACAGATAATTCACCGGTGTTGGTACGAAATACATAACCTGTCACACCAATAATGTCACCGATATCCCATGTTTTAAAGTCATTATAAATCTCTTCGCCCAAGTCGTTTTTGCTGACATAGGCTTGGATACGCCCTGTCATGTCGGCAATGGTCACAAAGCTGGCTTTACCCATCACCCGTTTGAGCATGATACGACCGGCGACTGTCACCATGACTTTATCGCTGTTTGCCAATGTTTCTTTGTCTTTATCGGCAAATTGCTGCTGCAAGTCTTGGGCATATTCTTTGCGTTTGAATTGGTTTGGGTAAGGATTTTTGCCTGATTGTTTGATTAAATCAAGTTTGCTGTGACGTTGTTTGATAAGTTCGTTGACGTCTTCGACTGGATGTTCATTTTCGGAAGTTTGCGATTGGTTTGACATGATATTACCCTTTATTTAAAAACTAAACAATTTTAATAATTTGTCAGCTAAGGATGTGCCTTTATCGTCTTGAATGGACACATCTAAATCCACTGACCAAACGGTGAAATAGCCATACTGCCCCTTTTTGGTTTCACCGCCTGCTTGTTTACCTTTTTCCGTTAAGAAAATATTTTTACCTTTGGTTTCGATATACCCTAATTGCTCTAATTTTTCGCTTAACTCATTCGACTTTATACCGAGCTTATCGGCAAGTTTACTGATAGTTAATTTGTCAAAATTGCGTGGTTTTTTTGGCTCACTTGCCAGCTCATTTTTCGGCAATTCGCTTGGCTGAATTTCGACTTTTTTGGGTTCTACTTTATCGGCAGATACTTTGATTTCTTCACTAATGCGGATAATGCGTTGCACTTCTTCGTAAGTGTCGGCATATAGCTGGCTATCGCTATCACGACTAATCAATACGCCCATTTCGTTATTATTGACTTGGCTAAATTCGTAAAGATTTAAGCTAGTGATAATACATTCATTCTCATTCAGATAGCATTTGGCGTGTAAATTTTTGCAAAAACTGGTACGCACGAAATCCAAGCCTTTTAGCCAATTAATCTCTTCGGGCTGTAAATCACTTTTACCATATACAATGCGAATATCAATTTTTAGGCGATTTTTGTCTTCGAGTAATTCTTTAACTCGTTCATTGAGCTTTAGATAAGGGCTAATTAAAATAAGGCGGTCAGAAGCCTTCTTTATCATTTCTTCAAGATGATATGTCGTGCCACTGGTATTTAAAAATTTTGCCATCTTATTCTTCCCCACTTACCGAAGCCATCAAATCGGCTTGGTGCTCACGCAGTAGGCTGTCAAGTAACTCATCTAAGTCACCCTGCATAATGGCATCGAGTTTGTACAAGGTTAAATTAATACGGTGGTCGGTCATACGCCCTTGGGGAAAATTATAAGTGCGAATGCGCTCCGAGCGGTCACCACTACCGACCAAATTGCGACGCATATCACTTGACGCATCAATTTGTTTTTGTACTTTTTCTTGCTGAATTTTGGATACCAACATTTTCATGGCTTTATCGCGGTTGGCGTGTTGGCTACGCTCTTGCTGACACTCGACCACCGTACCTGTTGGAATATGGGTAATACGCACCGCAGAGTCGGTTTTATTGATATGCTGACCACCTGCCCCACTGGCACGATAAGTATCGATACGCAAGTCGGCAGGGTTGATATCCACGGTATCGTCAATTTCAACCTCTGGCATCACTGCGACCGTGCAAGCCGAAGTATGCACCCGTCCCTGGCTTTCAGTCTCTGGCACCCGTTGCACCCGGTGTGCGCCCGACTCAAATTTTAAGCGGCCATACACACCCGTACCCGATACGCGGCTGATGATTTCTTTATAGCCGCCATGCTCACCTTCATTCTCGGACAATACTTCCACTGTCCAACCTTGGGTTGCCGCATAACGCTCATACATCCGGAACAAATCGCCGCTAAAAATTGCCGCTTCATCGCCGCCCGTCCCTGCTCGAATCTCTAAGAAGGCAGGCACTTTATCATTCGGGTCTTTAGGCAGCATCATCACATTGAGCACGTCTTCAAGCTCATTGATAGTGTCTTTGGCGGCTTGGATTTCTTCTTGCGCCATTTCTTTCATGTCGCCATCACCCGTTGCATCCGACAGCATTTCTTCAGCGGTTGCCAAATCTTCTTCCGCTTGGCGGTATTTGCCCCAGACATCGACCAATGCGGATAAATCACTGTGCTCAACCGATAATTCACGGAATTTTTTGTTGTCATTCATGGTTTCTGGCTCAGACAGCATGGCGGTGACTTCTTCGAAACGGTCAGACATTTGGTCAAGGCGAAAACGTAAAGATTCTTTCATAATGATGGCTTAAAAATAATGACTTAAAATTTTTGGCTCAATTTAGAGCTTAAAAATAAAAATGGCAAAATAATCGGATATTTTGCCACATTTTGGGGGGATTTGCATGAGTTTCGTGAGAGGCAATAAAAAGCTTAGACTTTTTTGACCAACACACCTCCAATTGAGTAACCTGCGCCAAACGAGCAAATCACACCCAAATCACCCGATTGCATATTTTCTTGGTGTTTATGAAACACAATCATGGGACTGGCGGAGCTGGTATTGGCATATTCTGCCAGTACCATAGGCGCGATTGATTTATCCGCTTCTTTGCCCAACACGGTGCGTAAAATCAAATCAATCATGTTGGCATTGGCTTGGTGTAGCCACATTTTTTTGAGCTGTTGTGGCTCAACGTGGTTTTTATGGAGCAGCTCAAGGATTAAATTGGACACGGCAGGGCACACTTCACGAAATACTTTGCGACCTTCTTGCAAGAACAATTTGTCAGTCACAGGTGCGTCGATATCAGGATACATCGGTGTGCCAGCGGCTAAGAATTCACTGCGATCCAAAAAGCCGTATTCATTTTTAATATTGGTCGAAAACTGGGTAAACAAATGACTATCTAAAATTTCATAGCCTTTGGGTGTAGCGAGCTCTTCGATAATTGTCGCCGTTGCCACATCCCCAAAGATAAAGTGGCTGTCACGGTTGCGCCAGTTAAGGTGCGCTGAGGTAATTTCGATATTGACCATGGCGACACGTTTGGCGGTGCCAGATTTGATCAGACCGACCGCTTGGGCGATACCAAAGGTTGCTGCGCTACAGGCGACGTTCATATCAAAGCCAAAACCGCCTTGCATGCCAATATATTGTTGGATTTCAATGGCGATGGCAGGATACACGCGTTGGAAGTTTGAACAAGCAACAATAATACCGTCTAAGTCTTTACCTTGTAGACCTGCATTGTCCAGTGCTTGTTTGAGCGCATCTAGACCCATTTCTGCCATGATAGACATCTCTTCGCCAAGCTTGCGATAAGGAATCACAGGCGCCATGATATCTGGGTTCAAAATTCCGTCTTTTTCCATCACATAGCGGGATTTGATACCTGAGGCTTTTTCGATAAATTCAGCCGTCGAATGCACAAGTGCGGTCTTTTCACCACGGGCGATGGCATCGGCATTTTTGGCATTATAGTTATCAACATATTGGTTAAAAGTAGCGACCAACTCTTCGTTACTGATGCTGTAAGGCGGGGTATATAATCCTGTGGCAGTGATACAAATACTCATATTAGGATTCCTTTTCTAAACGTAAAACGGGAAGGTAATCATCTAGCTGTTGTCATCAATAATGATGCCGCGATGCATGACATCGGGAATGGTATTGAACAAACAGATGATTAAAAATAGGGGTGTGGCTTATTATGCCTTGAAAATAGCGATAATGCGATAACTATGTTACAAATTATTTCATAGCCTTAAAAATATAGAAAGCAAAGTCGAGGGTTTTTTGTGAGCATACACTACCTATACTGCTGTTCCCTGCTATTTCTGAGTTAATCCGTACTGCGATAAAGCACTACTTGGTTAAACTGCTTGGCTTCATCCATATCGGGCAAGGTGGTTGTGTTATCCAACGTCGTTACCTTGTGGTAGCGCGGGTGAGCAAAGTTTTTGACGCGGCTATCAGCCACCCAAACATCATGCGCGTATTGTAAGAACACATCTAATAACGGCAAGTTGGCTTTGTCATACAGCACATCCGCGACCAACAGCACATCGACTTTATCCATGCCCAATTGCTGTTTTAACTCAAATAAATTATCTAGCAGTTCAACCGTTATCCCATTTAATTGCGCATTAGCTCGGCAACTAGTCAGGCTCACGCTATCAATATCACAGCAAATGACCCGTTTTGCACCCGCCATTTTTGCGGCAATACCGACAATCCCCGACCCTGCGCCAAAATCCATCACCACTTTATTGCGCACCATCTGTGGCTGCTGCAAAATATACTGCGCCAACACTTGCCCTGACGCCCATGCAAACACCCAATATGGACAATTCTTCCACAGATTTTCTATCACCGCTGGCGTCAAATCTTCATGACAAAAATCTGGATCAATAAGCCATAAATAAAAAGGTTGATTCGGCTTAGATAATAATGGCACGTATGTCTTGGCAAGATTAGCGCTAGGCAACACTTGCTGCAATGCGGTAATCAGTTGGTGAAAAACGGTTGATGGGTCAGAAGTATTTGATGGCATTGAAGTTTTATAGGGCGAATTTTTATAAGCGGAAGTTTTAACAACAGTCACGTAAAGATTTCCAGTCATAAGTCATGGTAAAAAAATGAATACAAAAAAAATGTACAAAAAAAGGAAGCTTCAAACACTTCCTTTTTTAATTCAAATCCATTATTTTGCTGCTGCTTTTTCTGCCGCTTCTACCGTTTGACGGATGAGTGTATTGATGGTCATTGGACCTACGCCACCGGGCACTGGGGTATAGCTTGAGGCAATCGCTTCGATACCTGTCAGCTCAATATCACCCACGCCACCGCTCGTGCCATCCGCATGGGTGCGCGGATGAAACCCTGCATCGACCACCACGGCGCCCGATTTAATCCAATCTTTTTTGATAAGTTCTGGTTTGCCGACAGCACCCACCACGATATCCGCTTGTTTGACCAATTCTGCCAAGTTCTGGGTACGTGAGTGGCAAATGGTCACAGTACAGTTGGCATTTAATAGCATCATCGCCATCGGTTTACCCAAAATCGCGCTACGACCCACGACCACCGCATGCTTACCAGCAAGCTCAACGCCGTTTTTTTCTAATAAATACATAATGCCTTGCGGGGTGCAAGAACCATACGCAGGCTCGCCCATCGCCATATTGCCAAAGCCTAAACAAGTCACGCCATCCACATCTTTTGCCAGTGCAATGGCATCAAAACAGGCACGCTCATCGATTTGGCTGGGCACAGGGTGTTGTAGCAAAATCCCATGCACGTCTGGATTGTTGTTAAGCTCGGCAATTTTTGCCAATAGTTGCTCGGTGGTGGTGGCTTGTGGCATGGCAACTTTTAAGGAATCCATACCCACACGTTGACAGGCATTGCCTTTCATTTTGACATAAGTTGCAGAGGCAGGATCATCACCCACCAAAATCGTTGCCAAAATCGGCGTGCGTCCAGAGTCTTGTTTTAACTTGGCAACCCGCTCAGCAAGTTCAGCTTCCATTTGTTTGGCATACGCTTTGCCATCTAAAACTGTCGCAGTCATGGTGGTTCCTCAATCAATAACGAATCGGTCAACAAAAAGTCGGTTAGCAAAAAATTTGCGTTATTTTAACCGATTTTGCGGTGTGATAACATCCATTGAAAATGTTTAACCGCTAAATTAGCGCTCGAATGCCCTTCACCATCCTTCATCACATCGCTTAAATGGCTAAAAAAGTCCTTGCACTTTTAAAAATTTTTGCTATCATAGCAAACCTAAATGAAATGGCTGGGTAGCACAGTGGCCATGCATCGGATTGCAAATCCGCGGACGCCGGTTCGATTCCGGCCTCAGCCTCCATTTTCATTTTGCGGTACTATTGTTTTGTTATTATGAGTCAGCAATAAACGCGAAAAAATATCGTAAAAAATTGCTTGCAAAGTTAACAAAACTGATTATAATAGCACCCACTTCTGACACAGACACCACACGACGCCAAGCGTCAGTCCTGTGACTACCCTGCCCGGGTGGTGAAATTGGTAGACACAAGGGATTTAAAATCCCTCGCTCTTACGAGCGTGCCGGTTCAAGTCCGGCCCCGGGCACCATTGATTAAGCCTAAACTTTTACGTTTAGGCTTTTTTGTTGCCGGTTATTTTTGAATTTTACCTGTTGCTTTTCAAATTTTACTTATTGTCTTTCAAATAATGGGTAGCCGCCTAAGTTAACGGCACCACTCTCATCACTTCTTCAAACGTCGTCACCCCTTCAGCAATCTTTTTCGCGCCTGCCAGTCTTAACGGCTGCAATCCATCTTGGTAGGCTTTTTGCGCGATTTGCGACAAGTCAGCGCCTTCACTAATCAATTTTTTAAGCGCATTACTAAGCACCATGATTTCATACAATCCCACTCGCCCAAGATACCCGGTATTACGGCAATGTTCACAGCCAACGGCATGATTGATGCTATCTGGGGCTGCGGCTTTCCAAGGACTGACTAACGCCTGCCAAGTCTGCTGCTCAATGTCATTCATGGGTTTATTGGATTTACAATGCGGGCAAAGGGTACGCACCAAACGCTGTGCCATGATGCCCAAGATGGTCGCTGAGGTTAAAAACGGCGCCACGCCCAAATCATGCAGCCTTGTTAACGAACTGGGTGCATCATTGGTATGTAAAGTCGATAACACCAAGTGCCCAGTCAGCGAGGCTTGTACCGCCATTTCTGCGGTTTCGGTATCGCGAATCTCGCCAATCATGATAATATCGGGGTCTTGACGCATCAATGAGCGAATACCATCAGCAAAGGTCAAATCAATATTGTTTTGAATTTGCATTTGGTTAAACGACGGCTCCACCATTTCAATCGGGTCTTCAATGGTACAGACGTTGACTTCTTCTGTCGCCAGTTTTTTGAGGGTACTGTACAGCGTCGTGGTTTTACCCGAGCCTGTCGGACCTGTAACCAAAATAATGCCATTGGCTTTCCGGGTCATGTCATCCCATTTTTGTAAATCTCGCCCTGTCAGTCCCAATTGCTCAAAAGAGCGCACCAGTACTTCTGGGTCAAATACCCGCATCACCAATTTTTCCCCAAACGCAGTCGGGAGCGTCGATAGCCGCAGCTCGGTTTCTTGACCTTTAGGGGTACGGGTTTTGAGCCGTCCGTCTTGCGGTTTACGCTTTTCAGCGACATTGAGTCTTGCTAAGATTTTTATCCGAGCCACTACCGCGGTCATAATCCCAGTCGGCATTTGATAAACGGTATGCAAAATACCATCGATACGAAAACGCACGTTGCTTTTATCTCGGCGCGGCTCTAAGTGAATATCACTGGCACGCTGGTCAAAGGCGTACTGTAATAACCAATCGACAATTTTGACGATGTGTTGGTCATTGGCATCGGGGTTTTCAATATTGGCGGCATTGCCCAGTTGTAATAACGCTTCGACATTGGTGATATCGGCATCTGCGCGTTTTTGCTGATGGTTTGCCCCCGCAATGGCTTTGGTCACTTGATAAAATTCTTGACGATAGCGGTTGATTTGCTCGGGACTGATTAATACGGTTTTGATTTTTTTGGGCGACACGATATGCGCAATATTGAGCTGCCAATCTTGATAAAATGGCTGGTCAGTACCGATTTCCACCGTATCTTGGGTGACGGCGACTGGCAAAATGTGCTGCGAGCGCGCATATTCAAATGACATAATCGATGTCACTGAGGGCACATCGGTTTTCAGCGGGTCAATACGTACATAATCAACACCTGCTTTTTGTGCCAACCAGCGATTAAGCTGGTCAAGACTGAGCGCCATGTGCGTGGTTTTATCGACTAGATGAAAGCCTGCAATCACTTGCAAGGGATGCAAGGTTTTGCGGTTATGGGTCATCACCAAATTATAATCACGTTGGTCAATGATGCCATCTTTTAGCAGTTCATCAAGACACCAACGGGTATCAATTATCATTGAAAAAGCATTGGAGAGCATAGGGTTTCCAAAACGATTGCGCCAATAGAATAGCAATTAGGGGCAATCGGGTTAAAGGATTAAAATTATCATAAAAATGAGTGAAATAAATCACCACACTATCCATCGGTATGGCTAGATAACCTATATCGACAATGACAATATAGTATCGACAATATGGGCAAGAATATAAGGGCGGCTACTGGTATAGTCCTTTGCCATCAAATCGGTGCAACCGCAAAAAATACAGCCCAGATAAAATCGTCATGATACCCAAAATGATAAAACTGTATGAAAACGCGGTTTGCGTCTGTGCTAGAGAAGCGCGAGCGGGCGTCAGTAAATGTAACAGCATCGCCCCAAAGCCAATCCCAAAACTAATCGCCAATTGTTGGTTAACCGACAATAAACTATTGCCACTGCTGGTTTGACTTGGGCGAAGCCGTGCAATACTAATGGTGTTCATCGTGCTAAATTGTAGCGAATTACACGCCCCCATAAAAGTCAAAAGTGGCACACTTAGCCAAATCGGCGTGGTTTGATTGAGTTGTGATAGCAGCATGATATTAACGCCAATCAACAAGGTATTGCCCGCCAATGTTCTACGATAGCCAAATCGCTTCACAATACGCGTGACCAGCGGCTTGGTCAACAGTGCGCCCACCGCAATAGGTGCCAACATCCAACCCGCTTGTGACGGCGAATAGCCCTGCACCACTTGCAGCAGTAGCGGCAGTAGAAAAGGAATCGCACTCATCCCCAAACGGGTCAGCAAATTGCCCACTATACCCACGCGAAAGGTACGCACTTGAAATAAATCCAAGCCAAATAGCGGTTGTTGTCCATTACGCGATTCTGAGTATTTGGCGTGATAATAATAGCCAATAAGCAGCATAATCGCCAATAAAGCAACCATCACGGGAAAAACCGCTGAAGCCAGATTATCGGCATGAATGTTATTGGCAAACTCGAGCGCAAAGGTAAAGCTTGCCATCGCGCCACCAAACAGTAAAAACCCAAGCAAATCCATACTGGGATTGCGCTGTAAATAGTTGGGCATCAGTTTCCACCCTGCCCACATCCCCAATGCCCCCATAGGAATATTAATCAAAAAAATCCAATGCCAGCTTGCCAGCTCCACCAAATACCCCCCGACCAAAGGTCCAATCACGGGCGCAATCATCGCAGGCATCACCGCATAATTCATCACCGACAGCATACGTTCTCGCGGATAGCTTTTAATCAGCGTCAACTTGCCCACAGGCATCAGCAGCGCACCGCCCAATCCTTGCACCACGCGAGAAAAAATTAGGCTATTAAGGGTTGGTGATACCGCACACATCATCGAGCCTGCGGTAAACACGCCAATCGCCACCATAAAGGTGGTCTTGGTGCCATACTTATCAGCAATAAAACCACTAATCGGGGTAAAAATTGCTAAGGTGAGCGCATAGCTAATCACTGTCCACTGCATTGATAACGCAGGCTGATTCAAATCATGCGCCATCGCAGGCAAAGCGGTATTGAGCACCGTTGAGTCTAAAATTTGCATAAACAAAGCGATTGCCACCACGATTGGCAAATATTTGGTTTGCGCGGGGGTCAAGGCAGCTATAGCAAATACGTCATGCTGTGGCTTTTTGTCTTCGGTAATGATGGAATTTGGCATGATTAATTTTTAACAATTGCTAAAGGGGGTGTAATTAAGTGCATGTAATCAAGTAGCTATATAAGTGCTTGTAATAAAATCACTAGGGTTAAATGACTAGGATAAATTGGCTATAACCAAGTAAACTTACGTAACAATGTGGTTCACGATAATTGTTAACTTTCTAATACTTTGATAGCAAACCCGCTAGTTTTCACCGCTGTGCGCAATTAGGGCAGTCACATACTGATTTTGTGGTTGGGTGAAGATATTGTCTGTCGTATCATATGCTTGTGTTTTGCCATTTTTCAATACCAGTATCGTTTGGCACAATGCCTTAACCACCTGCAAATCATGGCTGATAAAAATATAGCTTAAGCCAAAGTTTGCTTGAATATCTCGCAATAACTTCACCATTGCCACTTGGGTGCTGCTATCAAGCGCTGATGTGGGCTCATCGAGTAACAAAATTTTGGGTTTCATCACCAATGCCCGCGCGAGTGCCACCCGCTGACGCTGACCGCCTGAAAGCTCATGCGGATAACGGCTGACAAAATCTCGTGGCAACCGCACCGTGTCTAAGGCTGCTAACACCGCTTTTTCACGCTCCGTTTTTGCCATACCTTGAATAGTTAGCCCTTCTTCAATTATCTCAAACACACTAAACCGTGGATTGATACTGGCATACGGGTCTTGAAATACCATTTGAATATCTAACCGATACGGCAAAAAGGCTTTTTTCGACAACGCTAAAACGTCCGTCATGTGAGCATTGGCTGACAGCAAAATCTGACCTTGCACCTTGGTGGCATTCGCCAATAATTTGATGAGTGCCAAAGCCGTGGTGGTTTTGCCAGACCCCGACTCGCCCACTATACCCAAGGATTGCCCTTGTGCAAGGGTCAAATTTAACCTTTTGACCGCCTCAAACCATTGGGTGGTTTGACCCAATATATTGTTTTTTTGGGGGAAAGCAATGGCTAATTGTTTAACTTCCAAAACACTGGGTGAATTGTCAATGATGGGCAAACTTTGTCCAAACTCTTGATAAATCAATGAGCGAGTATAATCCTGCTGCGGATGGTCAAAAATCGCTTGGGTCGCCCCCTGCTCTATGACCTTGCCTTGTTGCATGACGATGAGGTTGTCACTGTAGCGTTTGACAAGGTTTAAATCATGGCTAATCAAAATCATCGCCATGCCCCGCTCGTGTTTTAGCCGATGCAGTAAACCCAAAATCTCATGGCGTAAAGTCACATCTAGGGCGGTAGTCGGCTCGTCTGCGATAATAATGTCAGGGTCTTGCGCCAGTGCCATCGCTATCATGATACGCTGTCGTTGTCCACCCGAGAGCTCGTGCGGATAGCGCGCAAGTTTGCTTTCAGGGTCAGCAATGTTGACTTGGGAAAGCAGCTCTAGGGTACGCTGTCGCCAGTGTTTTTTTGCCACGCCAGCCAGACTTAACGATTCGGCAATTTGTTTGCCCACTGTGTGGAGTGGGTTTAAGGCGGTCATTGGCTCTTGGAAAATCATGCCGATACGTTTGCCACGGATTTGGCGAAATAGGTTTTCGGTCTGTTTTGGTTTGTTTTGATTGCTTAGGCTATTTTGTTCGATGGGTAAAATGATAGCTTTGTCAGTTTGGCTGTCTGTTAAATGGGCTTGTCCTGTGATACTTAGGCTATTTGGCAGCTGTCCGAGTAAAGCGAGGCTTGAGAGGGATTTTCCCGAACCCGATTCACCGACGATGGCGAGGGTTTCGCCTGTGTGCAGGGTGTAAGATAGGTTATCGACTAGCGTTTGGGTGGCGGATTTGATGGTTAGGTTTTTGACTTTGAGTAACTCGCTCATTTATCATTTCCTTGAATGGTCAAACTTTTATCCGTATGCACGAGCGTCCCCGCCACAAAACCTGAACTCATATTTTTATCCTTTTAACTATTTATTAAAATGTGTATAATATCAAAGAATCATACACAAAGGCGAAATGATATGCGAACTAACATCATAATAGATGACAATCTAATGCAACAGACCCTACAAGCCACAGGCATTAAAACTAAAAAAGAAGCCGTCGAACAAGGGCTAAAGCTACTCTTGCAAAAAAGCCAACAACAAAAAATCCGTGACTTGCGGGGCAACCTGCATTGGGAAGGCGACTTAGCCGAAATGCGTAAAACAGGTGTTGAAGGGTGAACTTGCCTATCATCGCTGATACTAGCGTTTGGATAGACTATTTTAACGGTCATTCAACACCTCACACCGATTTTTTGGACACGCAACTTGAGGCAAGTAATGTGGCGATTTTTGATGTGATTTTGATGGAAATCTTGCAAGGTTTTCGCCTTGATACAGACTACAATCAAGCCAAAAATGCCCTTGATAGTTTATTATGTTACGATATTTTAAACCAACAAAATGCGATTAAATACGCTGATTATTACCGCCAATTACGCAAGCAAGGCATTACCATTCGTAAAGCCAATGATGTGATGATTGCTAGTTTTTGCGTTGAACATCAATTACCCCTGTTATTTTGCGATAGGGATTTTATTCCGTTTACTCAGCATTTTGGGTTGATTGCTGCATTGAATTTTAGTTAATTCAAGACTGCCGTGGGTCAAACGCATCTCTTAACGCTTCCCCAATAAAAATCAGCAGCGACAACACAATCGTTAAACTAAAAAACCCAGCCAAAGCGAGCCACGGTGAATCCAAATTATCTTTTCCCTGTGAGATTAGCTCCCCCAAAGACGGCGACCCTGCAGGCAAGCCATAGCCCAAATAATCGAGCGTGGTGAGTGCCGTGATATTTGCCGTCAAAATAAACGGCAACTGCGACAGGCTCGACGACATCGCATTGGGCAAAATATGGCGAAACATAATCTTGCCATCACTCACGCCCATCGCCTTGGCAGCCCGCACATAATCAAAATTTCTCGCTCGCAAAAACTCAGCACGCACCAGACCAACGAGCCCCATCCAGCCAAAGAGCAGCATTAAGCCAAACAACACAAACACGCTTGGGCTAAACAAACTCACTAAAATAATAATCATAAACAGCTGTGGCAGACCGCCCCACACTTCCATCAACCGCTGACCCACCAAATCCGTCCAGCCGCCAAAATACCCTTGCACCGCCCCTACTGCAATGCCAATGATTGACCCTGCCACCGTCAACGCCAACCCAAATAATAGCGAGACACGCAAGCCATACAATACCCTTGCCAGAACATCTCGACCTTGGTCGTCGGTACCGAACCAGTTCTCGCTATTTGGCGGCGCAGGGAACGGCACATCACGACTCACACTTGGCGTTTGGTCGGCAAACGGTATGATAGGCTCAATCATATAGCCATGCTGGTTGATTAGGTCTTTAACCACAGGGTCTTGGTAGTTGGCTTCGGTTTCAAATACACCGCCAAAGGTGGTTTCGGGATAAGACTTGACGATGGGAAAATACCAGTGATTTTGGTAATTGACCAGTATCGGCTTGTCATTGGCGATAAGGTTTGCCCCCATGCAGGCAAGGAAAATCAGGCTAAACATGATGAGCGAAAAAAATCCCAACCGATTACGCCGAAAGCGGTGAATGCGCGCTTGCCAAACGGGATGTTTTATCAGCATTAGCGACCCTCAAAATCAATACGGGGATCAATGAGATGATAAGTCACATCACTTATCAACTGCAAAATCAGCCCCATCAAGGTAAAAATAAACAACGTGCCAAAAATCACCGGATAATCGCGTTGCCCAATCGCTTCAAACCCCAGTCGTCCCAAACCATCCAAATTAAAAATCACTTCAATCAAAAAATTACCGGTAAAAAATATTCCCACGATCGCCGACGGCAAGCCTGCAATAATAATCATCATCGCATTGCGAAATACATGACCGTATAGCACTTTTTTTTCGCTTAACCCTTTACTGCGAGCAGTCAGCACGTATTGTTTGTTCAATTCTTCCATAAAACTAAACTTGGTCAAATACGCGAGTCCCGCAAACCCGCCAATCGTGCTTGCCGTAATGGGTAATGCCAAATGCCAAAAATAATCTTTGATTTTGCCAAACGTGGACAGCTTATCAAAATTCTCACTCACCAAGCCTTGCAGCGGAAAAATCTGCCAATAACTCCCCCCTGCCAACATCACCAGTAACACCACCGCAAGCACAAACACAGGCACAGCGTAACTCACCGCAAGCAGCAACGCGGTGGTTTTATCCATCAGTGAATTATGGCGTCTGGCTTTGGCAATCCCAAGCGGCACAGCGATTAAATAAATCAGTAGCGTACTCCAAAGCCCTAGCGAAATCGACACGGGCATTTTATCCAAAATCAGCTCGCCCACCGGTTTGCCTTTAAAAAACGAGGTACCAAAATCGCCCTTGGCATAGCTAGTCAGCATGAGCCAAAATCGCTCAGGCGCGGATTTATCAAAGCCGTATTGTTTTTTGATAGCCTCGACCATGTCTGGCGATAAACCGCGACTGCCTTGATAAGTGGTCGTGGACAGTTGGGTTTGGGTGGCGCCCTGTTTTTGTTCTGCTTCAATTTGGGATATTTTTTGCTCGACAGGACCGCCCGGCGCCGACTGGACAATGGCAAAATTGGTGAGCAGAATCAAAAACAAGGTGGGGATGATTAACAACAGCCGTTTAAGAATATATTTGCCCATGGTTATCCCTCATTATTAGCCTTAATGGTTACCTTTAATTGTTGCCCTTAAAAGTTATTTTTTAGTTGGCGTAAGGCTTTAAATATCTCAAACGGACTGTCATCCTCAATTCCTGTTTGCGTTTGTACGGTTTTTATCATCTCATCACTGGGTGCAAGCACCGCACGCATAAACGGATTGATGGCTTTTTCATCGGCAAGCGTGGTCGGCAAGGTTGGCGTATTTTGCTCGCGTAACTCACTGTCATGCGCTATTGCCTGTGCAATGGCTGGGTTATTGGGCTCGATAAACTGGGCAAAGTTAAGATTTGACAAGGTATACTCATGGGCAGGATAAAATAGCGTTTCATCGTCATGTAACTGCGCAAAACGGTCAAAGCTTTCAAACAACGTCTCAATCGTGCCGGTGAAAACCCGGCCACAACCTGCGCGAAATAGCGTATCTCCACAAAAAATATGCAGACGGTTATCAAGCGTCACTAAGTAAGCTAAATGATTTTCGGTATGCCCTGCCACCTGCCACACCTGCACAGGACTGCCCCAAGCGGTTAATTCGCGCCCTTCAGCGACGGGGATTAACTGTGTGGCATTGATTAATGGGTGAATATTGGCATGCGCAAAAATCTGTGCGTTTGGAAACACATTTGCCAATGCTGTTACGCCGCCGATGTGGTCGCTGTGATGATGTGTAACCCACATTTGGGTGATGGTTAGATTTTCACGGTTGACAAACTCTAAAACAGGCTCCGCATCGCCAGCATCAACAATAATCACTTCGTGTGTTCCATCATTGATAATCGCCCAAATATAGTTGTCAGTGAAGGCTGGGATTGGGTGGATTTTTAGCATTGTTTTATTCCTTATTATTTTCCTAAATACTGCATGACTTGTGCTTGTTTGTCTTTGTTCACCCACCAATAATCGATACCGATGGCATTGCTTGGCAGCGGCCCATGCTCATAAAATTTCCAATACGCCACATTGTCAGTATGCTTGCCATAAGTCGGCACGACATAATAGCCCGCCCGTAGCAGACGGTCTAATACTTTGCTGTATAGCACAATATCGTTACGATTCTTCGACACTATGAGTTTGGCAATCACCGCATCAATGGCTTTGTTTTTGATACCCGCCGAGTTTTGGTTGCCTTTTTCGTCTGCGGCTTGTGAGCCCCACATATAGGTTTGCTCGGCGCCAGGGGACAAACTTTGGGCAAACATATCGATAATCATGTCATAGTCGTATCTGCGAGTGCGCTCTAGGTACTGGGGGACATCGGCTTGGCGAAAGCTGGCATCAAACCCGAGTCGTCGCAGGTTACGTAAAAAAGGCAACACAATGCGCGCATTCTTGTCATCGGCGGATAAAAATTCCAGTTTGGCGGGCTGACCATCGGGCTGATATAGCTTCATATTTTGGTATTTGAAACCTGCTTGTAGCAGCAATTCACGCGCTTTTAATAAATTGTCTCGATTAAATCCATCGCCAGTTGATTTGGGGGCTTGCCAGTCGCTTAAAACAGCCTGTCTTTGAATGGGCTCAAGGTCAGGTAATAGCGGATTGATAACCGCCAGTTCTTGGGGCGTTGGCATGCCAGTGGCGGCAAGCGCTGACCCATGAAAAAAGCTTTGCAAGCGTTCATATTGGCCATAAAACATGGTTTTATTGAGCCATTCAAAATCATACGCCAGTGTCATCGCTTGGCGCACCCGAATATCTTGAAAAATCGGTCGGCGCAAATTCATCACAATCGCTTGCATCGGTACGGGGTTGTTATTGGCGATTTGCGCTTTGGTAATCATGCCTGCTTTGACGGCAGGAAAGTTATAACCCGTCGACCATGTCCGCGCTTTGTTTTCGGCACGGAAAAAATATTCGCCGGATTTAAAGCCTTCAAATGCCACTTCGGGGTTTTGATAATATACATACTTAATTTGGTCAAAATTATAACGCCCGACATTCACCACCACGCCTGCGTCAGGTTTGGCACCCCAATAATTGGGGTCGCGCACATAAGTAATGGCGCGTCCTGCATCGATTGTGCCGACTTTATATGCGCCACTGCCCATCAGTGGCGTCAGTCCGACTTTATCAAAATAGCCATCAATCGATTTTTTTGACCAAATCGGCATTTGCGCGACGGTCAGTTTGATTTCTTGGTTGTCTTTGGATTTAAAAATAAATTTGACGGTTTGTCGATCTATCACTTGCGTTTCTTTGACATCCGATAAGTAGCTACGCATACTCATCACGCCTTTTGTGAGCAGCGCATCCATACTGGCTTTGACATCTTGCGCCGTCACAGGCGTGCCATCCCAAAAATAGGCTTTGGGGTTGATGTGATAGATAACCCAGCTTGGGTCATCTGGGTCATAAGTGACTTTATCCGCCAGTAGTGGGTACTGCACAAACGCTTCAGAAAGCGAGCCTGTCATCAAACTTTCAAACAAATAATCGGTGCCGGTCACAGGCGTACCGACATCAATCCATTTATTAATGCTGTCAAAGGTGCCGATGGCAGATAGGCTCAACACACCGCCTTTGGGGGCGTTGGGATTGGCATACGGTAAATGAGAGACATGGGCAAATTGTGCGGTGCTGTTGTGAGCGATAGATGTGCCAGTGATGATAGCAGTATTGGCAGCGGACGCGACCACTAATAAGCCCAGCACCCAGCATTTTTTGCCAAATGTCTGGCGAGTGACTGCCCTCATCCAGTGGGCTGGTTTTATCATCCTGTCTTTTTTCACTTGCATCCCCATAACCCCTTCAACTATTTTTCAAAAACCCTTGGTATTGCTAGCTGTTATCTCTCATATGCCCCACACCCACTAACTATAAAAAAGACTTAACAAGCATTTTAGCTGTTAAGTCTTAATGTAGCACGATTATTAAATCTTTTTATACGCTAGTTTGTTCAAACTGCTGCATAAATTTGATTAACTTTTCAATGGTCGCCAAATCAATCGCGTTATAAATACTGGCGCGCATGCCGCCCACTGTACGGTGCCCTTTAAGATTCAACAATCCGGCTTCGTCGGCTTTAGCTAAGAAGGTTTTATCAAGTTGACTATCTGCCAAGGTGAAGGGTACATTCATGATTGAGCGGTTGTCTTTGTTGACAGGGTTTTGGTAAAAATCGCTTTGGTCGATAAATTCATACAGCTTTTGCGCTTTTAACAAATTTTGTTGATAGATTGCCTCGACACCCCCTTGCTCAAGTAACCACTCAAACACCAAACCTGCCAAATACCAAGAAAAAGTTGCTGGGGTATTGACCATCGAATCATTATCGGCTTGGTTTTTATAGTCCAAGATACTTGGGCAAACTAAGTTGGCATGACCGATCAAATCATCACGGACAATCACAAGCGTCAAACCCGCAGGACCGATATTTTTTTGTGCACCTGCATAAATCAGTCCAAATTTTGATACATCTATTGGGCTAGAGAGGATGCAAGATGACATATCCGCCACGATGGGTACATTGACCGCTGGCACATCAAACATCGCCAAGCCATTAATGGTCTCGTTGGGGCAATAATGGAAATAATCGGCGTTGTCATTAAGTTGCCAGCTATCACGTGGAGGGACAATAGTATAGTTGCTGTCTTTGGCAGAAGCGACGACATTGATTTTGCCTAGCCCCGCTTGCTCATAGCGTTTGGCTTCGCTGATGGCTTTTTTAGACCAAATGCCGGTGTCTAAATAATCAGCCTCCCCTTTGAGTAAATTCAATGGAATGGCTGAAAACTGCAAGCTTGCGCCACCTTGCAAAAATAGCACTTTATAATTGTCAGGAATGTTCATCAGCTTGCGCAAATCCTGCTCGGCTTTTGAGGCAATGCCCACAAATTCACTGCTACGGTGGCTCATCTCCATCACCGACATGCCTGAGCCCTGCCAATTTAACAATTCGGCTTGCGCTTTTTGCAGCACTGCAGTCGGCATAGATGCTGGGCCTGCACAAAAGTTAGCAACACGTTGATCAAAGCTGACACTCATAGCACGTTCCTTTTTATCGTGTGAAATGTTATCGTGTGAAATAAAAAAATACTTTACCACAATATGGCTAGTCGATGAATCATAAAGATGCGGCATCAATCGGCAGCTTTTAAGCTTAACTTGATAGCAACTGCCAAAGTTGGCGTTTTAAGCGATAATCATCGAGCATATCCAGCAGATACGGCAGACGCTGTATGGGTTGTTCATCTAGACAGTCAGGCAATGGCGTCAATGCCCCCACCTTGGGATTGCCTTGATTAATACGATATAAAAATCCTGAAAACCCTGCGACTGCCATCGGGTAGCTGCTCATTAATTGCACCGTGGCTTTGGGTAAATTCTGGCTATCGGTAAGCAAGGGAAAGTTAAAAAAATGCACTGATGCTTTTAACCCACTGATGATTTGTTGCCATAACTGCTGTTGGCGGCTGTCCGTTTGCAAAAAATGACTGTCAACCACCAGTGTCCACTCACCCCCCACTATCGCCTGCACATCAAAACTGGCAGTGAGCAATTCATCATTGAGCTGTTCATTATTGAGCTGTTCATTATTGAATAGCTCATCACTCTGCCCAGCATCACTGTACCTATCACTATTTGGCGCAGGGTCGCTTTTTAAAGGTGAATAATGGGGTAAAGATGAATCGTTGGGTAAAGCTACATCATGGGGGTGAAAATCTGCCAGACTCGCTGGGGGTAATTCTACTGCGCTATCAACGGCATCATCCGCAATAACAGGATGATTGAAGTCTGGCGTTGTATCAATGGGCGCAAGTTCGCTCGTTAACCCAGTTTGAGCTGGTGGTAACTGCTGTGGCATGGCAGCAAGCGTCTCAACCGCTTGATAGGAAGAAACAACCTCAAAATCTTCTAGATTAGCAAACGTTTTGACAGGGCAATCTTGGCGCACCCAACGTGTAATACCCATCTGCGCCAGTATTTCGCTTTGCCAGGCATCGTACTGCTGCTCATCAAGGGTAAGGTCAGGCACAGTCATACCAATGTTAACTCAAGTTGAATGGGGCAACGCATTGTAGCAACCTTATAGCAACCAAATACCCCTATTAAAAAATTATACAATCGGGGTGAGCGGCATAGTGACATCTGCATTTTGCCCACGATGACGCAGATAATGGTCTAACAGCACAATGGCAAGCATGGCTTCTGCTATCGGCGTAGCACGCACACCGACACAAGGGTCATGGCGCCCTTTGGTTAGCATCTCTACGGCATTGCCGTGAACATCAATGCTTTGACCCGGCGTGGTGATACTGGCAGTAGGTTTTAGCGCAATACTTACTACAATCGTCTGACCCGATGAAATCCCCCCTAAAATTCCCCCGGCATGGTTGGCATTAAAGCCGTCCAAGGTTAACTCGTCGCGAGATTCATGCCCAAACTGTCCCGCCACTGCCATGCCATCGCCAATTTCAACGCCTTTGACTGCATTAATGCCCATCATCGCATGGGCGATATCCGCATCAAGCCTGTCAAACACAGGCTCACCCAATCCCACAGGCACGCCCGATGCCAATATGGTAAGCTTTGCGCCACAGCTTGTTCCTTGCTCACGGCATTGGGTAATCAGCTGCTCAAACTTTGGTAAGGCGTCTATATCCGCACAAAAAAATGGGTTGCTGTTGACAAATTCCCAATCAATCGTATTTTCAGGTATCTGTTTGGCAACCACATTACCAATCTGGGTCACATAACCGCGAACTTCTACCCCTAGCCGTTGTTTCAAATATTTCTTGGCAATCGCGCCCGCTGCCACTCGCATTGCCGTTTCACGCGCTGATGAGCGACCACCGCCACGATAATCGCGAAACCCATATTTCATGCTATAAGTATAATCGGCATGATTGGGACGAAAGGTGTCTTTAATATCGCTATAATCTTTGGATTTTTGGTTGGTATTGCGAATCAACAGCCCGATAGAAGTGCCTGTCGTTTTACCCTCAAACACACCAGAGATAATTTCAACTGCATCGTCTTCACGGCGCTGGGTCGCAAATTTTGAAGTACCGGGCTTACGACGATCCAAGTCAATTTGCAGATCTGCTTCGGTTAAAGGCAAACCTGGTGGCACACCGTCAACGATTGCCATGAGTCCTGCACCATGTGATTCGCCACAGGTGGTAACGGTAAAAACTTGCCCGATGGTATTGCCTGCCATTTACGCTCCGCTTACTATTTCATGAATGCTTGCAAATAAAATAATAGGTTTGTTGCACCTTTTTCATATATTGCTTTTTTTAACCATTATCCAACTTATTAAATCAACAAGCCCAATCAACAAGTTAAAGATAGCAACCCTAAACAACCGCTTACTAAGAAACACTCACATACTGCTCAAAATATGCCCGATTTTCCATCAATTCATCATAATCCATGGCAAAAATCCCATGTCCGCCATGCGCAAAGGTTAACCAATCAAACTGAATTTCAGGATAGGCTTGGCGTAGTGCCCATTCACTATCCCCCACCTCGCACACCAGCAAGCCGTCACGAGTCAGATAATCTGGGGCGTTGTATAAAATATGATGCACCAAATCCAAGCCATCTTGTCCCGCTGCCAACGCATGGTCTGGCTCATGCAAGAACTCGGGTGGTAAATCTGCCATCGTTGCCGCATCGACATACGGCGGGTTGGTCACAATCAAATCATATTGATTTTCTGCAGGCACTTTTTCAAATAAGTTTGACTCAATCAAATTGACCTGATGGTTCATGTGGTGATGTTCCACATTGACCGCTGCCACTTCTAGCGCGTTCTTGTCGATATCACTGGCATCGACCATTGCATCAGGGAAACGGCTTGCCAAGGCAATGGCAATACAGCCTGACCCTGTACACAAATCAAGCATACGCTCTGGTTGTGCTAACTGTTTATCATACAATCCGTGGTCATGAAATTTTTTGTCATTAGTAGGGCCACTGATTTTTTCAACCAAATCATTCGGCTCAAAATAGGGATAAAACTGCTGGCGAATCAGCTCAGCAATGGGCGAGCGTGGAATCAATACCCGCTCATCCACATAAAATGGCAAATCGCAAAAATAAGACAAATTAATTAAATAACTCAAAGGTTTACGTTCAACGATACGGCGCTGCAACAATGTCAATACTTCTGATTTTTCGCTATTGGTCAGGCGACAATCTAAAATTTGCTCATCGGCAGACCAATCAAGCGACAAGGTTTGTAGCACAATGGCAGAAGCTTCAGCAAACTCATCTGTGGTACCTTGCGCGACTACCACATCATGCTCGCGTAATTTACTGACTCCAAAACGGATAAAATCGCGAATCGTTTTTAGGGTTTGGTGTGCTTCAGCAAACTCTTGTTGCATGGTGTCAAAGATGTCATCTGATTCGCTTTCTTCATCCATATCAAGTGCTTGCAGATCGATTTGCAAATCTTCAAGGTTTTGTGAATCTTGATTTTGGTCAAAAGATGGCGTGTGAGAAACATTGGCTGATGCAAATGGCGATGATGACATAGTGGTTAACCTAAAAAATTTTGAATTAAAATTATAATATACTTTGATTTTTTTACAAATTATTTAACGAGCTAAAGTTATTTAACAAGCTAAAGGGCCACAGATTTGTACAATTCAATTTTTCATCATCGAGCTGTTCAATAAACATGGTAAAAATAACTGTTGCGCGCAGGGCTAAATATTTTAAACACTTTTTTGGGTTAATCTTGCTATAAAAATACCGCTTGGTTAAAAAATTTTACCATTGTCTATCGTGCGATTTGTTAATGTTAGACTTAAAGCATGTAAATTCGCCTATGGGACAATTTATCTATACAACAATTTAACGGCGTAAAAATTAAGTGTGCAGCGAGGTTCTATTGCGTAAGGTTGTTAAACGCTTTGGCAAACGCTACTTAGACTTAGATTGTCGTGCAGCTAACAAATGAGCCATTGCCTGAAAAGTTGGTTTTTATAGTATAATTGCTGCCAATTTATGCTTTTACTGTACGTTATTTATATTGTCCCTTATTTTTATTTGTTATTGCCGATTATTGAGTCAATCTATGAAAAAATTTGTATTATCTACCCTAGCTTGTCTGATTGCCAATCAAGCATTTGCAGCCACCAACACGGTCTCAGACACCACTACCGCCAAAACGGCACCCGCCACCAAAGCTGTTACCAAAACAACGACAACGACTAAAACTGCCACCACGAAATCGGCGAGCACCCCTACCGCAGCCGCGACTGCTAAAAAAACCACCACCGATAGCAAAACGGCTAAAAAACCGGAAAGCAAAACCGCAACGACTACTGCTAAAAAAACGCAAACAGCCAAGTCCGCAGCTAGCGTCACACAATCTACCACCACGCCGAAACTCGCCTCGGCTACTGCGGTGACGGCGGCAAAACCAACGCCAGCAGCAACCGATATCCCTTTAACCCCAATCCCAGCCACCACCACGGCATTAGGCATTAAAGAAGATGCCACCCAAACAGGTATCGATAGTGACTATACTTCGGGTGCAGGTGTCGCAGGCGCGAGCTCTGAAGAAGTCAACAATACCACAACGGCTGCGCCAAATTTTGACCCGACAACAGTGGGTAACAATAAAACAGCAACAACACCTGCCAGTTTTTCTACCCTAAATTTGTCTGACTACGCACAGCTAGTCAATAGTGCCGACTGGAAACCTGGTCAAAATGTTAACTCAGCAACGACCTTAAAACTTCAAGCCTTGTTAGATTGGAATCATGCTTCACCGGGTCCAATTGATGGCGGTTGGGGTATGAATGCCAAAAAAGCGCTCAAAAATTTCCAAGCCATGCATGGACTACCCCAAGATGGCCGTATGAGCGCGGAAGTTTGGAAACTGTTAAATGAAAAAATTCCTGCCAATCAGCCTGTGTTGGTCGGTTATACCTTGACGCAAGAAGATATCAAAGGTCCGTATCAGCCAACACCGAGTGGTAGTGAAGCCAAATCTAAAATGAAAGGTCTATACTATCAAGACGTCCAAGAAATGTTGGCTGAACGTTTCCACATGGATATTCGCTATCTTAAAAAGCTTAATAGCGATAAAAAATTCACTGTGGGTGAAACCATCACCGTCTTTAACCCAGGCGCGCCGCTCAATGAGAAAATCACCCGTTTGGTTGCCAAAAAAGCCGACAATATCTTATACGCTTATAATGGCGATAGATTAATTGCCACTTATCCTACCACGGTCGGTAGTAGTGATACACCGTCTCCTACGGGTACCTTTAGTATTGTCAATCGTGTTAAAAACCCTTGGTACCGCGCCAGTAGCGGTGAAGGCAAAGATAAAAAAGTGTTTATGTTGCCGCCAGGACCCAAAAGTCCAGTCGGTGTGGTATGGATGGGACTGAGTAAACCCTCATACGGGATTCATGGCTCGCCCGTTCCTGAAGGCATTAGCCGTCAAGCCTCGCACGGCTGTGTTCGCTTAACCAACTGGGATGTGCTTGAGGTGTACGCCAATGTTGATACGGGCACTAAAGTAGATTTACAGTAGCTATTGTGCCACAGCGTTTAGCACCACAGTCTAGCGTGAGTGCTATACACTTTTAACCTTATTAGCCATAAAAAAACCGCTTAGCTATTATTAGTTAAGCGGTTTTAGCGGTTTTAGTTATTTATCTAGCGTACTTTGTTATCGCGCAACTGGGGTTTTGGCAGTAGTCAGTGTTTGCATTTTTTTGGCGACAATCCATGCAATTGGAATAGATAGGATTAAACCGACAATCGCTGTGGCTATAATGTGTGGAATTTGGTCAAAACCAGTTACCAGCGCAATGGTCATTAAAACACCGATAGTCACACCAGAAGCGATTGTAAAAATTACGCTAAATAATTGCCAGTTCATAACAACTCCTTATCATTGCGTAAATAGATGTATTTGTTAGGTATAGTTATAGTCCAATTCCACACTCAAAACAAGGAAAAAAAAGATTAAACAAATGCACAACCTAAAACAATTGGTTATCAATTCCACATTTTTAGTAAGGTTTAATTTGAATCAAATTTATTGAGAAATCTAAAAAACTCGCGTTTTTTTCCGATTAATATCATCGATATCGAGGAATTTAATTGGCTTTATAAACATTGATGAAAAAAAATTCCACCCAGTTTTTTAAGTTTGATGGCACATTTTTTAGTAACTATGACCCAATAACATGACTTGGATAAAAATTTGGGTAAAAAAAATTCTTTATAATCTGCTATGTTAGCGGTGTTTATCAATTGTTTAACACAATAAAGAACAGGAGTATTTAACATGCACCAACAATTTTCTTTTTTCGCCGCTATCAAGACATCTAAACGCCTAGTTAATAAACGCCAAGCTACTAAACGCATAGGAAGTGCCGCTGCAGTAATTGGCTCAGCCCTAGCCTTGGGCGGTTGCGCCTCTACCACTGGTACTGGTGTGATGGATGCTAATAACACCATCGGCACTGCCAACAATGTGGGTATGGCGATATTTAAAGCCGCGGTGAATCAACAATGCCAAACTCAATTACAAAATAACCAATACTGGCGCTTGGGCAGCGTTTTGATGACTTCCGACAAGCAAGCAGAGGTAGCGAGCAATGTCTGTAGCTGCGTCAGCGAAAAAGCCCCGCAGTCCGTCACCATTGTTGATTTGACCACAGCAGCAGTCGACCCGACCGCGCGCAATGTCATTGTGGCGCGTGCGGTATCGAATACCTTGCAGCAATGCGTGGGTGAATTTGTTAAGTAAATATTAACTTGCTACTGAGTGTGTGCTACTATATAATAGCGCACCTTGTTTATACCAATATAGTTAGATGATTCTAACTTAGGTGCATTCAATCTCCTTGCTGTTGACACGGGGTCAACGGCTGTTTAATCCGTGAGGAGTCTTTATGAGACATTATGAACTGGTATTATTGGTTCACCCAGACCAAAGCGACCAAGTGGTTGGCATGGTTGAGCGCTATATCAACTTAGTAAAAGAACAAGGTGGTGCTATCCATCGCCTAGAAGATTGGGGTCGTCGTCAATTAGCTTACCCAATCAACAAAGTTCACAAAGCTCACTATGTGCTATTAAACATTGAAGCGGGTCAACAAACGCTTGATGAGCTTGAAGAATTATTCCGTTATAACGATGCTATCATCCGTAGCTTAGTTATCCGTCGTGACGAAGCGATTACTGAAGAATCACCATTAGCAAAAAGTGCTGAAGAAAAACGTGCTCGTAAAGCTTCACGCCGTAACGATACAGCTCAAGATGACTATCAATCAAATGATGATGAGTCAGAAGTTGATGCTGAAGACAACAACGACGAATAATTAAGGAGACTAATCATGGCACGTTTTTATCGCCGCCGTAAATTTTGCCGTTTTACTGCTGAAGGCATTACCCATATCGATTATAAAGATATCGAAATCCTAAAACAGTATGTCACTGAAAGTGGCAAAATCGTACCAAGCCGTATCACTGGTACTTCAAACAAATATCAACGCCAATTGGCTGTAGCAATCAAACAAGCGCGTTATCTTGCGTTGGTTCCTTACACTGACAGCCAAAAATAAACCGAGGAGTGATATATGCAAGTTATTTTATTACAACGTATCGCTAACCTAGGTAAACTAGGCGATACTGTTAATGTAAAAGCAGGTTACGGTCGTAACTTCCTTGTACCACAAGGTAAAGCATTACCAGCCACTGCTTCTAACATCGAAAAATTTGAAGCACGCCGTGCAGAACTTGAAAAAGTAGAAGCTGATGAATTAGCCGCTGCTAATGCCCGTGCTGAAGCGCTACAAGACGTCAATGTTATCATCCGTGCAAAATCAGGTGATGAAGGCAAACTATTTGGTTCTATCGGTACTCGCGATATCGCCGATGCCTTAACCAAATCTGGTTTACCTGTTGACCGTTCAGAAGTTAAATTGCCTGAAGGTGCATTACGTCAAATTGGCGAATACAATGTTGATATCCAATTACATCACGATGTAATGACCAACATTCAAGTCACTATCTTGGCAGAAGATTCAGCTGCTTAATTGATAGTTTACTTTAAAAAAGAGATGGCTTTGCTGTCTCTTTTTTTTATTGTTTGCGGCGTAAAAATTCAACAAAAAAGCCTAAAATTCAAGCTGATTTCATTCAAAAAAATTGCCGATTTTTTATATTTTTCTCATTAGAATTTGGATGGTTTTTTCGGTATATTGACTGTTCTATTTCGATGCGTGTGTTAGACTCACAATTTGCAACCGATAACTTTTAGCAAACTTTTGCCCTTTCAAATTATTTAAAATAACTTTATCACAGGTCATCATGGCAGACGATAAAACCAAAGAGAACGATCTTAAGAATAC
The DNA here is from genome assembly GCF_032097965.1 of Moraxella sp. CTOTU49803. Lineage (NCBI taxonomy): Bacteria > Pseudomonadati > Pseudomonadota > Gammaproteobacteria > Moraxellales > Moraxellaceae > Moraxella > Moraxella sp. CTOTU49803. Next base: position 120,586 of record NZ_DAMCJP010000003.1, on the reverse strand, counting down.
TTCGCTGACGCAGCACCAACCGCACAGTATGGACTTAGAAAAGTCCGTCCTAGCGTCGCTGATGAGCCTTGAAGAGTCGTTTGATCGCATCTCAGATATTATTACCAAATATGATTTTTATGCACAGCGCCATCAATATATTTTTGATGCCATCTCTCATCTTGCCAATGCCAATGAGCCGTATGATGCCACTATGGTGATGGACTGGCTGGATATGCAAAAACTGCTTGAGCCTGCGGGGGGTAGCGATTATCTAGGCGATATCCTATCACAAAGCCCAGCGACGCTGTTTAACTTGACTGCTTATGCGCAGCGGGTCAGGGAATTTTCGACCTTACGCCAAATCATTAAAGCCGGCAGCCATATGCTAGAGCTTGCCTTTGACCCAAAAAATCAAAGTGTCAGTGATATTTTAGACACCGTTGAAAGCGAAATTTTTGCCATCAATGAAACCCATAGCCGCCAATCTAAACACAAGGGTCCTACCCAACTGAGCGATGTTATTACCAATGTCGTCAACAATATCCAAGAACTTAAAGACCATCCTGAAGGCATGATTGGGCTTAAGACCCCGTTTGAAGAGCTCAATAACAAAACCCAAGGGCTACAAGCAGGCGATCTCATTATCGTGGCAGCTCGTCCTTCGATGGGTAAAACCACATTTGCGATGAATTTAGCAGAAAGTATTTTACACAATACCGATTTGCCGGTGGTGGTGTTTTCAATGGAAATGCCTGCCGAGTCAATTGTGATGCGTCTATTGTCCTCTTGGGGGGCTATCAACCAAACCCATTTGCGCTCAGGTCAAATGAATGAAGATGAATGGGGTAAACTTTCCAATGCCATCGCCCATCTGCATGCTAAAAAATTGTATATCGATGACAGTACTGCGCTACCGCCATCTGAGGTTCGTTCGCGCTGTCGCCGTATTGCCAAAGACAATGATGGCAAACTTGGGATGGTAATGGTCGACTATCTACAATTGATGAAAGTCCCAGGCTTAGGCGACAACCGCGTGGGTGAGATTTCGGAGATTTCTCGAAGCTTAAAAGCGCTTGCCCGTGAGATGAATTGCCCTGTGGTCGCTTTATCACAGCTAAATCGGAGCTTGGAGAATCGCCCCAACAAACGCCCGATTATGTCGGACTTACGCGAGTCGGGTGCCATTGAGCAGGATGCCGATTTGATTATGTTCATTTATCGTGATGAGGTTTATAATGAAAACAGCGATGCTAAAGGCACAGCTGAAATCATTATTGGTAAACAGCGTAATGGACCTATTGGTACGGTGCGCCTGTCCTTTGAAGGGCAATTTACCCGTTTTGGTAACTTAACCCCTGAATTTTACCAAACCGCTTCCTTTAGCGAACCTGATGAATAAAAATTTTACTGCAACAAGGTCAAGATTGTGCGTCAAACCAGCATCACCATCGATTTAGCAGCGCTTACCCATAACTTACAACGCGTCAAAGATTATGCCCCGACCGCCAAGGTATTAGCCATGGTGAAAGCCAATGCCTACGGGCATGGCGCCGTCAACTGTTTACCCGCCGTAGCACAAGCCGATGCCCTAGGTGTCGCTTGTTTGCAAGAAGCGATAGAACTACAACAGGCGGGCTGGCAAAAATTAATGGTAGTGATTGAAGGCGCGTTTTCATTAGCAGAATGGCAATATTGTACAGCGCATCAAATCGAGTGCGTGGTACACCACCAACGCCAATTAGACTGGGCGTTGCAGCAGCCTGCAAAAACCGGCGCAACCGTCTGGCTAAAACTAAACACTGGCATGAACCGCCTTGGCTTTACATCGGATGAAATCAAGGAAATTGCTCAGCAATTAACTAGCTCAGGCTATGAGATTGTTTTGACCACCCATTTTGCCAACGCTGATGCCATCGATCATCCCAATAACCAACAACAATTTGAGTTGTTTGATTCAACCCTACAAATGCTACGTGACCAAGTCAACCCAGCGATTAAAGGCTCATTGTGTAATTCAGCGGGGATTGTCAACTGGTCAGACCGCCATTATGATTGGGTGCGCCCAGGCATTATCTTGTATGGGGCAACACCTGTAAATCATGCCACTGCCAAACAGCTAAATCTGCAGCCTGTCATGCATTTTAATGCCAGCATCATGGCAATTCATACGCTAAAAGCGGGCGATAGCGTGGGTTATGGTAGTCGCTGGACTGCCCAAGCCCCAGCGCGCATCGGCATTATCAGTGTGGGTTATGCTGATGGTTATCCAAGGGTGATTAGCGATGATGCCTATGTCGTGGTCGCAGGTCAACAGGCGCCTATCATCGGTCGCGTGGCGATGGATATGTTGATGGTTGATTTAACCCATACTACTGAGGTAAACCTTGACTGCCCTGTCCAGCTTTGGGGTAACGCACCGACTATTGATGAAGTGGGTAGCTGGAATGATACTATTAGCTATGAGCTGTTAAGCGTGGTCACCCGACGTCCAACGTGGATTTATCAGTCGTAACTGTTAACTATGTGACGGATGTTAAAGTGACACAAATGCGTCAATTTGCTAGACAGTTTGGATAAATCCGCTATACTGATAGTTTACTGTAATGTTTATTGACAAAATTGGGATGTAGGACAGGCAATGAGTACCCGCCATTTTTTGACGTTATTGGATTTTAGCAAAGAAGAATTGATGCAAGTGATTAAACGCGGCAGTGAACTGCGTTTGATGCAGCATGAAGGGGTTATTTATCAGCCTTTTGTCGGTCGTACCTTGGGGATGATTTTTGAAAAATCGAGTACCCGTACCCGTATTTCGTTTGAAACAGGCATGGGACAATTTGGCGGTCATGCCATATTTCTATCACCTCGCGATACCCAGCTAGGTCGTGGCGAACCGATTGAAGATTCAGCACGTGTCATCTCACGCATGGTCGATATCGTCATGATTCGCACCTTTGAACACAGTATTGTTGAAAAATTCGCCCAGTATTCACAAGTGCCTGTTATCAATGCACTCACTGACGAGCAGCATCCTTGTCAGCTACTAGCCGACATCCAAACCTTTATAGAGCACCGTGGTAGCATCGAAGGCAAAACAGTGACTTGGATTGGGGATGGCAATAATATGTGCGCTTCTTTTATCCATGCTGCGCATCAATTTGGCTTTCAACTGCGGGTTTCCGCGCCTTATGGGTTTGAACCCAATGCCGACCTCATCAAGCAGTATTCGCACTGTGTTGAGCTGGTCGAAGATGTTAATGAGGCGGTCAAAGGCTCGCATTTGGTCGCCACCGATGTATGGGCAAGTATGGGGCAAGAGAGCGAGCAAAATACTCGTGCGCGGCGATTTGCCCAGTATATGGTGACCCGCTCATTACTGGATAAAGCCGATCCAGACGTATTATTTATGCATTGTCTGCCTGCCCACCGCGGCGAAGAAATCTCCTATGATTTGCTTGAGGATCCGCGCGCTGTGGTATGGGATGAAGCCGAAAATCGTCTGCATGCCCAAAAAGCGCTGATGGAATTCTTGTTAACCGATAAAATCAAACTCGCCTAGTCTATGTGGCTTGGGCGTTATCTTTGCGCCCTGCTCTGCCATTATCATCATTATCTTAACAGCTCGAATTCTTAACCGATAAAGTAAACGGAACATACCCCATGTACTTTGTGCTCTCGCCTGCCAAAAATCTGAATGAAAAAAATGATTTACCTTTTGATTTTAGTCAGCATTACACCCAGCCTGCTTTGATGGCGCACGCTTGCGAATTGATGGGTGAATTAAAAACATTAGCACCAACCGAGTTGTCAGCGTTGATGAGTATTTCAGGTAAACTTGGGCAATTAAATGCCGTGCGCAACCAAAATTGGCGATGGGATACTACCCAGCCATTTAGCACCGATCATGCTGACATACCTGCTAAAGCGGCGCTGTATTTATTTGATGGCGATGTCTATACAGGTTTGGCAGCGCAGCAAATGACTGAACAACAAGTCCATTATGTCAATGAGCGATTAGGAATATTGTCTGGGTTGTACGGCTTGTTAAAACCGCTTGATTTGATGCTACCCTATCGCTTGGAAATGGGCACAAAACTAAAAAATCCTAGAGGCGATAATTTGTATCAATTTTGGGGCGATACGCTTGCCAATCTCATCAATCAACGCATGGCAGAAAATAAACACAAAGTTTTGGTAAACTTGGCTTCCAACGAATACTTCAAGGCGGTTAATCCCAAAAAAATCAGCGCGGATATTATCACGCCCCGTTTTGAAGACGGCAAAGATGGTCAATATAAAGTGGTAAGTTTCTATGCCAAAAAGGCACGCGGCTTGATGGTGCGTTTTGCCGCTGAAAATCAGCTGACAACCGCGCAACAGTTAAAAGACTTTAACTTGGAAGGCTATCAGTTTGTTGAAAATGCTTCAAGCTCAACTGAGTATGTTTTTAGACGGGATAATGATTAACTGCGCCGCCATTTAACGCAAAATATTCGCCCATAAATCCACACTCATACTATCTTTTAACACATTTTTATTGAATACACCGATGGTGTTGGCTTGTGGTAGTGAAGCGGTCGGTAGTTCCATCGTCATGGTTGTGATAATTTCCCTAATTAAAAAACCCTATTAAACTGAAGTTTAATAGGGTTTTAATTTTAGCTAAATGGCTTGAGTAGGATATAATCTTTAGATTACATCATGCCGCCCATACCACCCATGCCGCCCATACCACCCATGGCAGCAGCGCCAGCGTCGTCTTTTGGCAGGTCAGTAATCATTGCTTCTGTCGTAAGCATCAAGCCTGCCACAGATGCTGCGTTTTCAAGCGCTGAGCGAGTGACTTTGGCTGGGTCTAAGATACCCATTTCAAGCATATCGCCATATTCACCAGTCGCTGCGTTGTAACCGTAGTTACCTTGACCGCCTTTGACTTGGTTTACCACCACAGATGCTTCATCACCTGCGTTGGTCACGATTTGACGAAGTGGTGCTTCCATCGCACGGCGTAGAATGTTGATACCCGCGGCTTGGTCGTCATTGTCACCATTGACATTGTCAAGCGCAGAGATAGCGCGAACCAATGCCACACCACCACCTGCTACAACGCCTTCTTCGACGGCAGCACGAGTTGCATGCAAGGCATCATCCACACGGTCTTTTTTCTCTTTCATTTCAGTTTCAGTCGCCGCACCGACTTTGATAACTGCCACACCGCCTGCGAGTTTAGCAATACGCTCTTGTAGCTTTTCTTTGTCATAATCAGAGGTTGATTCTTCCACTTGGCGACGGATAGAGGCAACACGATCATCGATTTCAGTTTTTTGACCGGCACCATCGACAATCACAGTGTTTTCTTTACCAACCGTCACTTTTTTGGCAGTACCTAATACTGATAAATCCGCAGTTTCTAAGCTCATGCCCAGTTCTTCTGATACAACTGTACCACCCGTTAAGATTGCGATATCTTGAAGCATCGCTTTACGACGGTCACCAAAACCAGGGGCTTTGACAGCACAAACTTTTAAACCGCCGCGCATGTTATTCACAACTAAAGTTGCCAAGGCTTCGTTTTCAACATCTTCAGCAATGATCAGTAAGGCTTTACCAGATTTCATCACGTTTTCAAGCAGTGGAATCAACTCACGGATATTGCTGATTTTTTTGTCGACTAACAAGATTAATGGGTTTTCTAGTTCAGCGGTCAACGTATCTGCTTTATTGGCAAAGTATGGGCTGATGTAGCCACGATCAAATTGCATACCTTCAACGACTTCAAGGGTATCTTCAAAGCCTGAACCTTCTTCAACTGTGATTACGCCTTCTTTACCCACTTTTTCCATCGCTTGAGCGATTAAGTCACCGATAGTTTGGTCAGAGTTAGCTGAGATAGAGCCAACTTGTGCGATGGCTTTAGTGTCATTGGCTGGGGTTGAAAACGCGTGGATTTGTGCAACAACAGCACGTACACCTTTATCGATACCACGTTTTAAGTCCATTGGGTTCATGCCAGCGGCAACTGATTTCATGCCTTCTTGCAAAATCGCTTGGGCTAAAACAGTCGCTGTGGTAGTACCGTCACCTGCAACATCATTGGTTTTACTTGCAACTTCACGGACCAGCTGTGCACCCATGTTCTCAAATTTGTCATCAAGTTCGATTTCTTTAGCCACTGATACGCCATCTTTAGTGATGGTGGGTGCGCCAAAAGATTTGTCGATAACCACGTTACGACCTTTAGGGCCTAATGTCACTTTAACCGCATTTGCCAATACGTTGACGCCATCAATCATTTTTGCACGGGCATCAATACCAAATTTTACATCTTTAGCCATGTTAAATTCTCCAAATTATAAATTTTTATTTGTATAAGGTAGTCCAAATTGCTACCACGGTTGCTATCAATTACTTTACCAAGTACTTAACCAGTTAGATTAAGACCAGGTAAATTAAGACTAAGTAAATTAGCTTTTGGGTAAAAAACGATTGTTTAAAGTAATGACTGATTAACCTTCAATCACACCCAATACATCACTTTCTTTCATAATCAATAATTCTTCACCATCTACTTTAACCGTTGAGCCGGCATATTGACCAAAGAGTACTTTGTCGCCGACTTTGACATCGAGCGCACGTACATCACCGTTTTCACGGATTTGACCATTACCTACTGCAATCACTTCACCTTGAGAAGGTTTTTCTTGGGCACTGCCTGCTAGTAATAAACCGCCAGCCGTTTTTTGTTCTTCTTCGCTGCGACGCACGACGATACGATCATGTAAAGGACGAATTGCCATAATCTACTCCATAAATTAACTGTTAAATTATTGTTTGAAAGCCGTAGTTAGCTTTGAAAGCTGTGATCAGCTCAGAGGTTAGCTCAAAAGACCACCGCTATTTTGCCGACCACAAAAAGATGATAACTATCTGTTTGCATACATAATCATATGCTTATCACATGTTATCAATTCACTGTCTAACAGTGGGGATGTATGCCAGTTTGTTCAAGCAGAAAATTACGAAATTTTGCAATTTGTTGTCATTTTTTTAACCCCTTCACCCAAATACCTCATAAAGACTGTCGTTTATTGCACAATCACAATCTTTTGTTAACTGGCTTGTATTTGCTTGCCGTCAATACTACTGTATGCATACCAAATAGATTTAACCTTATGAACGTTATTTGATGGATGAAACATGAAAAATTCTTTAGTAAAAAAACTGTTAGTAAGTACTTCACTCGTGTCAGCGATGGCTATCACTTCTATAGCGAATGCGGCAGTTGCCCCTTTTAATGCAACCTATAATTTTAATATTGAAGGCAAATATAATGGTACCGCAAGCCGTGTATTGACCCAAACTGGCAATCAGTATTTTTATAATGTTAATGCAAGTGTCGGTAAATTAGCCAGTGCCAAGCAAACCGCCAATTTTGTCAATACCAATGGCGCTATCTTACCGGTGAGCGCATTAACCCAATACAAAATCTTAGGGACGGGTCGAACTACCACATTAAACTTTAATAACGCAAAAAAACAACTGGTCACCAATTATAAAGGTCAAAACAAAGTCATTGCTTTGCCACAGCCTGCGTATGATGATTTAAGTTTAGAAATTCAAATTCGGGAAGATTTAAAAGCAGGCAAGTTCCGTGGTAACTATTACATGGCAGATCGCAATACCGTTGAAGCGGTGCCCTTCAAAAAATCTGCCATGACTCGCATTACCGTGCCAGCGGGTACTTTTGATGTGGTGCGTATCGATCGCGTACATGATGATAAAGACCGTCAAACCAGTTTTTGGTTAGCCCCAAAACTCGATTATCTACCTGTTAAAGTCGTTCAAAACAATGATGGTAAAAAAATGGAAATGAATTTGGCGAGAGTAAATTAATACTTTGTTATGTTTTGACTCAAACACCGATTATATTAATCGGTGTTTTTTTATGTTTATGTCACTATAAATACGCTATTAGTGACTTATCAGGTCAGAAATTGGCGCTATTTTTGTAAGCCATAAGTTGTCAAGGCGTAAGTTTTTAACTATTCTTTGTGGGTCCATTGGAAGGCCTCACTATCCTGTCTAAGTTTCTCATATCTGTTAGCAACCTTTAGCAAGCTCTCCAATTCGCACTTTATCAATATCCATGTAAAAGGGAGTATTTCATGTCATTAAGATTGCAATCCTTAACACTCGCTATTGCCAGCATTTCATTTGCTAGCGCTGCCCAAGCCGCAGGGCTTGACCGCTCAACTCAGCCAAGTTGGGGGTTTACGCAAGATGGCACTTTTGCGTACATCGAAAGAATCACCATCGACCCATCGATTAGTGGCAAAGACAATGCGGCCACCACCCCTTCGCCAACTACGTATGAAGAAGGTCGCGATATTAATAACATGGCGCTAAACTATGATTTTATCAATTATGGGGCAAAAGCAGACGTCAACGATAAAGTCAGTGTGGGTGTGTTTTTTGACCAGCCGTGGGGCGCGGATGTTGAGTTCACAGGCAATAATAACTTTGTTAATGGTACAGTCAGCGCGCAGCAGGTTGCTGCTGCAGGACAAGCGGCGCTAGCAGCCGCCACAGCTGCAAAAACTGCCGCCGCCGCTGCAAAAGCAGATCCAACCAACCAAACACTCGCTTATAACGCGGCTACCGCGGTTAAAACCGCACAGCAAGCAGGGGCAGCCTACAATCTAGCAAGCAATATCGCTCAGCATCCCAACGAAGGTACCAATGCCTCCGTTGATAGTAAAAACTTCACGGGTTTGGTGGGGGTCAAATTTGGCGAAAAAAATAACTGGCAAGTATATGGCGGGCCGGTATTACAAAAATTAGAAGGTGAAGTGCATTTACGCGGTACAGCCTACAATTCGACCCAAGGTTATGATGGTATCTTTGCCCAATCGAATGGTTATGGTTGGATGGCAGGTTTGGCCTATAGCAAACCTGAAATTGCGCTTAAAGCGGCGTTGACTTATCGCTCTGAAATTGATCATGACACCGTAGCGTATGAATACATGCCAGCAACTGGCGAATCAGGCAGTTATGACATGACCATCACTACCCCAAAATCTGTGAATGTTGACTTTCAAACAGGTCTTAATCCAACCACGCTGTTGACCGCAAAACTGCGCTGGGTACCTTGGAGTGATTTTTCAATCAAACCGCCTCTGTATAATGCAACGACCAAAAAAGCCACCGGCGCGGATTTTAAACCCCTATATCCCAATGGTTTAAACTTGATTGATTACTCAGATGATGGCTGGGCAGCAGAAGTGGGCTTGGGTAAAAAATTAAGTAATCAATGGGCAGTATCAGGCTCAGTGGGTTGGGATAGCGGCGCGGGTGATCCCACCACCACCTTAGGACCTGTGGAAGGTCATTGGAATGTGGGTCTAGGCGCCAAGTACAATGTTACACCCGAAGTCGCCGTGTCGGCAGGCGTGAAATATTTGATGTTTGGCGATGCCAAATCAAAAATCCCCAATGGCGACTTAGTGGGTGATTTCCAAAACAACGATGCTTGGATTTACGGGCTGCGTTTAACTTATCAGAAAAAATAAGTCTCATAAAAAAAGCCTATCACATCGATAGGCTTTTTTTTATGTCGAACCATTAATCGCGATGTTTACCATCCACCTCTAATCCTAACATATCAAGCAAGGCTGCCATGCTTGCAGATACCGTGATATTGGGGTTAGTGACCAACCCCAAATAGCGTTGCAACTCAACGGGGGTATCCATGTTAATCGGCTGTAAATCTTGATTGACTAACGTCTGCGGTAACACCGACCAGCCTAGCCCAACCGATACCAACATACGAATCGACTCCAGCGGATTGGTGCTCATGGTGGCATACGGTTTTAAGTTATATTTGGCAAATTCAGCTAAAGTGATTTGGCTGGTAAAGGTATTGGCGGCGGGTAAAATCGCTGGATAGTTGGCCAATTGCTCAAGCGTCACGTTCATTTTATGCGCGAGTGGCGATAAAATGCCTGTCACAAAATGCAGCGGATCTGACCATAGCATATGATAATTTAGACGTTTATCATACACAGGGGGTAGCGTTAAAAAAGCCAATGACAAGTCGCCATCAAGGACTGCTTTATGCGCTTGCTCAGAATCGACAAAATGCACTTCAAGCTGTACCGCAGGATAGCTTTGGATAAATTGTTTGAGGACAGCTGGCAAATGATGTAAGCCAATATGATGACTGGTACCGATAATCAGTTTGCCTGATACTGTTTGCTGGCGGTTTTTAAGATTAATTTTTAGATTGTCGTAATCATCTAGCCAGCGTTTGGCATGGGGTATCAAGTCATGTGCCGCTTGGGTTGGGATAATACCACGACCCACAGTATCAAAAAGGGTGACATCAAATTCGTCTTCTAAGTTTTTGATACGTTTACTCACTGCAGGCTGTGTAATAAATAGTTTATCAGCCGCCTGCGAGATACTACCTGTTTGCATAACCGCTAAAAAAGTATTTAAATTTGTGGTATTCATCTTTCCCCCAAAACTAAAACCCTACCATTTGATATAAATAAAAGTTTCATTCTTTAAAAAATACATTAAATAAGATTATAAGACAACGTATGCACAAATACAATTTATTTAATTGCCCAATACATTCCTAAAATTTTTATAAAATATAAAAATCATCAATTAAAATTATCATTTTTCTTTGTTATAATGGCGTTATTGTTTACCCGATTACTACGCCCCTTTATAAAAAAACCATAGGATATGTGTCATGGCAGCGCAAACGCTTTATGATAAACTTTGGCAAGATCACTTAGTCAATCAACGAGACGACGGTTCTAGTCTTATCTATATCGACCGTCATTTATTACATGAAGTCACGAGCCCACAAGCATTTGAAGGCTTGTCATTAGCCAATCGTGACCCTTGGCGTTTGTCAGCAAACGTCGCCACCCCTGACCATAATGTCCCGACGGTGGCAAGCGAACGTAAAGAAGGGGTGGCAGGCATTAAAGATGACGTCTCTCGCTTGCAAGTAGCCACACTCGATGAAAACTGTGCCAAATTTAACATCACTGAATTTACCATCAATGACGTGCGCCAAGGCATTGTGCATGTGGTAGGCCCAGAACAAGGTTTAGTGTTACCTGGGATGACGGTGGTGTGTGGCGACTCACATACCGCAACCCATGGTGCGTTAGGCTGTCTTGCCCACGGTATCGGTACCAGTGAAGTTGAGCATGTATTGGCAACGCAGTGTCTTGTGCAAACCAAGATGAAAAATATGCTTATCAAAGTCGATGGCAAATTGGGTGAAGGTGTCACCCCAAAAGACGTGGTACTAGCGATTATTGCAAAAATCGGCACCGCGGGCGGCACAGGCTACGCCATTGAATTTGCAGGCGATGTGTTCCGTGACATGAGCATGGAAGGACGTATGACCGTGTGTAATATGGCGATTGAAGCGGGCGCACGCGTTGGTATGGTGGCCGTTGATGACACCACCATTGAATACGTCAAAGGTCGTCCCTATGCGCCTACGGGTGAAATGTGGGATAAAGCCGTGGCTTACTGGCAAACCCTGCATTCAGATGCTGATGCCGTGTTTGATACCGTCATTGAGATGGCAGGCGCGGACATCGCCCCCCAAGTATCTTGGGGCACCTCCCCTGAGATGGTGGTGGATATCAGCGCACACGTCCCTACCCTAGATGCCGCAAAAGATGACGTACAAAAAGAGGCTTGGACACGCGCCTATGAGTATATGGGTTTGACCGCGGGTCAACCGGTCACTGACATCAAAGTCGATCGGGTGTTTATCGGCTCTTGTACCAACTCACGTATTGAAGATATTCGCGCAGCGGCGGCGGTTATCAAAGGTCGCAGAGTCGCAGATAGCGTCAAAGAAGCGATTGTGGTAGCCGGTTCTGGGTTGGTTAAACAACAAGCAGAAAGCGAAGGTCTGGATAAAATCTTTACCGCAGCCGGTTTTGAATGGCGGGAGCCAGGGTGCTCGATGTGCCTTGCCATGAATGCGGATAAATTACAGCCAAAAGAACATTGCGCCAGTACCTCCAATCGTAACTTTGAAGGTCGTCAAGGCAATGGTGGGCGTACCCATTTGGTCAGCCCTGCCATGGCCGCCGCTGCCGCATTAGCCGGTCATTTTGTTGACGTGAGAAATTATTAAGGTAGAACTATGAAAAAATATACCCTTGAGCAAGGCATTGTCTGCCCGCTAGACCGCTCAAACGTGGACACTGACCAAATCATTCCAAAACAGTTTTTGAAATCTATCAAACGTACAGGATTTGGTGCCAATCTATTTGATGAATGGCGTTATTTGGACGAAGGCTATCCCGGTCAAGACAATAGCAAACGCCCCATTAACCCTGACTTTATTTTAAATCAGCCCCGTTATCAAGGTGCTAACATTTTGCTTGCACGTAAAAACTTTGGTTGTGGTTCAAGCCGTGAGCATGCCCCTTGGGCGCTTGAAGAATACGGTTTTCGCACGGTGATTGCGCCAAGTTTTGCCGATATTTTCTACAACAACTGCTTTAAAAACGGCATGTTGCCAGTGATTTTAAGCGAAGATGCGGTCAGTGAATTGTTTGCCGAATGTTTTGCCCAAGATGGCTACCAATTAACCGTGGATTTAGAAAAGCAGCAAGTGATTTCACCCTCTGGCAAAAGCTATGCGTTTGACGTCGATGAATTTCGTAAGCACTGTCTGCTCAACGGTTTAGACGATATTGGTCTGACATTGCAGCAAGCTGATAGCATCAAAGCGTATGAAGAAAACGCCAAACAATCACGCCCTTGGGTATTTGGCACAGGCGCAGCTTAAAGTGCTGCTTGGTTAGGTAAATTTACACTGTCAGTAGCGTTTCATCATTGATGATTTATCATTGAGAACTTATCCATCATCTATCCCAACCTGCGTATAAGCCGCGTATAAAAAAGGCATTTTTTGACAAAGGTTGGCATATTGGTTATGTTAGTCACATTTTAGCGTGCCTATGACTGTGTTTAAATCATGGCATCATCCGCCATAATTATCATCGTCTAACTATGGCAGCCACCCTGTTACTGCAATATTTTAGTTGCCTTTTTTGATTTGAGGGAATAACGACCATGATGTTTACGAAGCGCTTTTTTCGCCCTGACTGTTTGCCTGTTGTAGGTATAGCCATTGCGATTTATTCGGCAGTGGCGCTATCTGGCTGTCAATCAATGACAAAGCAGCCAAGCGCACGCGCCAAACCCTCAGTGGTAACAGCGCCGCAACCGATTGCTGCAGGCAAAAGCACACTAAAATGTACGGGTATCTATGCCTGTGAAATCAATCGTATTGGCAAGTTGTCAATTATCAATCAATCGACTCACGCCCCGAGCGCAACACTTGGCAACCATAGCTCAGTGACTAGCCCAGTGACCGTCACACCTTTGATGAGTAAGCCGCAGAGCAAATCTACTATACCAAATTACTTGGTAAGTTTTCCCAGTGGTCAGCACATGGTTGCCACCCGTTTTTATTTGGATGAAGATTTGACGACAGTTGAAAGTTTCAGTTTTATCCATCGTTTTGAAAGCGGTAAACGCTATGAGCTCAAAGCCTACCGCCAAATTCAAAAGACCGATTATAGTTTGCTAGCGCAGTCTGCCCCAACGCCCCTGTGTATTGATTTGTATGAAAATGCCAAACTTACCAATCAATGGTGTAAAAAACCTAATCAGCAAGGCGCTTTATCGAATGAATTTATAAAGATTGCTTTATAGATGCCCCTAAAAGCTTTTCTCACAAAAAGCTTTATCCAAGAAAGCGTCATTCAATAATGCCTGATTCGATTATTTTTTAGAAACTAACAAAATTTTAAAAGCTGCGTTGTCAGCAAAAAGTTGTGGATTAACGTGAAGGAAGTAACATGACAAAACAGATCGCCGTATTACAAGGTGATGGTATTGGTCCTGAAATCATTGGACAAGCTGTCAAAGTATTGGACAAATTAATCGAGCAAGGCTTAGACGCTCGCTATGAGTATGGGCTGTTAGGTGGCTCAGCGTATGATGCGCATGGCTCACCCTATCCAGAAGCTACCCAAACCCTGTGCCGCAAGGCTGATGCGGTATTGCTCGGTGCTGTCGGCGGCCCACAGTATGATAGCCTTGAACGCTCAGTGCGCCCAGAGCGTGGATTACTGGCGATTCGTAAAGACTTAAATCTATTTGCCAATCTTCGCCCAGCCATTCTTTATCCAGAGCTTGCCAATGCCTCAACTTTAAAACCTGAGGTGGTATCTGGGTTAGATATTTTGATTGTCCGTGAGCTCACCGGCGATATTTATTTTGGTGAACCACGCGGTATTCGCACGCTTGAAAACGGCGAGAAAGAAGGCTACAACACCATGAAATACAGCGAATCAGAAATTCGCCGTATCGCCAAAGTCGCCTTTGAAGCGGCGCAAAAACGCGGTAAAAAACTCTGTTCAGTTGATAAAGCCAACGTGCTTGAGACCACAGAGTTTTGGAAGCAGATTTTCACTGAAGTGGCTGCCGAATACCCAGATGTTGAATTGACTCACATGTATGTCGACAATGCAGCGATGCAGCTGGTCAAAGCCCCAAAACAGTTTGATGTGATTGCCACCGGCAATATTTTTGGCGATATTTTATCAGATCAAGCCTCAATGCTGACTGGCTCTATTGGTATGCTACCATCAGCAAGCTTAAATGACACAGGCAAAGGGCTATATGAACCATCGCATGGTTCTGCCCCTGATATCGCCGGTCAAAATAAAGCCAACCCGTTGGCAACCATTTTGTCATTGGCGATGCTGTTACGCTATAGCCTCAATGATGAAGCCCGTGCCACACAGGTTGAGCAAGCAGTGCAAAAAGTATTGCAACAAGGGTTACGCACAGGCGATATCTTTGAACAAGGCACCACGCTGGTTTCTTGCTCAGAGATGGGTGATGCGGTCATCGCTAACTTATAATCTTTGATTACCCTAATTTTTACCCTGCATTAAAGGTAGTGTTAGCTGGTCTAACCTGCCTTTTTCTATGGCATTTTTACCAACATTTTTTTGAAAAATTTGTAAAATCCTGCTTATCTTGAAACCAGTTTTGCTATAGTATGCCATTATCGTTTCTCTAAAACCTCGATGACCTTCCATCCTCACTTGCTAAATTTTTCTTAAAATTCAATGACTATGTCTTCTTATCATAAAATCTTACCTTGCTTTACAAGCCTACTGCTTGCTATCAGTTTATCTGCCTGTCAACAGTCACCCAATCAAGCGATGGATGTACCCACAGTTGCGACAGCAAGTACTATAGCTAGTACTAGTACTGCAGCCAGTACAACCGCAAGTGTCGCTGCCTCTTCGCCTGCCCCAACGCTAAAAGCCAATGTCAGTCAACAGTTTATTGGCGCAAGCTTGGTGCAGCAACGACTGAAACAAGCCTTGCCAGAGATTGCCTATACCACTGATAATTTACCGATGGTTGCCCAGCAAGTAAACCAAGTGAGTTGGTCACCCACAGGCGCAATTGAATTAAAAGCCATGCCTGCCTCTGCGGTAGTCGCGTCACAAGCCGCATCAACCGCATCTGCTTCAGCGACCCAATCTACGCCAGGTTTTCAATCAACTATTGACTATGCTGCACTCAAACAATCGGCTAATGACAATCCGTCATCCGTGGCTGACAAAGACACGTTACCATCAAAACAAGTGTTCATTAAGCCTGATGAACTGCTGGTATTTAAGACCCAAGCACTGCTTAACTGGCATGGGCATAGTGTGGGGGCGCTGACTGGGATAATGAATAAAAACACCATCAAAGCGATGCAGATTTTTCAGCAAAAGCACAATCTGCCCGTAACCACCACGATGGATGAAGCCACTTGGTCAGCGTTAACCAGCAACGAGACTTTAAATAAGCAGCCGATTTTTATCAATTATCAGCTAACGCGCGATGATTTGGTTATCACCAAAGCGCCCAAAGACATGCAATACAAATCAGCGCGTGAAGCAGTAGCTGAAAAGTTCCATATGAGCCAAAAACTGGTGAGTCGATTAAACCCCACCACGCCACTCAAAGCAGGTAACGTTATCACCGTGTACAATCCTTATCAGCCCAATATGACGGAAGTGACTAAGGTTGTGAGTGATAAAAAGAAAAATATTCTATACGCCTATTCTGCTAATGGTGAGCTCGTTGCAAGCTACCCAACAACCGTGGGTTCTAACTACACCCCCTCACCGTCTGGCAGTTTAAAAGTTAAAAACCGGGTATTAAACCCCACCTATAATACTGATTTTTCTTCCAAAGAAAAGTGGCTACCACCAGGACCCAACAATCCTGTGGGGCGCGCTTGGATTGGGTTATCAAAACGTGGCTATGGTATTCATGGCTCGCCTGAGCCTGAGTTAATCAGCGCACAAAAATCACACGGTTGTGTGCGTTTGACCAATTGGGATGCGCTAAGTCTGTATGGCACGATAGCCGATGGCGCAGACGTGGTATTTGAATAAGTTTATATTGTATAGGCGTCAAATAAACACCCCTAAATTTGGGGTTTTTGGTTATTACGATTCTTGTCGCCAAACTTGTTTTCTCAAATCCTGCTTGGTCTGCCTGCGTTGTTTCTTACGGGCGATATCCACATCGTCTTTTTCATGCAGTCCGCCTTTTTGTAGCAGTGGGTTTAATGCCAAGTAGTTACGGGGCTTAACTGGCAAATTAGATTGAGCGATTGACGGATTTTTCTCCAGTTGCTCACCCAATTTGATTAATTGTTTTTGGTTTTTCATGGTTTATCCTTAAAACTTTATTTATCGATATGCAAATTTTTTTATAAAAAAACCAGCGACAGGAGTCACTGGTTTTTTAAAAGGCTTAAGGTAAAAATTAAGCTGGGATACGAAGCACTTGACCTGGATAGATTTTGTTTGGGTCAGAGAGTAATGGTTTGTTGGCTTCAAAGATTTTGTTGTATTGGTTGGTATCGCCATACACTTCTTTTGAAATTTTTGACAGCGTATCGCCTGATTTCACTGTGTACATACGAGATTCTGGCTCTTGCGTCGCAACCGTGATGTTGTCTTCCACTTGTGCAACATACTGTACATTACCTGCCGCTAGAATGGCTTTTTCGCGCTCTGCTTGGTTAGCAGCAGAACCATTAATAGTTACTTTGTCAGTGTTACCGTCATAGTTGACTGATAGATTGTCAATTTTGGCATTTTGTTGGATGCGCTGAATCAATAAGTTCGCGATCTCTTGTGCAGATGGCTCATTAGAGGCTGCAGGCGTTGCGGTTGGTGCTATGTTTGATGCAGGTGTCGATGCTGGCGCAGCGTCTTTGTTACGATGAAAGATTTTATCACCGATGTCTTTTGCAAAGCTAAATAGTCCCATTTGTTTTTCCTTATGTTGTAATATTTTAATGCACAATTTTTAATGTATGGTTCGTTGAAACTCTTAAATGATCGTTTCAACACCTCAAATGACTAGAATGACCTCTAATCACTACAACGATAATCGTGTTAAGTATGGCGTTATTCTAGTTGCCCTCTAGATTAGCAAAAACTTAAATTAATGAGCATAAGTATTTAGTAAAGGAATGTTACTAATTGCAAGTAGTCTTTCATCTATTACGCCAATTTTCTATGCCATTTATTCCTTTAGGGGATAATTGAGAAAAACACAAAAGTGGCTAACATGACCAAATGGATGATGCCATGTAAAAAAGTGGTGCGCCCGGTACTTAAAGTATTGATGGTTATCATCAGCGTAATAACCAGCATTAGCCCTTCTTTGGCAGACAACCCAAACATGACGGGCGTTGCTGTGAACATTGAATAAAGCGCGATAACAGGAATTGTCAACGAAATAGACGCCAAAGCCGAGCCTAACGCCAAATTTAAACTGTTTTGCAGTTGGTCGTTGTAGGCAGCTTTTACCGCAGCAATAGATTCAGGCAACAGTACCAAAGCAGCAATAATAATCCCTAGCACAATTTTTGGCATACCCATCGCCAGCAGCGCCGCTTCCATCGCAGGCGACAACATCTTAGCAAGACCCACGACCGTCACCAAACTGAAAAACAAAAATCCTACACTCATCGCCGTGGTTAGCGCATTATCACTGTGATGCTGATCATCTACACCGTCGGCAATAAAATAATCACGGTGACGAATGGTTTGGGTAAAGATAAATGCGGCATACAAAATCAAACAGCAAATCGCTACAAACAGCAGCTGAGCGCCAATCATAAAACCGCCTGCGGCAGAGGTGGTAAAATTGGGTAAAATAAATACGATTAATGCAATCGCCAATAACACACTAATTGCCGCTTTACTGCCATGCAAACTATAACGCTGTACGTAATTTTTGATACCACCAATCAACAGGCAAATACCAATAATCCCGTTACAAATCAGCATCACTGCTGCAAATACCGTATCACGGGCAAGCACGGCGGCATCGGTGGGTGTGCTACTACTCATGAGTGCCAAAATAAGTGCCACTTCAATCACGGTGACCGCCAATGCCAAAACCAACGTACCAAAAGGCTCACCCACTTTGTGAGCAATCACCTCAGCGTGATGTACGGCAGCAAAAACTGACCCCATCAAAAAAATCGCCGTCACGGTATTCATGATGATACCCGAGGGATGCCAAATCAAATGCACCGCAAGCACTAAAGCGGCAATACTTGGCGACAATAACGTCCAAATGGGTAAATTGATATTATATTTTTGGTTCAGCCAAAATGTTTTTGCCATATCCCCTCCGCTCTATCTATATTTTCTAATTTATCATATAAATAGATAATATGGTCAAAAATATTAAAATTCAATTAAAAATGAAATTATTTCTCATTATTTTGTAATTTATGCCAGTAAATTATTGGTGCAAGGCAAACAAAGCCAATCAGCATACTCACCAAAAAATGCCATTGATAGCCCAAAAAATGCGCCATATAGCCGCTGGCAAAATGCGCCGAGCCGCCCAACACCGTCAACAGACAAACCTGCACAGTAAAATCACTCCCCGCATTGGCAGGGCGTGAATAATGCATAATGGTCGTAAGCATCGCAATCAGCGCCAACGATGCACAAAAATGCTCCAGCGCATTGACGACATAGAGCCACAAAAAATCAGTCAGTAATTGATGATAAAACCCATAAGCCACCAAGCCATACAACCCTGTGGTCAGCGCTTGGGCAAGATTAAAATACAGCAGGGACGCAAAGCGAGTGAGTCGTTTCATCAAAATTGTGGCGACCCCTGCCCCAGCGACTGAGGCCGCCGAGCCCAAGATGGTTGCCCAAAAACCAATTTGCTGCAAGTTAAGTCCAACATCGACCATCATCGGTTTGACCATACCACTTGAAATACCATCAGCAATTTTGAAGGTCAATAACACGCCTAGCCAAGATAGCATCTCCCGCGATGACCAAAAATACTGATAATGGTGGCTAAGGTAATTTTTTAGTGCCTTAAAACTGCCAGATTTTGCTGCCTGTACTTGTTTTTTGGCGGGTATAACCGAGGTGTGGGTGTGCTCTTTAAAAAACACAATGGGCACGGTATTAAGTGCCACCAAAGCCGCCATGGCAAGAAAACTATTACGCCAGCCCCATTGTTCTAACAGCATCAGTAAAACACCGCCACCGACAATAAGCCCCAGCCGATAGCCGATGACTTGTACGGCATTGCCTTGGCTTTGGCGATGATGGTGATTGGTCGTCTGAGTCACCGAATCAGGAGTAGGCGCAGGCATATCATGGGTCAACGGTTCTTTGGGCGCCATAGCCTCTTTAAGCAAACGCGTTGCTAGCCCATCCGTCGCCACATCGTGTGTCGCACCGATAAGACTTAAGGTAAATAACATCCCGTACAATGTCATCACCGAACTGGTTTGTGCCAAATTATGCGGTTCAAAAAATGCCACCGCAGTCAGGATGACTATCGACAACCCTTGCATCGGCAAAATCCAGCTTTTGGCGCGTCCGATTTTCTGTGAATAATAGCCGTCCACGACAGTAGCCCACAAGAATTTAAGCCCCCAAGGTACCAAAATCAGTCCTGACCAACCAATGGCAACCAGTGAAACTTTGTATTCACGTAAAATCGCTGGCAAGGCTTGGGTGATAAATCCTGCGGGCAAGCCTTGAGCCAAATATAAGGTGAGCAGTAAGCCCAAGGTTTTATAGTGGGTCATATGAGTGTTGGATGGTGGCGCAGGCGACTTTGATAACGGCATAGGACTACCACAGGTAGATTATTTTTATAATAATGAGAAGGGCGTAAAACCTACGCCCTAATAACAAGATAAGCTGCAATGACAACAAATAACGGGTGAAAGATTAGTTAAATACCACCGTTTTATTGCCTGTGACAATCACCCGGTTTTGTAGATGCCAACGCACGGCACGGGTCAGCACGCTACGCTCGACATCTTGCCCAATCGCCCGCAATTCTGCCACATGGTGGCGATGGCTGACACGGTGCACGTCTTGCTCAATAATCGGTCCTTGGTCAAGGTCGGCTGTGACATAATGCGCGGTGGCGCCAATCAGTTTGACGCCTTTTTCATAGGCTTGGCGGTATGGATCGGCGCCGACAAAGGCTGGCAAGAATGAGTGGTGAATATTGATAATTTTCATGTGCCAGGCGGCGGTAAATTCAGCGGATAAAATCTGCATATAGCGCGCCAGCACCAACAAATCACAGTCTTTGACCAGCGCTTGAATCTCTGCCTCTGCTTGTACTTTATTGTCTTTGCTCACAGCTACGTGATGAAATGGCACACCAAAATTTTCTACCGCTTGGCGCAAATCATGGTGATTACTGACGACACAGGTAATCTCACAATCTAGTTGTCCTTGTTGCCAGCGCCACAGCAAATCAAGTAGCGCATGGTCATATTTGGACACCAAAATCGCCACTTTTTTACGTTTACTATTATCAAATAGTTTCCATTCCATTTGATAGATGCGAGCGACGGTATGCTCAAAACTGCCTTTCATGTTGTCGATGATATTGTCTAAATCATTGATAGCCATTTCAAGGCGCATAAAATATTGACCGCCTTCGGGCTCAGTCGAGTATTGGTCAAGGCTGATAATATTGGCGCCATAACGATAAAAAAATTCGGATACAGCTTGCACAATGCCTGCGCGGTCTTGGCATTTAATCAATAAAGTTGCAGTAGCTAGTTGGCTCATGAGGTACTTCTTGTGTTCAATTTTCAAAAGATGCCATTGTAGCGATTTTTATGCTGACAAAGAAGTCTAAACCCATCAAAAGCCTTGTGGGATATAAAAATTTTCTTGAGATTCGTTTACCCACTGCCTTTTAACCTAAATTTTAACCTATCTTTTAACCTGCGTTTTAACTTAAATTACCCAAATCAACTTCGGTCAATCGCCAGCGCCCTTTTTTCTTTGAGCGTCCACCTGCGCTTTGACCAGCGATTACCGCTGCCCCACCGAGCAATTTATTCAGTGTCTGGCTATGATACGCATGACAAATCGCACACGCCAAGCCATCTGCCGCATCCGCTTGCGGCTGTATCTCAAGGCTCAACAAGCGCATCACCATAAGCTGAATCTGCTCTTTGTCTGCCGCGCCATAGCCACATACCGCTTGTTTGATTTGCCGTGCGGTATATTCAGCTACTTGCAAATCTTTAGCAACCATAGCGGCAATCGCTGCACCCCGCGCCTGCCCAAGCTTGAGCGCGGTATCGGGGTTTGATGCCATAAATACTTGCTCGATGGCAGCGGTCATGGGTTCATTGGTGTATTTTTGATAATGCTCAACGATACGGCTAATCCCATCAAATATCCGCTTGAGCCGCTCGGGCATGGTTTCCCCTTGGCTGTAAGCATGAATCGTGCCTGCATCCAAATGTTCAAGTTTATCCCCACTCAACCGAATGATGCCATAGCCTGTCAGACGTGAGCCTGGGTCAATACCAATAAAGATACTCATAAAAGATGCTCGTAAAACATGCTCGTAAAAAAAGATACCCACAAAAAAATTTTGCTAAAAATGCAGTCGAAGCTAAAAACATCGAAACTAAAAATATCGAAGCTAAAAATGCCGTCAAATTATAGCATTTATCAAAAATTTAACGAAAAATTTGCTGAATTTCAAAAAACTATTTGATAGTTTTATGCATTACCCCCATCATTATTGCATGGGTTAATGATTCATCATTTGTTCTTTATAGTTTATTCACAATTTAGGAATCGTATTTTCATGGGAAATATAGTTGGGATTGCCATTGTCTGGTTGATTATTGAGATGCTGGTTTGGTATCTAATCGCACAATTTGTCAGTGGCTGGTGGGTGTTTTTATGGTTTGTCGTGGCGGGCTTTGTGGGTGCCGCCCTCATTAAAAAAGGCATAGCCACCTTAAAACCAATGGCTGGACAAGCGCAAGCCGCCATGCTTAACCCTGCGATGCGCCCCAATGAAAATTCTGTGGTTAAAGCGATTGCTTTTGCGGTGGCAGGTATCTTATTGGTACTGCCCGGTATTTTAAGTGATATTGCAGCACTTATTGTGTTATTGCCCGCGGTACAAAATAAGTTTAAAGCCTTTGCTAAAGACTATGCCACTAAAAACCCAGAAAAATTGATGCAAATGATGGCAAGTAAAATGGGCGGTATGGATCCCTCAAAAATGGGTGGCTTAGGGGGTCTTGGCGGCATGGGTGGACAAAACCCGTTTGGTAGTCAAAATCCATTTGGTGGTATGGGCGGACAAAATCCTTTTGGGGGCTTTGGTAGCAAAAATAACAACGGCGGTAAATTTGGCACGACCATTGACGGACAAGCCAAAACGGTCAACTCGAACGCCAAACGCATCACCCGCTCTGCCAATGATGACTAGACAGTGGATAAAAAATTGACTGTTAAACATTGATAAATTTAAGGCATCCTTAGTATGCCTTTTTTTATGCCCTATTGTTGCGAAAAACTGGGTTTACTTTTTGCAAAAATTCATGCAATGTGATTTACTTAAGACGAAATTTGTTATATAAAATCTATAACGATACGATTTATTTCGTTTTGGAATTTTTAGGTTTGAGCGTAATTTTTATTTTTGGTAAATGTTTTTATTTTTGGTAAATGATATTAGCAACATTGGTTAGCAACAAGGAGTGAATGTATGACCAGCAAAGTATATGACAGCGCAGCTGCGGCACTTGAGGGCGTCATCAAAGATGGACAAACGATTGCGGTGGGTGGTTTTGGTCTGTGTGGTATCCCCGAAGCTTTAATTGAAGCCTTGCGAGATAGCGGCGTTAAAGATTTGACCTGTATCAGCAATAACGCTGGTGTCGATGGCTTTGGTTTGGGATTATTGCTAGAGACTCGCCAAGTCAAAAAAATGATTGCATCTTATGTGGGTGAAAACAAAGAATTTGAACGTCAGTTTTTATCGGGTGAATTGGAAGTTGAATTGACCCCACAAGGGACGCTGGCAGAAAAACTGCGTGCCGGGGGTGCGGGCATCCCTGCGTTTTTTACCGCCACTGGCGTAGGTACCCAAATTGCTGAAGGTAAAGAAGAACGTGAATTTGACGGTCGTCAATATATCCTTGAGCGCTCATTAGTCGCTGATGTGGCACTGGTCAAAGCCCAAAAAGCCGATAAAGCGGGCAACTTGATGTTCAACAAAACGGCGCGTAACTTTAACCCAGATGTCGCCACAGCAGGTAAAGTCACCATTGTCGAAGTTGAGCAGTTGGTGGAAACTGGCGAGCTAGACCCCGACCAAATCCATTTGCCGGGTATTTATGTGCATCGCATCGTGGTCAATGCCAACCCAGAAAAACGCATCGAAAAAGTGACGACCAAAGAACAGACAAACTAGGATATAAGGAGATTACCATGGCATGGACTCGTGAACAAATGGCACAAAGAGCCGCAAAAGAACTACAAGACGGCTTTTATGTCAATCTAGGTATCGGTTTACCGACCTTAGTGGCGAACTATATTCCAGAAGGCGTCAACGTTTGGCTACAATCAGAAAATGGGCTGCTTGGGATTGATGAATTCCCAACACCCGATAAAGTTGACCCCGATCTAATCAATGCGGGTAAACAAACCGTCACCACAGCGACCGGTGCGAGCTTTTTCTCAAGCTCACAGTCATTTGCCATGATTCGTGGCGGCAAAGTCAACCTTGCTATCTTGGGTGCGATGGAAGTTTCAGACACTGGCGATCTTGCCAACTGGATGATTCCTGGCAAGATGGTTAAAGGCATGGGCGGCGCGATGGACTTGGTCGCAGGCGTTCAACGCGTCATTGTATTGATGGAACATACCAACAAACATGGTGAGCCAAAAGTATTGGCTGAATGTACGCTACCCCTGACAGGCAAAAAAGTGGTGAATCGTATCATCTCTGATTTAGCCATCATGGATGTGACCGATAACGGTTTAAAACTGGTTGAGCTAGCAGACGGTGTCACGTTTGAAGAATTACAATCAAAAACACCCGTAACCATTGCACAATAACACCTGCAAAATAACAACTGTAAGATAATAGCGCTGTCACAAGTCAGCGTTTAATTGCCATTAAAAGGGCAGTGAAAAAGGATAATAAAAAAGGACAGTGACGCTGTCCTTTTTTATGATTTTGGCTTTTTTACTTTCGCTGATTTGTCCTCTATAATGACATCACTATCAACATTTATCCAACACCATGATTGCATCTCGCTTATCTCATCCCAAATTTATCACCGATGAAGACAATCCGCTGAGTGATCGTAAGTATCCCAATGAGATGGCTGCCGATGACGGCGTGGCATTGCCGCAAATTTATCGGTTTGACTTTACCGAGGTGCCAGATTTTAGCCAAACAGTGATGCAAATCACCCCAGTGATTGATGCGCCCAATATCATGGATATGCCCAATGATCATGAAGCAGTATCAGAAAATGCCACCCCTGCTACTGATAAATCTTTACGCGTGGCTCAACCAACGGTTTCATCGGTGCCGCCCACTTCGCTCAAAAACCCCCTTACTTCTCAATCGCTAACTAGCAAAATCCCATCAAAAACACGCTCAAATCGCCAAGTCATTGCGCAAGCAAGAGCCCAAGCCAAACAAATTGAACAGCAAAAGCAATTTGAAGAACAGCAGCGCCAAGCAGAGGAAGTTGCGCGCTATAAGGCAGAGGTTGAAGCCGCGCTACTCAATCCCACACTGCATGAAGGACTGCTCAATCAGCGAAAATCCATTGCCGACTCGCAGGCAGTGGTCAACAAACATGCGATTTTTGGCGAGCTTGCACAGGATTTGCAGACCATTCAATGGCTTGATTCAGACATGACAGAACAAAGCCGAGCAATGTATGAAAAAGCAGTTGCGCTGATTCAAACAGCGCAATCAAGTGGCAATTTATTAGAAAGCAACTTATTAGAAAGCAGTGTACTCGAAGAAAATGTAGTCGAAAAGACTATATCAGCAGATAATTTGGCAAAAGCCGTACAAGTGATTGATAAATTTGCCGAGAATGGTCTTACTGATGCATTACTGCGCCAAGCGCTGTGGCTATTTGAAGGCAATCACTTACTCAAGATTTCTCAAAACTCCCAACAAGCTTTGCTACTGTTGCAACAAGCAGCCTCGCAGCATGATAATCGTGCGGAGAAATTACTCAGTAAACTCTACTATGCAGGACATGGGGTCGAGCAAGATAGCGAGATGGGCAAATACTGGCTAGAGCTGGCTGCGGCACATGGTCACCCTGACGCCATGCGTATTTCGCAAGGTATTGCCACCCTGTCATTACTAAAGCAAACCCAACGCGAAGATACTAGCTATGGCAAAAAAATGACGCTTGCGACTGCGGCGCTGATTATATTCATGATACTGATATTTGTAGCAGTTAAAGTTTAAAGATTTGGATGAATGCCGTGATTTGGGTATTAAACAAGGTTAAACATCCAAACCACTACCAAAAAATTTAGCCATCAGTCGGGTCGTCAGATAGCACTAGTATGGCCTCGTCATCGCTATCCTGACGCCCATCACTCTTATGCTCATCATCATTAGCCTCATCGCTCGCCAAGTTTGGCGTCAGCAGCGGATAATTATTTAAGATATAACAAAACAATTCAGCCGTTTTTTGGGTGTCATATAACGCAGAATGCGCTTCATTACCATCAAATTCTAGTCCAGCGAGTTTACACGCTCTCGCCAGTACCGTTTGACCAAACGCAAGCGCGGATAAGGTGACGGTATCTAACACGGAGAACTGGTGAAATTGGCTTTGATTTTTGCTATTGGTACGCTCAATTAAAGCATTTAGAAAGCTGAGGTCAAAATGCGCATTGTGCCCCACCAAAATACACTTGGTACATTGGGTCGATTGGCGCACCGTTTTTAAATATTTAAAAATACGGCGAATGGCGGTTTTTTCATCTTCAGCAATGGCTTTTCGCATCGGGCTGTGGGGATTGATGCCGGTGAATTGCAGAGCACGAGCTTCAAGATTTGCCCCTTCAAACGGCTCAATATGGGCATTGACCGCCTCACCTGGGTAAAAACGCCCGCTATCATCCATCAAAATTGGAATACAGGCAATCTCAAGCAAGGCATCGGTTTTTGGATTGAACCCTGCTGTCTCTACATCCACCACCACGGGCAAGTAATTGCGAAAACGGTTGGCAATAGTCATGGGTTCAGTTGTGGCGGTCATACGTTACCTTGCGGAAAAAACAGAAAAAATAAAGGATTAAAAATCATACGGCTAAATTAAATGGCATCACTTTCCAGTCCAGCGTTTGTCCAGCCATCAGCGGGGTCAAATCTTTACCGTCAAGATAAGGATAATGCTCGGGGACTTGCCATGCTTCACGCACCAAGGTGACTTTATCACTATTGATAGGTAAGCCATAAAATTTTGCCCCGTGAATACTGGTAAAGCCTTCTAACTTATCAAGTTTGCCCACGCTTTCAAAGGCTTGTGCATACAAAGGCAGCGCAATCGATGCACTATAACAGCCTGCACAACCGCAAGCATTTTCCTTAGTATGAGTCGCATGGGGCGCAGAGTCAGTGCCAATAAAGAATTTGGGATTGCCACTGGTTGCTACATCAAGTAATACTTTTTGGTGACTTTGGCGTTTTAAAATCGGCAAGCAATAAAAATGTGGTTTAATGCCGCCCACCAGCAGGTGATTACGATTAAACAGTAAATGCTGCGGGGTAATCGTCGCTGCGACATTTTTGCCCTGTGACAACACAAAGTCAGCGGCATCACTGGTGGTGATGTGCTCAAAGACGATTTTTAATTTTGGAAATTTATCAATGAGATTGACCATCACTTCATCAATAAAGCGTTTTTCACGGTCAAAAATATCAATATGGTGGTGCGTCACTTCACCATGTACCAAAAGCGGCAAACCCAACGCTTCCATCTTGGCAAATACATCGGTGCAATGATTGATATGGCTTACCCCATCCGCAGAATTGGTGGTCGCACCTGCAGGATATAACTTGACTGCTTTTACTACACCTGAATCAACGGCGGTTTCGATGTCTTCTGCTGTCAGTGACTCGGTCAAGTAAAGCGTCATCAATGGCTCAAATTGCTGGGAGATACTGTCGTTGGGCACTTGCGCCAAAATACGCTCACGATAAGCGATAGCATCAGCGGCTGTTTTGACGGGCGGCACCAAATTTGGCATACAAATAGCGCGGCGAAAATTGGCAGCGGCATGTGGCACCGTCGTAGCAAGCGCCTGCCCGTCCCGTAAATGAATATGCCAGTCATCAGGGGCAGTAATAGTAAAAGTATTGATAGGTGCAGTCGCTGCGCTCATGATTTCCTCGAACAGTTTTGAGAGTGCCTTAAAAAAAACAACGTCAAAAACCGATAATTGAAGCGTTGAAAAACTTGTGCATCATAGCAGTTTTAGGCAAAAAACGACATGAAAATATTCGCAAGCCAAGTACACTGACAAATAATACGTCAGTTTATGTCGTTTTAATAACGGTGTTAATGGATTTTGGATTTATTGCTAGGTTTTTTATCTGTTTTATTATTAGCCTTATCGTCGGGCTTTTTGACCGATTTTTTGTCAGGGGCGGTTTTTGATGATGGTGACTTGTCTTTTTCTTTTGGCGATTTTTCTTTTACCGCTTTGTCCTTAGCCTTAGATTTTTTGGTGGTACTAGAAGTTTTTTCAGATTGTTGACTGTCGACTTTAGATGAGCTAGCTTTTTTCTTTTGGTCTTGTTTAGCCTCATTCTTACCATCGGCTTTGGTATCATCGTTGGTATTTTTTTTGCGGTCTTTTTTGCTTTCCGCTTTTTTGCTTTCCTCTTGTTTATCAGATTTTTTCATAGCTCGCGCTTTTTCAGATTGTACCGAAGGCTTTTCATCCAATGACTTAGATTTATCGTGTTTCTTGTGATGCTCAGCTGTAGTCATCTCATTGGTCACTGTGCTCGGTGTCGAAGCGACTTTTACTATCGCCACATCACGATAAACTGGGTTTGCCACTGACATTTTTGCTGAGGGTTGGGTGACGGCAGGCTTATCTTTGACGCTCACCAACGCGCCTACCCCGCCAAAAACGGCGACAGAAAATACGGTGGCTGTCGCAATCCAATGGTTTTGTAGCTTATCTATCCAACGAGCGGGTTTGCGAACTTGCGGTTTGGCAAAAATATTGCTAGCTGAAGGGGCTGTTTGTGTGTTTGACCTCACCGCTTTATTTATTTGCCGGATGCCTTTTGAAATCACATGTTGATCGAAGTGAGCATGCGGGATGGCTATTGGCGCGATGTTAAAAAAATTGGACGCTTTATAAATAGTCATTTGCTGGACAATATGCTGTTGATAGACAGGCAAGTCCGCAATATTTTGAATTTGTGACCATTTTAATTGCTGTTGCTGCATTGCTTGAAAACTGACAGCACGTTTAAAATTCACTGCATTTATCAGCCCCGTATCTTCTGGTGACATAAAAAAAACGGGCTGCATCGCAAGCCACTCAGTAATCTGCGCTGAGTCTATGGTGTTTTGTAGTGAACTTATTATATCTGCCAAATTTATCACCGCCAATGCAGTGATGGTTTGCCAGATAGTTAACAGGTTATCTAAAGGCAGATGGGTTTTTTCCAGTAGCACGCCAGCAATCATGGTTTTTTGGGTTTCATCGTCAAACCACTGCTCAAAAATCGATGGACTATTTTTAGACAGTTGTTTTAGAGTTACAAAATTGCTGCCGTTTTCAATGAATTTTTTTGTAACTAAAGTAACCAATAATTCTAAAACAAAATCATACTCATCTGTTACCTGCGCCAAATTTTGAGGGGTTAACGACGGATTTTGCTGAATTTTTGCCGATAACTGATAAAGCACGACTTTTAATAGCTCAGGCACCACTTTTTTTAGATAACAAATTGATAGGTGTGAACCATCTGCTACTATTGGCAGCACTGATGGTAGAGTGTTTGCCCAAAAATGATATAGCGATATATGGTCAATGATATTACAAGTTGTGGAAAGATTTTTTGACAGCATACTTTATCACTTAGTTTACATTTTTGGGCATTGGGTGGTTAGTGAGTTTTTAGCAATATCGTGGATATAGGGCAATTTCTATATACTCCCTCTAAAAAAATAGCGTTAAATTTAGAAATCTTGTTGATACTTTATAATTTCAATACGATTAAATTCATCAAATTATGATTAGAATTTGTTGTAACTTTTGTGCAAAATTAGTAAAGTAGATAGCATCAAAAATTATATTTTAGCATCAATCACGTAACATTTTTTGCTCATCGAAAAATTGGTAATTTTTTTATCCCTATCAATTTATTTAGCAGTCTTACTTAATGTCTCTAGGATAACTTTATGGCTATCTCTACCAACCTAATCAAGTCCTTTCAACTCTCTGCATTGACGACCGCACTTGCCCTCGCGGGTTGTGGCGGTGGTGGCGGTAATGATACATTGCCGCCGCCTGTGAAAACAGGTACGGTCAGTGTCACCAATCCAAGCACCGGTACAGATTCGACCACTACGACCAATCTTGCCAGTGTGAAGAAAGTTCAATTAGTCAGTACCAGTTCTGATTTTTATATGAATGTTGGCGATAGTGTAGAGTTAACTGTCTACGCCTTAAACAGTAACAATATCGGTGTTGCTAGTGTACCGGTAAGCGTTCAGATTACAGACCCAAGCGTAACAGGCGTGTTTAGTGGAATTAGTCCAAATTTAGTCACTGATGACACGGGTAAAGCGGTTATCAAACTTGATATTAAGTCTTTGACCAATGATCAAAAAAACTATTTAAAACAAAATGGTTTGGTTGTGACTACCACAGTAGGTAAAGTTTCAACAAGTAAAACCCTTAAAGGCACCGATGTTAGTACGACGACCCCAACCCCTACCGTGACTGTCACTAATTTACTATTAATTAGCGATAGCCAAAATATCACGTTGGTAAAAGGTACGAAAATTAATGTTACGGCATTAGCAGTGGATAAAGACAATAATATCATTCCGAACACGACCATCGATTTTAATATTGGAAATTCAGTTCTTAGTGGTATTTTTGCTAATAGTAATTTAAGTGTGTTAACCAATGACAGAGGTGAAGCAAATTTAGAGTTAGAGCTCAAATCCTTGTCAAATGAACAAATAAGTTATCTGTTAAATACTGGATTAACCATTAACTCAACTGCGAGAACAGGTAGTGTTGCATCTAATACTATTAATTTAAAGGGAGTCGAGCAAGGTAGTACGACGACTAAGCTAGATGTGCAAAAGGTCAATCTAACGACACCAAAGCCTAACTTTAATGTACAAGTTGGTGAAAAATTCACAGTGACTGCTTCAGTGTTAAATAGTTCAAATACTGGTCTAGGTGGTGTACCTGTCCAATTTAAACTTGATGACCCAAGTGCGACAGGTGTTTATGCGGTTTCTGATACCTCTAATGTCGTAACAAATGCCAGTGGCGAGGCGACCATCGAGCTTGAAGTAAAATCTGAAGCTGCTAAAGCCAAACTATTGTCACAGGGCATTAATATCACAGCCACTGCAAAAAATACTACTGGCACTACCCCAGTACCTGTCACTGGCAGCGTAAAACTATATGGCGTAGACCCAACCGTCGACAGTAATATCGCCAAAGTCGCACGAGTTGGTCTATCAACGACGGCTGCCAATAATACCTTTGATTTAACAGTCGGCAATACCTTTACCGTGACTGCCAATGTGGTAGATTCGGGACAAGGCGCGTTAGCAAACGTGCCAGTGACATTTACCTTGCCTGGACTAGATCAAACGGGTATTGCCAATCTGTCGGGCTCAACCGTCAAGACAGATAGTGAAGGTAAAGCAACCATCAATTTATCAATTAGTTCACTTAATGCCACGCAGCGCGATTACTTATTAAAAAATGGTTTGCAAATTAATGCTTCTGTACCTAATGGCACACCAGTCAGTCCACTAAAACTTAACACAAAACAAGTTTCTAGCGAAACTGATATTAACTCAATTTCAGTAATAGCAGATAGTGATAATATCTTGATGGCTGCAGGCAGTACTGTCAAAATCACAGCCATGGCATTAGACAAAAATTTTGGTGGATTGGCGAATCAAACTCTAACGGTTACAATTCCAAACCCATCAGCTACGGGCGTATTCAATATTACAGGCTCAACGATTACCACTGATTCAAAAGGTGAAGCCACGCTCACCTTACAAGTAAAATCAACGTTGACCGCAGCCCAAAAACAAGCATTGGCAAACGGTCTTATTGTGAATGTCACATCGGCTAATGGCAAAACTGGTCAGATTAAACTTACTGCTAAATCTGTCAATGACGTAGTCGCTAATAGTGTTACCTTGACCTCAAATGTTAACAATATCCCATTAACTGTCGGCTCGCAATTCACAGTAACAGCTACCGTAAACGACGCGCAAAACGGCGTCATTGCCAATGCACCAGTTACCTTTAGCTTGCCTTCATTGGCAAGTTATGGTGTAGCAAGTTTATCTGCTTCTACAATTTCTACTAACGCGCAAGGTCAAGCTATCATCACCTTGCAGGTACAATCATTGACTGATGCACAGAAACAAGCATTATTGAGTGGCTTTACCATCAATGCAACTTCAAATGGCAAACAAGCCACGCCATTAACCTTAAAAGGTGTTGATCCAATCACGCGCTTTGATGTTAAAGCGGTTAAAGTCACCAGCCCAGTTACCAAGTTTAACGTACAAATCGGCGAACGCTTTACTGTGACTGCTTCAGTACTGAATGGTAATAACACTGGTATTGGGGGTACGCCGGTTCAATTTACCCTTGATGATCCTGCATTAACAGGCATCTATTCGGTTTCTGACACCTCTAACATTATCACCAATGCTAAAGGTGAAGCCAGTATTGAACTTGAAGTAAAATCAGAAGCGGCAAAACAGTTACTACTAACCAAAGGTGTAACTATTAAAGCCACGGCTAAAAACACTCAAGGTACTACTGCTATAGATGTAACAGGTGCTACTACGGTGTTAGGTGTAGATCCAACCGTTAGTAATAATGTCGCAAAAGTCAGCAAAGCATTACTAGTATCAAGTGTCAATCCCTTTGAGCTAGCAGTAGGTAACAAAATTAGCGTGACTGCGGTTATTGCAGATGCAAGTAACGGTAAATTAGACGGTGTACCTGTTAGCTTTGTGTTACCTGCACTTGATCAAACAGGTATTGCTAATCTGTCAGGCTCTACCGTAACTACCAATTCTAATGGTGAAGCAGTAATTAACCTAGAGATTAAATCATTAACGGCTACCCAACGTAGCTATCTAGCAACCAATGGTTTAGTGGTTAAAGCAACTGTACCTAATGGCACGACCATCGCCCCATTAAAAATTTCAGCCAAGGACGTTGCTACACCTGCTACGGTGGAAACAGTTTCAGTGACCGCTGATAGCAACAACATTATCATGGCAGCAGGTAGTCACGTGAAAGTAACTGCGGTTGCACTAGACAAAAATTTTGGTGGTCTAAAAGGTCAGGTACTAACAGTAAACATTCCTAACCCATCCTTAACAGGAGTCTACAATCTCAGTGGCTCTACAATCACAACGGATGAGAAAGGTGAAGCAGTTATTGATTTAGAAGTTAAGTCACCTCTAACAGAGGCTCAAAAACAAGCCTTAACCAGCGGTCTAAATATCACAGTCACCTCGCAAAATGGTAAACGGGGTGATATTAAACTTGCGGCAAAAGCAGTTAATGAGGTCTCTGTCAGTAGTGTAACCTTAACGGGTGACAATATACCTCTTATTATTGGTAGCCAAGTTAAAGTTAAAGCTACTGTGTTAGATGCACAGCGTGGTGTTATCAAAAATGCTCCAGTAACATTTAATTTGCCAGATTTTGCAACCACTGGCGTTGCAAGTTTATCATCATCCACTGTGCTGACTGATGATAAAGGTGAGGCGATTATTGTCCTAGAAGTTAAGTCACTCACCGATGCGCAGAAACAAGCCTTGCTTAACGGTTTTACCATCAATGCCACATCTAACGGTAAAGCTGCACCTGCCTTAACATTAAAAGGCGTGGATACATCAATTCAACGTTTCGATATTAAAGCGGTAAAAGTTAACAGTCCAATCAGTAAATTTAATGTTAAAACCGGTGAGCGCTTTACCGTGACTGCGTCAGTACTCAATGGTAATAACACAGGTATTGGCGGCGCACCTGTTCAGTTTAAACTCGAAGACCCAAGCGTTACGGGTGTGTATGCCGTTTCTGACACCTCTAACATCATCACTAATGCTAGCGGCGAAGCGACCATTGAGTTAGAAGTTAAATCTGAAGCGGCCAAAGCCCGTTTACTTAGCCAAGGCGTTAAAATCACTGCCACCGCCAAAAACACCATGGGTGCGACAGCGACGAATGTGGCAGGTAGTTTGAGTGTTCTTGGTATTGATCCGACGGTCAGTGCCAATGTGGCAAAAGCCAGCAAAGCGTCGTTAGTGTCAACGATTAACCCATTTGATCTTACGGTCGGCACTACTTTCTCTGTCAGTGCGGCAGTGACTGATAGCAATGGCGGCAAGCTCTCGGACGTACCTGTCAGCTTTGTATTACCTGACCTTGAAAGCAGCGGTATTGCGAATTTATCGGGCTCCACGGTCAATACCGACAGCAATGGTCAAGCGACGATTAATCTTAAAATTATCTCTTTGTCAGCGGCTCAACGTGCTTACTTATTGAATAGTGGCTTTGTAGTAAAAGCTAATGTCGCGAATGTTGCAAGTATCACCCCACTTAAGATTGCCGCCAAAAATACCGTGGTGGTCGACAATACCATTGAATCAATCGCACTGACCGCCGACAATAACAACAACATTATTATGGCGGCTGGTAGTAAGGTTAAAATCACTGCCGTTGCCCTTAACAAGAGTTTTGGCGCCATTGCAGGGCAACAACTAAACGTCACCATCCCCAACCCTGTGAAAACTGGGGTATATAATCTGAGTGGCTCAACCATCACCACCGATGCCAAAGGCGAGGCAGTCATTGAGCTTGAAGTCAAATCAACCTTAACCACTGCCCAAAAAAATGAGCTATTAAAAGGGTTAGATGTCACCGTAACAGCTGCCAACGGCAAGCAAAACGTGATTAACCTTGTCGCCAAAGCCGCCAATGAAGTTTCGGTCAGCAGTGTTGATCTCACCTTATTTGATGCAGCGGGCAACCCGATACCCCCTAGCATGTCCTTGACGCTAGGCGAACAAGTGCAAGTGCGTGCAACCGTGCTCGATGACCAAAAAGGTGTGATCAAAAATGCCCCAGTGACTTTCTATTTACCGACTTTCTCAGCATCGGGTGTAGCCAGCCTATCACCATCCACGGTATTGACAGATGACAAAGGTGAAGCTACCATCACCTTACAAATCAAATCCCTAACTGACGCACAGAAAAAACTGCTGTTAGCGGGATATATCATCAATGCGGCCTCAAACGGCAAAACTGCACCTGCCTTGACGTTAAAAGGCGTGGATACCACCTCAAAACTTGACGTCAACAAAGTCAACTTAACCAAATCATTTAACAACTTTAGTTACAAAGTAGGTGAACGCTTCACCGTCACCGCGTCAGCGCTCAACACCGCCAACACAGGCGTGGGTGGTGCCCCTGTTCAATTTACCTTGCAAGACCCAAGCATCACCGGGGTATATGCCGTCTCTGATACCTCAAACGTCATCACCAATGCCAGCGGTGAAGCCATCCTTGAGCTTGAAGTCAAAGACCCTGCAAAAGCCAGAGCATGGGGTAAAGGCGTCAATATCACCGCTAGTAGCATCAATACTGTTAGCGGTGTTGCCAAGGTAGTGACGAGCCCTGTATTAACAGTGCAAGGTATGGAACCTGTTACCAACGTAAATATCGCAAAAGTCGCTCAAGCCAATCTCACCACCAGTGCCGTCAACAACACCTTTGACTTAACCGTAGGCAACACCTTTACCCTTACCGCCAATGTATCTGATGCCAACAACGGTAAATTAGCGGGTGTTCCAGTGACCTTTAACCTACCAGGGTTGGAACAAACCGGTATTGCCAATCTATCGGGTTCGACCGTTACCAGTGATGCCACAGGTAAAGCGACCATTAGCTTAGAGATCACCTCACTATCTGCTACTCAGCGTGAATACTTATTAAAGAACGGCTTTACGGTCAATGCCACTGTACCAAATGGCACCGCCATTACCCCGCTCAAGCTTAATGCCAAACAAGTGGTCGCGCCTGACACCTTGGTTAATAGCGTATCAGTCATTGCCGACAGCAATAACATCTTGATGGCGGCAGGTAGCAAAGTGCAACTAAATGCTATCGCCCTTGACAAGACCTTCGGTGGGCTCGCTAACCAAACCCTAAACATCAGCCTACCAAATCCTGCCACCACTGGCATTTATAACCTAGGCAATTCAACCGTCACTACCGATGCCAAAGGTGAAGCTATCATTGACGTGGGTATCAAAGCTGCCCTCACCGCTGCCCAAAGAGCTGCGTTACAAAGCGGCATCACCGTCACGGTCACCTCAGCCAATGGCAAACAAGGTATCGTGACCTTATTCGGTAAAGCGGTCAATGAGGCAGCAGTCAGTAGTGTAGATTTGAGTGCCAACGTCACTGCTATTGCACTGACAGTCGGCTCACAATTTAAAGTCACGGCAACGGTGCTCGACGCCCAAAAAGGTGTTGTTAGCAATGCCCCTGTGACCTTTAACTTACCAAGCCGAGCGGCTTCTGGGGTAGCAAGCTTATCGCCATCAACGGTTGTTACTGACAGTCAAGGTCGTGCGGTGATTACCCTTGAAGTAGAATCACTCACCGATGCGCAGAAACAAGCATTACTTAACGGTTTTACCGTCAATGCCACATCTAACGGTAAAGCTGCACCTGCCTTAACATTAAAAGGCGTGGATACATCAATTCAACGTTTCGATATTAAAGCGGTAAAAGTTAACAGTCCAATCAGTAAATTTAATGTTAAAACCGGTGAGCGCTTTACCGTGACTGCGTCAGTACTCAATGGTAATAACACAGGTATTGGCGGCGCACCTGTTCAGTTTAAACTCGAAGACCCAAGCGTTACGGGTGTGTATGCCGTTTCTGACACCTCTAACATCATCACTAATGCTAGCGGCGAAGCGACCATTGAGTTAGAAGTTAAATCTGAAGCGGCGAAAGCACGCTTATTAAGCCAAGGCATAAGTATCACTGCGATCGCTAAAAACACTATGGGTACCACACCGGTAGATGTGTCAGGATCGATTAAAGTATTAGGGGTTGATCCAACGGTTAGTGCTAATACTACAAAAGTGGCTCAAGCGACATTATCTAGCACTACTCCAAGCAATAGCTTTGATTTAACAGTGGGTAATAGCTTCTCAGTGACTGCAAACATTGCAGATGCTACACAGGGTGCTTTAAGCGGTGTTCCTGTCACCTTTAGCTTACCTGGACTTGAGCAAACAGGTGTCGCCAATCTATCGGGATCAACGGTTACTACCGATGCACAAGGCAAAGCAACCATTAATTTGGAAATCGCTTCATTAACGCTTGACCAGCGTAACTATTTATTGGCGAATGGCTTAGTAGTCAATGCGACAGTACCAAATGGTACTAAGATCAACCCACTTAAATTGACAGCTAAGCAAGTCACCAGTGTTGATACTCTAGTTAAATCTGTATCTATGACCGCTGACAGTGACAGTATCTTAATGGCAGCGGGGAGTAAGGTGAAAGTCACCGCCGTTGCACTTGATAAAAACTTTGGTGGTATTGCCAATACCAATTTAACCTTTAGTCTTCCTGACCCAGCGACCACTGGTCTTTACAATATAACTGGCTCAACGGTTAAAACCGATGCTAAAGGCGAATCTGTGATTGAGCTTGAAATCAAGTCTACGTTAACAGAGGCTCAAAAAGCGGCCCTACTTAGTGGCATTAAGATTCAAGCAGTTTCAGCTAATGGTGCTATCGGTCAAGCAACTGTAATAGGTAAACAAGTCAACGAGGCATTAGTCAGTAAGTTAACATTAGCCTCTAATGTTTCTGCTATTGCCTTAACTACTGGTACGCAGTTTACTATCACAGCAACAGCCTTAGATGGACAAAATGGCGCACTTGCGAATGTGCCCGTGACTTTTAATTTGCCAAGTGTGACTCAATATGGTGTGGTGAGTTTATCACCTTCTACTATCACTACAAATGCTCAAGGTCAAGCGACTATTACGCTGCAAGTACAGTCCCTCACCGATGCGCAGAAACAAGCCTTGCTTAACGGTTTTACCATCAATGCCACATCTAACGGTAAAGCTGCACCTGCCTTAACATTAAAAGGCGTGGATACCAGTGTCAAACGCCTTGATGTCAAATCGGTCAAATTAACCTCACCCGTTAATCCATTTAATATCAAAATTGGCGAACGCTTCACTGTGACTGCGTCAGTACTCAATGGTAATAATACTGGTATTGGCGGCGCACCTGTTGAATTCAATCTGCTAACTAACCCATCCGTATCGGGTGTGTATGCAGTTTCTGATACCTCAAATATCACCACCAATGCCAGTGGTGAAGCCACGATTGAGCTAGAAGTCAAATCGACAGCTGCCAAAGACTACCTGATTCAAAACGGTATCAGCATCCAAGCGGTTTCTAAGAATACCATGAACACGACACCAACTGACGTTAAAGGCAATATCACCCTAAAAGGCATCGATCCTTCAGCAGTGCCAGTCGAAGCTAACATTGCATTAGTCAAACAAGGTGCATTGAGTAGTAGTTTATCTAATAATATTTTCGATTTGACCGTGGGTACTACCTTTGATATTACTGCGACGGTAGCAGATGCCAATCAGGGTCCATTGAGCAAAGTACCTGTCACTTTCTCATTGCCAGGGTTGGAATCAACGGGTATTGCTAATTTATCAGGGTCAACGGTTACTACCGATACGCAAGGCAAAGCCGTTATCAAGCTACGTATTGACGCTTTATCCGCTGGCCAGCGTAATTATCTACTTACTAATGGTTTAGTAGTCAACGCAACAGTACCAAATGGCACCAAAATTAATCCAATTAAACTCTCTGCTAGAGATGCAGGGATTGATAGCGTGGTTACCTCTATTGCTGTCACCGCTGATAGAGATGATATCTTGATGATGGCAGGCTCTAAAGTCCATGTGACTGCTTCTGCATTGAATGGTAACTTTGGCGGTGTCCCTGCAAGTGATTTGACATTTAGTATCCCAGATCCAGCGTTGACTAATGTCTTTAACATCACCGGCACAACCGTGAAAACGGACGAAAAAGGCGAAGCCAGTATCGATTTAGAAGTCAAAAACTTATTAACCGCTAGCCAAAAAGCCTATCTACAAAATGGTCTAAAAGTTAAAGTCACTGCCCCAAGTGGTGCTACAGGTGAAATCACGCTAAAAGCCAAAGCTGTCAATGAAGTGAGCATTGATAAAGTGGTCTTAGAGAATTTCCCAAATACGCCAGTCGTATTGAGCCAAGGCAATGAGTTTATTGTGATGGCTCACACAGTCGATGCCCAAAACGGTGCTGTTACCAATGCGCCTGTTACTTTCAACCTACCAGACCCGACAACCACTGGCATTGTGAGCTTATCGCCTTCTACAGTATTGACCAGTGAAGTCGCTGCGCCTGTAGAGCCGATGATTGGCGAGCGAGCGGTAATTATTCCTAAGGGTACGGCTTATATCCGCTTACGCGTGATAGACCCAGCCAAAGCGGAAAAATTGATTGCAAGTGGCTATATGGTAAAAGCCGCATCTAACGGTAATGTAACACAAACACTCAATGTACCTCTCACCAAAACTCCCTCACAACCGACAGTGAATGACATTGCTAAAGTCAATTTGGTTACAGATGTTAATACGCTAACTACCAATAATGGTGATACAATCAACGTAACTGCCCAAGTGCGTGATGCCAAAAATTTCAGCCTAGCGAACATGCCTGTCAGCTTTACGCTATTGGATGCGGCAGCTGCAACGGGTATAACTAATACCACCCCACTTCAGG
The DNA here is from genome assembly GCF_032097965.1 of Moraxella sp. CTOTU49803. Classification (NCBI taxonomy): domain Bacteria; kingdom Pseudomonadati; phylum Pseudomonadota; class Gammaproteobacteria; order Moraxellales; family Moraxellaceae; genus Moraxella; species Moraxella sp. CTOTU49803. Next base: position 80,987 of record NZ_DAMCJP010000003.1, on the reverse strand, counting down.
CAACCACCAATGCCAATGGTGAAGCGGTATTAACTTTAAAAGTCGGTGCGCTCACCCCAGACCAAAAATACTACTTGCAAACTAGTGGACTATCATTTAAGGCATCTGCTGGTGCTATCACTAGCTCAACGGTCACCTTAAGAACCCAAGAAGCGATTACGGCCAATAGCGTCAACTCATTGCTATTAACCAGTGATTCAGCAATTCAATTGGCTATTGGCTCAAAAGTTAAAGTCACAGCGCTTGCAATAGATAAAAACGGCGCCGTCGTGCCAAATGCGCAAGTCAGCTTCAAAGTTCCAACGGATTCTGGCTTGGTCAATAACACAGGTGCGGTTGTGAATACCAACGCCAATGGTGAAGCAACCATTGAAGTTGAAATCAAAGACCTTGCCAAGGCAACGACTGCTTTACAAAATGGTTTAGTCGTCACTGCCCAATCTGGTGTGTCTGTGGGTACTACTACCGTCCGCGGTGCGACAAGCAATGCAAATACACAAGCGTATAAATTATTTGTTAGTCCATCAAAAACTATTCTAAGAACGGCAACCGATACATCTACTCTAGGTATTAAAGTTACTGATACTAATGGCGGCATTAAAGCGGGTGTGCCAGTCCAACTGCAAATCTTAGAAGGTATCAATAAAGGTATTACTTTTAATAAAGCATCGAATCTAGTGACCGATGCCAATGGTTTTGTACAAGTAGATTTGGTACAAAGTGATATTGGGCTGGTTTCAAAACTTGACCATAGCGCAAAAGTACGTGTCATTGTGAATGATGGTGTGTATCAACAAACTGAGCAAACCATTGATTTCACTGTAACGGGTACGTCCATCAAGGATGGTTTCATCTCCAAGTCGGTGATTACTGATAGCCTGACTGATACTATCACTGTATCTGGTGTGGCTGTCGATGGTAATGGTCGCCCTATCGCCAATCAATCGATTCAGCTATTAAAAGACGGTGCGGCGTTGACTGTTCCGATGGTAAATACTGATTCCAATGGCAAATTTACCTTTACCGTCAATAGCCAACAATTAGGGGCAGCGACCGATAGCACCTTTGATTTGCAGGCAAGAATTACCAATGCCAATGCCACTTTGACTTCTCAACCTTTCAGCTTAGGCACATTGACCAAAGTCACTGCAACCAATCTGAGTTTGAAAGTTTCTCAAAACAATCAAACTGCTATCAACAATGAAATCAAGGTAGAAACGCCTACCACTGTCACCGTCGACCTACCATCGACCGTGGCTGATGGTACTATTATTTACTTGACCACCAATAAAGGCACCCTTGGCACCAACGGTGAAACTCGCGTGTTAGTAGCTGCCCAAAATGGTCAAGCGGTATTTAATAACATCCAATCAAAATCGCCGGGTGTCGCGACGTTAACCGTAGAATATAATGGTGCCAAACAACTTGAGCAAGATATTACTTACATCACTGACAAAGTCGCCAAATTATTGGTACAAGTTACCAATACCACAGTGAGTGTCAACGGTGAAACCAAAATCATTGCTTCGGTAAGAGACATCAACGATGCCCCTGTTAAAAATGCCTTGGTTGAATTCTCAACAGTTGAAGATGCATCAGGCGGCAAATTATCTTCAGGTACAGCATTAACCGATGCGTCTGGTAATGCAGTGGTTAGCTACTTTGCAGGTAAAAATGCTACTCCAGTCAATGGCGTTAAAATAAGCACGGCGGTGAAATCCGTTAAATTAGGCAATAGTTATTTACCTGTCACGGGCGTTCAACCGCAAACCACCACCTTCACCGTGCAAAACTTCTCTGCATGGATTGGTTTTGCGTTTGCCGACAAAGTGGCACCTACTACAGATAATATATACTATATCCGCGCTGGCTCTATCTTTATCAATAACAGCATTGGTCAACCTGCCGTCAACCAAGAAGTTTCCATCTCAGTTGTACCAAAAACCTATGGTGTGGGGATGTGGAAATTTATACCTAAAGTTGCAGGTATACCAGCCGTGACTGATAAAGACGGTGTGGTTACTGTGCCTGCTGTGCCTGAAGTACCTGCAAAATGGATAAGACAATCCTTTATGGGTGGTAGTACAATCAATGGATTTTTCAGCTGTCTTTCAGAAGACTTTAATGGTAATGCTACTTTAGATAGAAGTGAAGATTTAAATGGAAACGGTCAGTTAGATGCTGGAGAAGATTTAAATAACAATGGTAAGATAGATTTTGCTATTGCTGAAGACTATAACGGTGATGGTTTGCTCACACCAATAAATCCAATTACCGTATTAGCCCCGAATGGTACGCAAATTCTTAGCACCCAAACTGTCAAAACTGATGCCACAGGTAAGTTAGACTTTAGTATCCGTTATGCTAAAGAATATGCCCAGTGGTTGACAGCGACAGTTCGCGTGACGACAAAAGTTGATGGTAGTGAATTCTCTCAGGAACGTGATATTAGTCTCCCTGTTCTTGATGACGATGTGATTACTGAAGACAATAAAGGTATTCGTCCTAATACGCTAAGTCCATTTGGTACTTTAGTCAGTTCTACAATGCTGCCTTATTGCTCATTCTCAGCTAACAACTAATAATTGGTCTATTAATCTTTGAAAAACATAAACCCCTTACAAAATGTAAGGGGTTTTTGTTTGTCACTCCAAAAATTCAAAAAACTAAGTCAACATCCGCCCCCGTGCGGTGCGTACGATATAACCTTGCTGAATCAGATACGGCTCAATCACATCTTCAAGCGTGCCTCTATCTTCTGCCAAAGCCGCCGCAATCGACTCAACCCCCGCAGGTCCGCCATTAAAACGCTCTTCTAGCATCTCAAGATAACGTCTATCAAGATTATCAAGCCCGCGTTTATCAACTGCCAGCATATCGAGTGCGCTATGCGCAATTTCAGCGGTGACGGTGCCATCGCCTTTAACTTGGGCATAATCACGTACGCGGCGTAGCAACCGATTGGCAATACGCGGTGTACCGCGCGACCGTCTAGCGACTTCGACTGCCCCTTCTTTGGTCATAGGCACGTTAAGTAATCCAGCCGATCTTGTGACAATGGTCGTTAAGTCCTCCACATTATAAAACTCTAATCGCTGTACAATACCAAATCTATCGCGCAGTGGCGAGGTCAACAAACCTGCTCGCGTGGTCGCAGCCACCAAAGTAAAAGGCGGCAAATCAAGCTTTATAGAGCGTGCAGCAGGTCCTTCGCCAATCATAATATCAAGCTGAAAATCTTCCATCGCAGGATACAAGATTTCTTCAATCATCGGGCTTAAACGGTGAATCTCATCAATAAACAGCACATCACCAGGCTCTAAATTGGTCAGCATCGCTGCCAAATCACCCGCGCGTTCAAGCACAGGACCAGACGTCGAGCGCAAATTACCGCCCATCTCACGGGCGATAATGTTGGCGAGTGTGGTTTTACCCAGTCCAGGCGGTCCAAATATCAAGGTATGGTCGAGCGCTTCTTTTCTCGATAATGCCGCGTTGATAAACACGCCCATTTGTTCTTTGACCACAGGCTGACCGATATATTCAGCGAGTAACGCTGGACGAATATTATTGTCATTTTGGTCTTCTGAACGCCCCATCGGACTAATCAGACGTTGCTGCGAATTGGCACTTGAAAAAGGTGGAATCATAAGTATTTGACACTAGTTGCAAGTTTTAAAGAGGATAATAGCACTGGCAAATCTTGCAAGTGCTATGGGATGTAGAGAGAAAAAGTAAAAAAATTTAGGGCAATACACGCTGCAATGTCATATCACATCGGGTGCCTTTACTATCCTTGCACCACTGCATTTGCTCACCTTGTTGTTTGACATAAGCAACCAAAATATCGCCGGTCTGGTCAACGCGATTGCCGGAACAGTCTGTTGCATTGTTATCATATTGGGTCTGAATCGCTAGTGCAGGCAAACCATCCCCTGTGTCAGCGTACAAATATTTGCCGTACGTAAACTCCTGACCGCTTGAACCGATAAATTGCTGATCGCGCCCAAAATTATACCGCTCTTGGCAACTTGGCTGCGCAGCGTCGGTTTTATCAAGTCGCAGCTGCCACTGTCCTGCGATATTTGGCAAAATATGAGTCGACACTTGCGCCACTTGCTGTTGGGTTTTGCTATCATCGGGCAACGTACCACCCATGGCTAAACTGGTTAAAATGCCTATCAACGAAATATTCATAAAGTCCATCGTTATTTTATTCCTTTTATCATGCTATCTTTATAAGCTAACAACCCAACTCATCTACCAGTTCTCAATCAGCCAATTTTTACTCAGCGAGGTTAGCGCCGACATTTATAATAACTTTTAATAAATTTTGGTAAAAATTTTTGGTATTTGGGGTTAATATTCAAAGATATTCAAAATGTTAAAGGCTAAATTATTCTGCTTTTAATGGGGTCAGCACGCAAAAATTTAACCTAGAACCAAAAAAATTATTTAAGCACTTTATTTAAACACTTTAACTTTATTTGACTACTTAAAGTTTCATGTTCATCAATGGCTTTAATCATACTTGCTTTTGGCTTTATTTGCTATAACACAATAATCCTCATAATGCAGTATTGCCAAAACATCAGGCGGTCATAAAATCTGTGCAAATTTGCTTGTCAAAAAGTTAAAAACCCAGCATAATAACCGAAGATTTCAGGAGAGAATGTTGTTTTGTTTTTCATCAAATTATGAAATACCAAAACCATCACCGAAGGCGTAAAGACCCTATAATCGCTCAGGTAAAAGGACTGGAATCGTAATTTTTGGCAGTGGCGTATGCACTGCATCAAAACACAACAAATCTGGAGAGTGTATTGCTTTGCAATACCACCGAAGGGGAAAAGATTGACTTGTCTATCTATACTATAAGAAGTAAGAAGCTGACAAGTCGATTGAAAATCTCAGGTAACAGGACAGATAGGGCTGATAGCTACCGACATCAGGTTGGATTAGTTTTAGTGCTCTATTGATGTGCGATGTTTGGCTTTAGCGTTTTATCCCAAGCTATTAAAACATCAAATAAACCATCAAGCCGTTATTTGATTTTTATCCACTCTAGGATTTGCCATGTCAGCCACAGACAAGCCTTTAAACCGCACCCCTTTTTATCAATCCCATATCGATAGCAACGGCAAAATCGTTGACTTCTCTGGTTGGCAATTGCCTATCCATTATGGTTCACAGATTCAAGAACATGACGTTGTGCGTACCGATGCGGGCATGTTTGACGTGTCACATATGGTGGTGACTGACATCGCCGGCAAAGATGCCAAAGCTTGCCTGCAAAAACTGCTCGCCAATGATGTCGCCAAACTCAAATTTGTCGGTAAAGCGCTTTACTCTGCCATGCTAAACGAAAACGGCGGTGTGATTGATGACTTAATTGTTTACCGGATGAACGATGCAGAGACCGAGTACCGTATCGTCTCAAATGCTGCCACCCGTGATAAAGATTTGGCACAGTTTGACAAAGTCGCCAAAGACTTTGCCGTCACCATTACCGAGCGCCCAGAACTTGCTATGCTTGCGGTGCAAGGCCCTAATGCCTTGCAGAAACTGAGCCAAGCCAAACCAAATTGGGCTGATAGCCTAGCTACCTTAAAACCGTTTGTGGGCAAAGACTTGACCGACATCGAAGGCGCAGATTGGTTTGTGGCGCGTACCGGTTACACGGGTGAAGACGGCGTTGAAGTCATTTTGCCACAAGCACAAGCCTCAGCATTTTTTACCTTACTCAAAGACCATGGCATCGCCCCAGCAGGATTAGGTGCCCGTGATACATTACGTCTTGAAGCGGGTATGAATTTGTATGGCCATGAGATGGATGAAACCATCAATCCGTATGAATGCGGTATGGCGTGGACGTTGGCGGTAAAAGACGATCGGGATTTTGTGGGTCGTGAGGCTATGCAAGCCAAACAAGACCAAGCGATTGCTGAGGGGAATGACGTCATGCAAGTAGGCTTAGTGCTAGAGTCTCGTGGGGTACTGCGTGAAGGCATGACGGTCACGCTAGACAATGGCAAAACTGGGGTAATCACCAGCGGCACTTTTAGCCCAAGCCTAAAACAATCGATTGCGATTGCCCGTATTCCAAAGACGACGGATACAGCAGCCACGGTTGATTTGCGGGGTACACCGACGCCAGTACGTATCATTTCGTTACCGTTTGTTAGAAATGGCAACAAACAATTCAACTAAGATTTTATCATGTTATGATGGATTTAGCGCTTATTAATGAACAACATTCAAATAATTAGTCGGCGTAATTTGAAAAACCGATAATAAATTCATCCTACTTTAGAAGGTAAAATCATGAAAAAATTACTCTTTGTTGTACCGTTTTTGGCAAGTTTGGCGGCCTGTACTTCAACCCCAGTAGCACAGCCTAGTCCGTCTCAAGTGTTGGCAATTCAAGCAAATTCACAAACCTTTAAATGTGACAACAACACTGAAGTCGTGGCGTTCTACGGTAAAGAAAACGGCAGCAATGTCGCTAATTTAAAAATCACCTCGCCCATGCTCAGTCTAAACCAAGCTGCGATGGTGTTAAAACAAGATGTATCAGGCTCGGGTAACCGCTATACCTTGTCAAATGCGACCAAAACTACTATGTATGATTGGGGCGTTAAAGGTGCAGAAGGTGCGTTAACCGTAACCTCACAAGGTCGTGATTATAACTTTGTGTGTAATGCTATTTAATCTGATTCACTTGTTGAATGGGTTAAACCGCTCAATTGGTTTTTAAGTTTGGTCGATATACATTGTATCGACCAAATTTTTGTTACTCAGTTTATTAAATTACTTAGCTTTTAAAATGTTTGTTAAATTATTAGGCTTTTAAAAATATTTAGTAAAAAGGCGCCAAGTGTGACTGCTTGGCTAACAGCCTTTTATTTTCACCCCTACTTTTGCTTTGAGGAAAATAGTTATGAGCAATATTCCAGCAGATTTAAAATATGTGGCTAGTCATGAATGGTTACGCCAAGAAGAAGACGGCACTATCACTGTGGGTATTACTCACCATGCCCAAGACTTGCTCGGTGATATCGTGTATGTTGAATTGCCTGAAGTGGGTGAACACGTTGACGTGGATGCTGAAATTGCCGTGGTCGAATCGGTGAAAGCTGCCTCGGATGTCTACGCACCCATCGCTGGTGAAATCCTAGCGGTCAATGAAGCCTTGGTAGATGCGCCAGAAACCATTAATGAAGACCCTTATGGCGAAGGTTGGTTCTTTAAAATCAAACCAGACAATGCCGATGATTACCAAGGCTTGATGGACGCAGACGAGTACCAAGATAGTATTTAATCATCTTTATCTCATGATTTTCATCTCGTCTTTTTTATAGACTCTAGCTAAGGTAATCGCTTGATTACCTTAGCCTGTTGTCCTATCAATTAACTGTAACGCATCCTTTATTTTGAACGCATCCTTTATTTTGTTAACTTGAGAGCTGATATGTCAACACTTACCCCGCTTGCTGACCCAAAACAAGCCAGTTTTTATGAGGTGGTGAGCACTCGCCGTTCGGTACGACGCTTTACCAAAACGCCCATCAGTGATGAGGTGCTGAACGCCTGTCTCGATATGGCGATGTTAGCGCCTAGCTCAAGTAATTTACAGCCTTGGCAATTTTTTGTGATTGAATCAGAAGAAAAGCGCCAAAAAACTGTGACCTATTGTATGAGCCAAAATGCAGCAAAAACCGCCAATAAGCTGATTGTCGTGGTCGCTCGTACTGACACGTGGCGTCAACACGCCAAAGACAATATCAAGTATTTTCCTGTCAAACCTGTACCAAAACCTGTGCAAGATTATTATGGCAAGCTTATTCCACTGACCATGACGCGCGGTGTGATGAATGTGTTCACCCCTGCCAAATGGGCGCTGACGCAAGCCACGCGCAAAGTCAAAGGTGCGATGGTTGACCCCATCTATGATGCTGACGATCTCAAAAACTGGGCGCTCATTAGCACCTCACTGGCTGCCGAGAATTTGATGCTCGCCTTGCGTGCCCACGGTTTTGATAGTTGCCCGATGGGGGGATTTGACGAGCCGCAACTCAAAAAATTGCTTGATCTCAATGAAGAGCAGCATATTTGTATGGTAATTGCTGCCGGTGAACGCGACGAGCGTGGTATCTATAGTGAGCAATACCGTTTTGAGCGTGAGCGCTTTATCGTTAAGGTGTAATATCATTAAAGTGTGATTTTTATCCATTCAACCGATGTTTGTCATGTTAGCCATGGCAAAACCTGCTATTTTTTTTCAATGTTTTATCAGACGCTAAAGGAAACTTGAATGAGTCAACCGTCTTTTCAATCATTTGCTGATTTATTCCAATCATCAGAATTTATTCATCGTCATGTTGGCATTAGCCAAGATGAAAAAGAAGCAATGCTAAAAGCCGTCGGCGCTGACAGCATGGCAAGCTTTATTGAACAGACGGTGCCAGCTTCGGTACGTCTTAGCAAAGAGTTAGATTTACCCCTCAGTATGACTGAGCATGATGCTTTGGCAAAGTTGCGCGGGTTGGCGGATAAAATCAAGGTCAATAAAAGCTATATTGGCTTAGGCTATTATCCGACTCGCTTACCTGCGGTGATTCAACGTAATGTGCTTGAAAACCCAGGCTGGTACACGGCTTATACCCCTTACCAAGCGGAGATTGCCCAAGGTCGCTTAGAGGCATTACTTAACTTCCAACAAGTTTGTATTGACTTATCAGGTCTTGAATTGGCGGGCGCAAGTTTGCTTGACGAAGCGACGGCGGCGGCTGAAGCGATGGCGATGGCAAAACGCGTGGGTAAAAGTAAATCTAACCAATTTTTTGTTGATAGCCGTATCTACCCTCAAACCTTAGATGTCATCAAAACCCGTGCCAAATATTTTGGTTGGGAGATAGTGGTCGGTGATTTTGACGTTGCCAAGAATGGCGATTTCTTTGGCGCAATTTTCCAGTACGTGGGTAGCGAAGGCGATGTGGTTGATTTAACTGATATCATCAGTGAAGTCAAAGCCAAAGGCACGCAAACAATCGTTGCCGCTGATGTGATGAGTCTAGTACTTCTCAAATCACCGGGTAGCATGGGTGCGGATGTGGCACTCGGCAACACCCAGCGTTTTGGTGTGCCGATGGGCTTTGGTGGTCCACACGCGGCCTATTTTGCCTTTAAAGACAGTGCCAAGCGCTCTGCCCCAGGTCGTATCATTGGCGTATCAGTGGATGCCCAAGGTAAACAAGCCTTGCGTATGGCACTACAAACCCGTGAACAACATATCCGCCGCGAAAAAGCCAACTCAAATATTTGTACATCGCAAGTGTTACTGGCCAATTTGGCAGGGATGTATGCGGTGTATCATGGTCCTGAAGGCATCAAACGTATCGCCACCCGCATTCATGCGTTGGCAAGCGCTTTTGCCCAAGCCATCAAACAAGCTGGTATGTCGATTGTGCATGAGCAGTTTTTTGATACCGTGTTGGTGAACACCCAAGGTCAAACTGAGCAAATCTATCAAAATGCCCTCAATATCGGCTATAACCTGCGCAAAGTAGACGATAACCATATTGCCATTGCCTTTAATGAAACCAGTGATGCAGCGGATTTTGGTGTGCTCACGCAGTTATTCACAGGCGTAGCGGCTCAATTATCCGATGATATCAGCTTGTCTTTGCCAGCATCATTGCTACGTACCGATGCGATTTTAACTCATCCTGTCTTTAATCGTTATCACACCGAACATGAAATGCTGCGTTATTTGAAAAAGCTAGAAAACAAAGACTTGGCGATGAATCATAGTATGATTTCGCTGGGTAGCTGTACCATGAAACTTAATGCCACTAGCGAAATGCTACCGATTACTTGGAATGAATTTGCCAATGTGCACCCATTTGCACCTCGTGAACAAGTGGGCGGCTATATCGAAATGATTGAAGGCTTGCAAGAGCAACTCAAAGCCATCACAGGGTTTGACGCTATCTCTATGCAGCCAAATTCAGGCGCATCAGGCGAGTACGCGGGACTATTGGCGATTCGTCGTTATCATGAAAGCTTAGGTCAACCCAACCGTCATATCTGCCTGATTCCGCGCTCCGCACACGGCACCAATCCCGCCACAGCACAAATGATGGGGATGGAAGTCGTCGTGGTAGCCACCGATGAGCGTGGTAACGTTGATATTGCCGACTTGACTGAAAAAGCGGAAAAATACAGCGACAATTTGGGCGCCTTGATGATTACTTACCCTTCAACACACGGTGTGTTTGAAGAAGGTATCCGTGATATCTGTAACTTGATTCATCAACACGGTGGTCAAGTGTATATGGATGGCGCTAACATGAACGCGCAGGTCAGTATGATGCAACCTGCGGATGTCGGTGCTGACGTCCTACACATGAATTTGCACAAAACTTTCTGTATTCCACACGGCGGCGGCGGTCCTGGCATGGGCCCTATTGGCATGAAATCACATTTGGCGCCTTTTATTGCCAACCACGTCGTATCTGCGGTGCCCAATGCCCAAGATGGCATGAGTGCGGTATCGGCTGCCCCGTTTGGCTCAGCCAGCATCTTGCCTATCTCATGGATGTATATCACCATGATGGGTCGTGATGGCTTGGTGCAAGCGACAGAAGCTGCGCTATTAAATGCCAATTACACGGCTATGAAATTAAAAGACCATTACCCTGTACTTTATAGCGGTGAAAATGGTCGCGTCGCCCATGAATGTATCATTGACATCCGCCCACTAAAAGCCGAAACAGGTATCACCGAAGTTGATATCGCCAAACGCTTAATGGATTACGGATTTCATGCGCCTACCATGTCTTTCCCTGTGGCAGGTACTTTGATGATTGAGCCCACTGAGTCAGAAAGCAAAGAAGAGCTAGACCGCTTTATCTCAGCCTTAATTCAAATCAAAGCTGAGGCGATGAAAGTTAAAAACGGCGACTGGCCAGTAGATAACAACCCGCTGGTGAACGCACCACACACCGCACAAGTGGTGACCGGTGACTGGGATCGTCCATACAGCCGTGAAGAAGCCGCCTATCCACTTGCGTATGTACGTGATAATAAGTTTTGGCCATCAGTGAGCCGCATCGATGATGTGTATGGCGACAAAAATTTAATCTGTTCTTGCCCCGATATCTCAAGCTATGAGAATGGTGAAATCGCAGAGTAAAACTCAATCAATACTCACCATATTTTTTTACAAAAGCCATGCAAAAATGTGTGGCTTTTTGCTATAAAGCTCATTGCGAGTCAAAAGAATTCTGCTATGATGCAGGGGACTCAAAAAAATTGTAAACACCACGCGTGACTTCAAACCCATCATAAGTCAAGGATGACATTATGTTTAGTACCATTGCGATTATTATTTCGCTCTTTCTATTAATGTATTTTGCCTATCGCGGCTATTCTGTATTAATTTTAGCACCCTTGATGGCCACCCTAGCGGTGGCGCTGTCAGGCGATATTCTAAGCTCACTGCCTATCTATACCACCGTTTTTATGAAAGCGTTGAGTGGCTTTTTATTGAAGTTTTTTCCCATATTTTTGCTCGGGGCGGTGTTTGGTCAGCTCATGGCAGATTCTGGGGCTGCCACAGCGATTGCCAGAACGGTGGTTAGTAAATTAGGCGCGAATAAAGCCATACTGGCTGTGGTTTTGGTCTGTGCGATTTTAACCTATGGCGGTGTGTCGCTGTTTGTGGTGGCTTTTGCCATTTATCCGATTGCTAAAGATTTGTTCAAGGCAGCAGGGGTGCCAAAAAGGCTCATTCCAGGGGCGATTGCGTTAGGGTCATTTACCTTTACCATGACAGCGTTACCCGGAACACCTGCCATCCAAAACGCCATTCCCATTCCCTATTACGGTACCAATGCCTTTGCTGCACCCATATTGGGTATTATTGGTTCGCTTGTGATGTTTGGCTTGGGCATGCTGTGGCTGCAGCGACGCGCCCATAGCGCCAAAACGGTTGGCGAGGGATATGGTATTCATGAAGATGATGAGCTGCATGCTGATAACCTAGACCCCCATCACACCTCTTTTATGGTGGCGATGATTCCTTTGGTATTGGTCATCGGCATCAATGCCTTGTTAACGTACGCGGTTTTTCCGAGTATGGATTTCTCTGCACTGCAAGCGCAGTTTAAAGACTTGGATATCAAAGGCGCTTTGGGACTTTGGTCAATCATAATCGCTTTAGTCACCGCGATTATTGCGTTGATTGTGCTGCGCTTGGGCAAATGGACGAACTTGCAACACAGTCTTAATAAAGGCACTTACAGCTCCATGTTGCCTATTTTTAATACAGGCTCAGAAGTCGGTTATGGTGCGGTGATTGCCACATTGGCGGGGTTTGCGGTGTTACGAGATAGCGTGTTAAATCTGTCGCCCAGCAACCCATTAATCTCAGAAGCCGTGGCTATGACCACCTTAGCGGGCATCACCGGTTCTTCTTCTGGCGGCTTGAGTATCGCGCTGCCCATTTTAGGCAAAGAATATTTGGCACAGGCGGTGGCACATGGCATCGATCCTGAATTATTGCATCGGGTCGCGGTGATGGCAGCAGGTGGCTTAGACACGCTACCCCATAGTGGTGCGGTGATTACGTTATTTGCCATTTGCCATTTGACCCACAAGCAATCTTATAAAGATGTCGCCATGGTGACGATGGCAATTCCGCTGATTGCGGTGACGGTGGTGATTGCTTTGGGTACCATGCTGGGTTCGTTTTAATCGGTTTATTTTTAACCTGTTTATTTTTAAGCCATTTAGTAGTAAAAAATCCCACTCAGCGGTGGGATTTTTTTATTTATTCAGCGGTCGTTTCATGGTCGCTAGATGGCGGGTTGTTAGCAATCACCCTATCTAAAATGGGTAAAATCTCTGCCATAATCCACGCTTTGCGCCACCCACTCAGCCAAGGGCTTAATGCCGGTTTTTCTGCTGCGACGGCATAAGCATACAGCTCTGACAGCCATTTTTTTCGCATGAGCACAGTTTCATGAATGTTTAGCTCATGCCCCTGTTGTCTAATCGCCTTTTCCAGTTGCTTTTGCACATCGCTAGACAGACTGCGATATGGTAAAGGCAATAGACTTGGATAGGCTGCGTCATCTTCTTTACGTACCTTATCAATCAGCGTCAAAATCTCTTGCCCATACATGCGAATCACATTGGGCTTGATACTGGTAAAACTTAGCTGCTTCATGCTAAAAGGCGGTTTTTCGATGATTTCACGGAGCGCCTGCGGCCGCAGGATAAAAGTGCGTGGTCGATTGATTGATTTGGCAAGTTGTTCGCGCCATTCGCACAGAGTTTGCAGCATGGCAAGTTGCTCGCGATTATCGCGGTAATCAGCGACACTCAAATACAAAGCGTTATCAGGCGTGCTAAAGTTGGCAAAAATTTCTTGGGTATAGCTTTGGCAGTCTTCAATCGCATATTGCCATAAACCTTGCTCGGTCAACTGTGTCTTGATGGCCGCAAACATCGGCAATAAGTAACGCACATCGTCTACCGCATAGCTTTCTTGCTCAGGTGTTAATGGACGCTGCAACCAATCTGATTGGCTTTCACCTTTATCCACATGCACAGCAATCGTTTCTTGCAGCGATTTTTGATAGCCAAGCGAGTTTTCACCGGTCAAAAAACCTAAACCAATTTGGGTATCAAACACATTGCGCAGTGCAGGCAAGTTGGAGAGTAAATAATAAATCCCCAAATCTTCGCCACACGCATGTAACACCACGGTAGGTATATCCGCTAACACTTCCCAAAATTCTTCTAAATACAGCTTGGGCGCGTCAATCAAATAAATCGCGTTGCCTGTATTGATTTGAATCAGCGCAAGAATGGGGAAAAAAGTGTCGCGCTTGATAAACTCAGTGTCTAACGCAATGGTATCGACTTGCTCTAGGTCATCGAGCAGGGCAAAAAGCGCGTCCTGAGTTTTCACCCAATGGATTGGCAAGTCATGAAGTTGTTGTAATTGGGCTGGGCTTAACGGGTTCTGGATGAGCATAACTTGGGTCTTGTGGACGGATAATTTAAGCGTATTTTATGATGAATCTAGGATTTTGTCTTGTCAAACTGATGAAAAGATTTTATAAGCGTCCACGATTTTGCAAGGCTTGACCCAGTGTCATGCTATCTAAATACTCAAGCTCGCCGCCCATCGGGATCCCTTGGGCAATCCGGCTCATATGGGTGACGTAAGGCTTGACCGCTTCACTGATAAAATGCGCGGTGGTTTGCCCTTCTACCGTGGTACTGGTTGCCAAAATAATTTCTTCCACCGGATTTTGCGCGGCTTGGTGTTGCTTTAGCAGTCGAATCAGCTGATTGATGCCAAGCTGCTCCACACCAATGCCATCAATGGGTGATAAATGCCCGCCAAGCACAAAGTATTTGCCATTAAACCCAGCGGTTTGCTCGATTGCCATCATGTCTGCTGCCGTCTCTACGATACAAAGCACGCGCTCATTGCGGCGCGGATCGCTACATACAGGGCAAATATCCTCATCTGATAAACCACGGCATACTTGGCATTGTTTGATATCATGCATCGCCACAATCAAGGCTTCGCCCAGTGCTTGACCTTGCGGGCGCTTATAGCTAAGCAAATGCAGTGCCATGCGCTGGGCAGATTTGGGTCCGACCCCGGGCAGTACTTTGAGTTGTTTTACAAGTTCATCAAATTTTGGCGTTAGCATAGGCGCATTCTTATAAAAATCATAAAAAATAAAAAGCTGACAATCAATTATCAGCTTTTTATGGGGGTTTGACTGCCTAATCGCAAGGCAATTTTTCACTATTTTATAGCGCTACTTTATAGCCCTAGTATAGCCCTAGTGGGTTTAAAATAAACCATTCATGCCTGGTGGTAAACCCATGCCATTGGTGGCACTCGCCATTTCAGTCTCGTGTAGTTCATCGGCCTGACGCACGGCATCATTGATAGCAGCCGCAATCAAATCTTCAATCATATCAGGGTCGTCTTGCAGTAGGCTTGGATCGATTGATAAACGTTTGACCACATGGCGACCATTCATGGTGACTTTCACCAAGCCACTACCCGCTTCGGCATGCACTTCTTTTTCTGCCAGTTTTTTCTTGGCGTTTTCAACGTTTTTTTCGACTTGCTTTTGCATCATTTGCGCTTGTTGCATAAGGGCTTGTAAGTTCATGATTTTTCCTATTTGCTTCTAATATTGGTGGCTCATTGTAGCGAATTTGACCGCAAACTGTCTATTGCTAATCGTTAGCCCAAATTTTTAACATACAACTGCTAGCCTAAAACTGCTAATATAAAATTGTTAACCTAAAAATGCTAAGATACCATCACTCACATAAATGCATTAACAGCAAAAAACTACGACTATTACTATGACAACAACTACACCTGCATCGCTAGAGGTCGCTCTTTATAAAGCCGCTGACGTTATTAGATACGCCCAAAATATTGCCATCCTGACGGGGGCAGGTGTCTCGGCTGAAAGTGGTATTTCGACTTTTCGGGATAAACTTACCGGACTGTGGCAACAATACCAAGCCGAATATTTGGTCAGCATTCAAGCGTTTGCAAAGGAGCCTGCCTTGGTGTGGCAATGGCACCAATGGTGGCGTGGACAAATCGCCGATAAACAGCCCAATCCTGCCCATTTTGCCTTAGGTGAATGGCAAACATTGGCAAAAGAGCAAGGTAAGACTTGGACGTTGTTTAGTCAAAATGTCGACAATCTGCATGAGCAAGGCGGTGCTACGGTGGCAAAACTGCATGGGAATTTGGCCAAAAATCGTTGTCATGATTGCGGCAAGCCGTATACCAAAGCGATTGCTGTCACAGACACTGAGTTAAAGCATTGTGAATGCGGCGGTTTGATTCGCCCGGATATTGTGTGGTTTGGCGAGATGTTGCCCCAAGACGCTTGGCAAACGGCAGAAACGGCAGCGCTCAATTGTGATGTATTGGTGAGTATCGGCACATCAAGCGTGGTTTATCCTGCGGCAGGCTTGATTGATTTGGCAAAACAACAGGGCGCAACCGTCATCGAGATTAATCCCAATCCGACCCAGACCACAGCGGTTGACATCGTGTTACCCGACAACGCAGGGAAAATATTGCCGTTATTGGTCAAGGCGCTGAAATAAAAAAGCACAATAAAACAGTGACATAAAAAAGCCAGTAAATTTTGCTACTGGCTTTTGGGTTCTGGCTAATGGGTTTTGGCTTTATATCAGGCGAGTGTATCCAAACCGCTTTTTAAATCAGCGATAATATCATCGACATCTTCAAGCCCCACTGAGAAACGAATTAAGCCTTCGTTCACGCCTGCCTCGATTCTTGCCTCAGGTGTCATGCGAAAATGGGTCGTCGTCGCAGGATGGGTAATGGTGCTTTTGGCATCGCCTAGGTTATTGGTAATCGAAATCATGTTGGTACTATCGATAACATGCCAGGCTGCCGCTTGGTCAGCCACCTCAAAGCCAATAATGGCGCCAAACGCACCGCCTTGCACATTTTTGAGCGCGGTGTGTTGGCGTTTGGCGATATCATGGGATGGGTGATCGGGCAACCCTGAAAAATGGACTTTGCTGACTTTTGGGTGATTGTGCAAAAATTTAGCGATTTGATTGGCATTTTCACAGTGAGCTTTCATACGCAGTGACAAGGTTTCTAGACCCTTTAGCAACACCCACGCATTAAATGGCGATAGACTAATCCCGCCAGTACGCACTACCCCAAAGGCTTTTTCCATCAAGTCATTGTTACCGACCAGTGCACCGCCTAGCACACGACCTTGACCGTCAATATATTTACTGGCGGAATGCAATACCACATCCGCACCCAACATTAAAGGTTTTTGAATGGCAGGGGTAGCAAAGCAGTTATCGACGATTAATAGCGCATCGTGGTCATGCGCCAGCCTTGATAAAAAGCTTAAATCAGCAATTTGCGCCAAAGGATTGGAGGGGCTTTCGCAGTACAGCACCTTGGTATTAGGCTGCATCGCCTGTTGCCAAGCGTCATTGTCAAAACAGTCTACATAACTCACCTCGACGCCAAACGCCTTAAAGTAGGTATCAAACAGGGCGACGGATGAGCCAAATAATTGCTTGGCTGCTAGCAGATGGTCACCGGCTTGCAAGTACGCCAAACACATGGTCAAAATTGCGCCCATGCCTGATGCGGTTGCCACGCAGCGCTCGCCTTCCTCTAAAGCTGCCAATCTGCGCTCAAAAGCGCGCACGGTCGGATTGGTATGGCGCGAGTAGACATTGCCTTTTTTATTGCCATTAAAATGGTCGGCGGCATCGGCGGCATTTTTGTATACGTAGGAGCTGGTGGTAAAAATCGCTTCGTTATGTTCACCTTCATCGGTACGGTGGTAACCGCCGCGCACGGCGATGGTTTGGTCGGCATACTCTAGGCTCAAATCAAGTGCATCACTTTGCCAGTTGGGGTCTAATTGGGTCATAATGTTACATCTTTTGTGCATCAAATAAATTATGATAGCATAAGTTGGATTTGACGGTGGCTTTCAAGTCAGTATTTTATGCAAAAACGCCATAACAGCCAACTTTTCTCAAGTGATTGGCATTTTAATCAGTGATTTTTTAAAAGGATTCCGGCTTTGGTAGCAGCATTTTATTCAGCATCTGTTGGCTTTGTCAAATTAGTATTGGTCACCTTGGCATCGCAAAAACTCACCACCAAAATTGTGACGTTTTGCTTGCCATTGCTATTTACGCTGCTACTTACGCCACTGACCGCTTGCCAAATGTTGCCGAACAACCCCCATATCGCCGCTACGCTAACTGTGTCAACGCAGCTGACAGGTGCGCAAAAATTTTCCGAAAAATCGCGTATACAAGGTCATTATTTAATCAGCCGTATCAGTGCTAGCAAAAACCCCTCACCGAGCAAATTTTCCGGTTATTATCCGCTGATTGATAGCAGTGATGCGTTCGCCTCACGCAGTATTTTGACTGAAATGGCTCAGCAAACCATCGATATCCAATACTATATTTGGCACAACGATGCAGCAGGGCAACTGATGCTCAAAGACTTATACCAAGCCGCCAATCGGGGTGTCAAAGTACGACTGTTACTCGATGATTTAAACACCAATCCGGAACTTGACCAACAGCTACTTGCCTTTGCTGCGCATCCGAATATCCAAGTGCGATTGATTAACCCCAAAGTGGTGCGCAGTTTTACCCCTGCCAATTTTGTGATAGCACTGCCTCGCTACCAACGCCGCATGCACAATAAAAGCATGACCTTTGACCGCCAGTTATCCATCATTGGTGGGCGCAATATTGGCGATGAATATCTGCGTAAAGATAGCACCGCTGAGTTTGCTGATTTAGATGTTTTGCTTGCCGGCAAAGTGGTCAACCAAATCAATGAGAGTTTTGAAGATTATTGGGATAGTCCTCTATCGTATGATATCGAGCGTTTGGTCAGACCCTCAAAAAACCCCGATCGTAATAAAAGCGATGAGCCATTTTTGGGGACTTTGACTGCGATTGCACCGATCAACAGCCAGTCCCATCTATATAAAAGCTCGCAACTTTATCGGGTACAAAATGGCGCCATAGTCGATAAACAACTGTATAACAAAAAAATCCCATTTCGTTGGCAACCGATGCAGTTTTTGGCAGATGATGTCAAAAAACTGCTTAATCAAGATGATAAAGATAGCCGATTGGTATCCAAGCTTCGAGCCCGTATCGGTACCCCAAAACAGCAATTGACCATTGTCTCATCGTATTTTGTGCCCACTGACTTGGGTGTGCTGCAACTAAGCAAACTCATGGAAAACGGGGTAAAAATCAATATTTTTACCAACTCGTATGAATCAACCGATGTGCCTATCGTGCATTCAGGGTATAACGTGGCACGCGTGCCGATGCTCAAAGCAGGGATTGCGCTTTATGAGTTAAAATCATCTGCCGATGCAGACTTTCGCCGCAAAAAACGTAGCTTATATCGCAGTAAGTATAGCACCAGTTTGCATACCAAAGCCTTTGCGGTGGATGACAAATATACGTTTATCGGTTCTTACAATGTGGATCCGCGCTCTGCCAACATCAATACTGAGCTTGGTGTGCTGATTGAAGATAAAGCGCTTGCCAAATCCTTTCATAATACGTTTGATAACTCTATGCTCAATATCAGTTACCGCGTACATCTTAAGGATAATGAACAACTGATGTGGCAAACCCATGATGATAAAACCAATAAAAAGCTTATCAGCTTGGATAAAGAGCCGCATATGACGTTTGTCAATGGACTTTGGCTAAAGATTTTTTCTGCCTTGCCATTTAAGCGCTTATTGTAAGCTGATATATTACAAAAAACACACATTTTTGATAGTAAAAATAGTACCAAAATCACTATAGTATGCGGTTTCAAAAAGTAATATATCTCAACTGTTAAATCATGACGTTTGCTTGTAATATTTATTTAAATAATTAAATTTATTACAGTTTTGATAAATTACTGTTCAATTTGTCAAGTGATTTAATTTGTCAGGTGAATAGTGACGAATTTAATTCTTTAGCGCGTTAGATAACCTATCTGTCCATTGATTATAAAGCTTGCAGACCTTTAGCCAGCTTCTAGGTGATATTGTCGACTATGCCATTTTTTCATGATGCCAACGAAGAAATTAGGGATTTAAATCGCTACGAAAAAAACGTGGTGTATTTAACGATTTTTGGGGCTTTTTTTGCTTCCTTTGATTTTACAATTTATTTTTATTTTAATGATAGTATCAATCAAGCTTTTTTCCCAGAAAATATACCTGAGTCATTAAAGTCGATTTGTTTTTTGCTGCTGATTTTAGCCGGTTATATGTCAAGACCGCTAGGCGGTTTGATATTGGGTGATATCGGCGATCGCTATGGCAGAAAACATGTGTTGCTGTATAGTTTGCTATTAGTGGGTGCGTCTGGTTTAGTGATTGCCTGTTTGCCTAGCTATCATCATATAGGTGTGGCAGCGATTGTTCTCATGCTATTATTGCGTTTAATTCAAGGCTTTGGCTATGGGGCTGAGGTGCCCGCTTCATGGGTATATATTGCTGAGCATATGCCACGGCGTCAATTAGGGTCAGTGTGTGGCGGTCTTATTAGTGCACTGATTTTGTCGACTTTGATGGGCAATATTTTAAGCTCCACCTTATCAAATATGCTCACCCCTACCCAGATGCAATCGTATGGGTGGCGTATTCCTTTTGTCCTCGCCAGTATCGGTACGCTATTTGCGGTGCTGTTACGAACCAAGCTTGAAGAAACCCCGCTTTGGCTGATGGCTAAGTCTAAAAATCGCTTGGTTAAACGTCTGCCGATACGCCGAGCTATTATCAAATACCGTTATGGTACGGTGATGACGCTGGGCTTGTCCTGGTTTACCGCCAGTGTTTATTTGACGATTTATTTGCTTTTGCCGATTTTGGGCATCCAGTTTTTTGATGTCGATACCAGTTTGATGATGATATCCAATGGAGTGGGTATTATCTTTGGTGGATTGGGGGCTTTAACCTATGGTTATTTTGCCGATCGTTTTAATTCAGGTCGTGTATTTACTTTAGGCTGTATATTTTTAAGCATTGCCAGTGTTATTTTCTTTGTTTCACTAAAAAACAGTAGCGAGTTACTACTGATTAACTATGCGATTTTAGGATTTTTCTCTGGCGTGATTGGCTTAGTCCCAAGTATTTGTGTGCGTCTGTTTCCGGTTGGGGTACGCCTAAGTGGTATTAGCTTTAGCTATAACGTGGCGTATGCATTGGCAGGCGCATTATTGCCTGTGCTATTGGTTTATTTTTCACGTAAATTAATGCTTTCAAGCGCCTTGTATCTGGTGTTTGTCTGTGTGATTGGCATTATCATGGGTATATTGTTGACCAATTTGCATGGTTTGTATCGCATGGAAGATAAGCGGCTGATGAATTCGTGAGTTTTTTCATCCCTAATAGTTGTTTTACCATCGCTTTTTTTAGCGCCCGCTTTTATTGATTGGCTGATAGATTAGCTATAGATTAGCCACTTTTTTTGAATATTTGCCTATGACACTGCCTATAACCCTGCCTATGACCACAATGCAGCATAAACGATTGTCCACCGCACCGATGATTGATTGGAGTACACGCGATTATTGTTACTTTGCTCGATTATTCAATCCTTATAGTTACCTTTATACTGAAATGATCAGTACCTCGGCGATATTGCAGGGAGATACAGACTATCAGCTGCGATTTTATCCCAATGAACATCCTTTGGTGCTTCAGCTTGGCGGCTCAAATCCTGACGAATTGGCGCGCTGTGCAAAAATCGGACAGGACTATGGTTACGATGAAATTAACCTAAATGTCGGCTGCCCGTCCGATCGGGTACAACATTACAAAATCGGGGCGTGCTTGATGGCAGAGCCCAAATTGGTGGCAGATATTGTCTCTGCCATGCGTGATGCGGTGGATATTCCCATCACTGTCAAGCATCGCATTGGCATTGATAATTTTGATAGTTATGAGTTTATGGCGGATTTTGTAGATCATGTGGTGAAAGCAGGTTGTCAGCATGTCATCGTCCATGCGCGCACCGCTTGGCTACAAGGCTTAAGCCCTAAACAAAATCGTGAAATTCCGCCCCTTCGCTATGAGGATGTGTACCGCTTAAAGCAGGATTTTCCCGATGTATTCGTGGAAATCAATGGCGGTATCACCACTATTGATGACATCAAAACCCATCTGACGAAAGTCGATGGTGTGATGATTGGGCGTGAAGCTTATCACAACCCTTATATTCTAGCCGAAGCCATGCAGCTGTGGGACGAGCCAGTACCTAGCCGAGCGGATATTTTTTATCAATTACTGGATTTTTTGGCAGCCAGTGACGCGCGTGGCACACCATTGACGGTCATTATGCGCCATTATTTGGGCTTGTTCCAAGGATTGACAGGCAGTCGTAAATGGCGTCAGGCGCTTAGCGGGCAAAAATCCCTCTCGGTCGCCCAAGTTCGTGAAGCGGGTGAATCGGTATTGGCGTTGAATGAGGGTTAAAAGTTAGCTAAAAAAGACTAACTGTATAAATACTGCCACATCGCCAAGCCATTATTCATCATATGCAACACCACAGGCAATAACAGTGACCCTGACATGATACGCCCATAGCTAAATAACATCGCTAGACAAAAAATCCCCAACAACTCGACCACCCCGTATTGCATATGAATCACCGCAAATACAATACTAGTTAGCACACTGGCGCCCCACATACCAAGCTTTGAGCTGGCAAGCCCTGTCCACATAAACCCGCGAAATATCACTTCTTCATAAATCGGCGCAAATACCACCATCGCCAGCACAAGCAGCCACCGTGGATGTGCGGACTCAGCAAGATTGTCCATAAACATCATGGGCTCGCGACCCAGCCAGACGGTAACTAGATTGATGATAATGTTCAGCACAATCAGCAGCGCGCTACATTGTAACAACTGATACCAAGTAAAGGGATTAAGGGCAAGATAATCTTTGATACGGCTGTTTTTAAATCGGATAAACAAATAAACGCAGCCGAGCACCATGGCTAAGGTAAAGCCTAGCGCTAGACTCATTAAGGTGCCGTTTTCACTGCCCTGCAACACTTGTTCAGCGATATCCAAATTTGCGGCATCTTGTAGCACCCATGGTGCAAATAACACCACGCCAATCAATTGACTGGCAAAAAACACCGCTAATAACACCATAGATAGCACAATGGTCTTTGGCAAATCGTAGATGGGGGTACTAGGCTGTAATGATAAATTTTGCACATTAAACCCTTTAATAGCTATTTGTATTGTTACCGGATATCATGATTGACTGAGTGAATAAGCGCTTTGATTCGTTCAACCGTACTGGCTGGGTATTCTAACGGGAACATATGTCCGCCTTCATGCACTTCAAAATCAATGCCCATACGCTGTTTGACCAGCGCAGGGAACCCTCGTTTGAGAAACAGGCTGTCTTTACCAATTATTTGCTTGGCAGGGACAGCCGGCGGATGGTTAGGTTTTTGCCAGTAAAGTGAGGGATTAGTGCGAAACACCGCTACTTCCACCGCTTTTGGAATGGTAAGCGTCACTTGGCCATCTGCCGTATCAGTCAAGCCATAACGAATAAAATCATTAAAACAGCGCTCATCAAAGTATCGATAGAATGCCTTATGCCGCAGATGCTCGTAGGCGACTTCACGGCTTGGCCACGTGTCACGGCGATGGCTTGATAGACCTGCAGGCGTGAGCCTATCTACCAACCGTGGGCTAAAGCGTTTTGCCCAATGTAGTGCCATCGAATAGTAGCCATGAATGAGCGGTGGGTCTAAGGCAATCACTTGGCTAAATAGCTCGGGCGCCTCATAGCTGGCTTGCAGCGTGCACAATGCACCAAGCGAATGCCCTAGCCCGATGACCTTGGTTTGCCCGCGGGCGCTTAAGTGCGCTTGGATGCTATCAATCACTTGTTGGGTCAGTTTTTGCCAATGATTGTCAACCGGATAACGCGGGTCAATGCCTAACGCTGGAATATAGACAATATCAAATTCATCACTCAGCAAATCAAACAGAGATTGATAGGTTCGTGATGGAATCCCATTGGCATGTGCAAAGTGTATCAAGGGTTTTTGCCCTGCCTCTGCTATCGCTGTTATGCCCTGTATGCCTGTCGCTAGCGTTGGCGCAGAGGGCAAACCAGTAGCTAAAGGATGCTGGCTCGTCTTAGATGACATGGTTATTGCATCCCTTTGTCATTTGCAGCCGCGTGGGTTAATTGGCTGGCAAAGCCTTTGGAGACCGTTTCGCCAAACCCATAGCCGATTTGGCTGGCAAATTTACCCAACACTTTTTTCACCGGGTCTTCTGGGTTATATTCCACGACATTGTCTAGTTTTAGCTGAGACTCAAGGGTGCTGATGCCGCCTTTTTTATCTGCCAAACCGAGATTAATCGCTTGCTCACCACTCCAGAATAACCCAGAAAAAAGCTGATTGGCGTCAGGGTTTTTGAGGCGATTGCCGCGACCTTGTTTGACAGCATTGATAAAATGGGCGTGGGTGTTATCAAGGACACCTTGTACATGTTGGCGCTCAAACTCGGAGAGCGGGCGGCTCATGCTTAAAATATCTTTGTGCGCACCGGCTGTCATGGTGCCATCTTTAACGCCTAGTTTATCCATCAAACCTTGGACATTGTAGCTTGGCATAATCACGCCAATTGAGCCGACCAAGCTTGAGGGATTGACCCAAATTTCATCTGCCGCAGATGCGATATAATACGCGCCCGAAGCACCCATATCTTCGATAACGGCATACAGTTTTTTGTTAGGATGGGCTTTTCTCAATTCGGTCATGGTTTGCCAGATTTCATCGGATTGTACAGGCGAACCACCCGGTGAGTTGATGCGTAACGCCACCGCTTGCGCTTGGTCGTTGTTAAACGCTTCCGTCAATGCTTCGCCCACCGCTTGACTATTGGCTTCATTGTCGCTGCTGATAACGCCTTTGACATCGACGACGGCTAAATGCGGTTTGCTCATATCGATATCACTCATGCTACTTTTGGCAGAGCCACTACAGCCTTTTGCCACTACCGCGCCAAATAGTAGCACATACCCCAAGGTGATAAGCTTAAAGAAAATACCCCAGCGTCTTGCACGGCGCTGCTCCACAAGGCTTGCCATCAGGGTTTTTTCTAGCAATTGCCATTCTTTGCCTGCGTATGGCGCATTGGGTGGCAAGTTTTGTGCATGGTTTGGTTGAACAGGTGGCTTTGACTGTGAGGGTTGGTTGGGATCGGGTGGCCAATTATCTGACATAAAAGTTCCTTTGCAATAGGTAATTTACCGCCCATGATAGGGGGAAGCGGTCAAAATTACAATCACTGCCTTGTAGCCAAATCGTCAAGTATCAGTCCGTATCATCTGGGGCGAGCGCGTACATTACCGCGCCCATTTGATCGGCATATAGGACTTCGAACGAGTGGTCGGAAGGGTTATCCACTGACCAACTAGTCAGTGATAATTGGCTATCTTCGCCCAGTTTTTGCGACTTATACGCGCCTGTGACCACATGCAGTAAGGAAGGTTTTGTCAATGCTAGCCACGATGGTTTAATGGATAAATTATAGGGCTGAATCAGTAAGTGCGTCGCCGATACCGTGCATAATTTTTCAGTCATTTGCATGGGGATATCGCTATTACCTGCCAATATCAGCACATCGTAGGGTTTGCTGGTTGGCGCCTTGAAACGGATGTGAATATAACAGGTTTGGGTCGCTAGCTTTTGCTCGTCGGTTAAGGCTAAATCCAAGTGCCATCCCGACACCGCTGTCACTTCCAAGCCATCTTTTTGCCAACGTTGGGCGGTTTGGCAGCTGCGGGGTGTAATCGCACGAAAACTTGTAGATACAGTCTTATCTGTCACATCAAGCCTGCTGTGTTCGACATCATACCCAGCCAGCCAGTAGGCTTGAACAGGTAGATTGGTGGCAAGTTGTTGCACCAGCTCATTGACGCGGACACTGGGCGTTTGACTAATCACCCCAGTTAATCGGTGAACCTGCTGATTTGCCAACAGCGGATAAATATCACGGTTCAACAGCGAACTGATTTCTTCATCAACTGCAACATTACGGATAGCTGGTTTGGTTTTCAAAAAATTGGGTTTATCCGCCTGAGCGGCTTTGACTTGGTTATCGGACAAAATAAGCCAGCTATCATCGCCTTTCTTTAACAAACTAATTACCAGTTTAGGGTTATCACCAACTGCTAGAGTCGGTTTGTTGTTATTTAAGCTGCGCTGCTGCAGTGGCAATAATATCAATAGCATAGCCAGTGGCAACATAAGCATTCTAGGCAACAAGCCTTTTAACAACCCCAGTAGTGCAATTAACAAACACAGGGCAAGCTGCGTTTGTGACAAGGCAAAAAATGATTGTTTGGCAACACCCGTGTCGATAAGTTGATTGAGCAAAAGATGAAATACATTGAGCAGGGTTGTTAGCATCGACCAAATGATTTGACTCAGCCAATCCCCTACCACAGGTAGCCAACTAACGACGCCTGCCAAC
This sequence comes from Moraxella sp. CTOTU49803, assembly GCF_032097965.1. Taxonomy (NCBI): domain Bacteria; kingdom Pseudomonadati; phylum Pseudomonadota; class Gammaproteobacteria; order Moraxellales; family Moraxellaceae; genus Moraxella; species Moraxella sp. CTOTU49803. The sequence goes on along the minus strand of NZ_DAMCJP010000003.1, from coordinate 54,847 downwards.
ATATCCAAGGGTACAATCACTAAGCCTAAAAATGGTACGGCTAGCAAGTTTACCAAGATGCCAATAACCGATACTTTGCCAAAAAACCACACCACGATGGGCAGCATCCAAATAAATAGCCAAATTTGCAGTTTTAATAACGCCTTGAATTGATGGCTGATGATTTTAACAAAACCACTCAGCACATCGCTGCGTGCAGTAGGCGCTAGTAACTGACTAACATCCTTAATTTCAATGGCGCTAACTGTCCCTATTGTCTCGCTAAATTTTAACAGTAAAACCACCGCCACAAAGGACAACCAAAACCCTGCTTGCCCGACTGCCGTCGGTTCTAGCCAAATCATGCCTAACGCAACCCAAGCCAGCAGCCGATAAGCAGAAAAATTAACCAATAACTGTTTCGACAGCGTGAGCAGTAACAGCATCCAAAATGTCCGCTGGGCAGGTATTTCAAAACCCACCAGCAGCGCATAAAACCCTGCCATCACTACACTCACCCAGAGTACCAATAAACTACTCGGTAATTTGACCAACAACTGCGGCGCAAGCCACTTAAAAATCCATAATACAAAAACAGATACGATAGAAGCTAGCATCAGCACATGCGGGCCTGAAATTGCCAATAAATGGCTAATCCCCGTGATTTGATAGCGATTCTTAAGGTCGCTATCCATTAGGCTTTTATCACCGGTTAACAGTCCCAATAAGATTGCATGGCTTTGGATAGCGCTCTGAATTGAACTTTGACTACCATTCTGACTAGAACTTTGGCTAGAAGTTTGACCAGAAGTTTGAAGCACGGGTTGGGCAGTATCGTTTTTAGCATTGACTATAGCGGTGGATTGTTTCAGCAGGGTGCTATGCAAATTATCGAGGATTTTTTGGCGTAGTTGCCAGCGCAATTGTTCGATAGCAATAACCATACGGTCTTTGACATGAGATGGGTTAAATTCCCGTAGGCTATTTTTTTCAATACCGATGATCACTCCCTTTGCTTGCACCCCACGCTGCCTTAACCATTGCGCTTCATCAAATCCTAGCATGAGCGGTTTGGCATTGCTGGGTAAGCTTGTAGGTTTACGCTGTGCAATGGGCTCAAGCTGTAATTTTACGTTAAGCTGCATGCCAGGTCTTAACTGCGACAAGGTTGCTTCCCAATCAGGGTTGTCTTTGATGTTAGCGCTAATCAGTGCCGTTAGCGGTGGCCGGGGGGTTGATGACGATGCATCAGCATCGCTGCCCTCATCAACGCGGACTTGCAGGATTTGTTTGATGAAACCATTGCCAATTAGGGCATTATCATTTGATAATGGGCTTATTTGGCTCAGCGTATCGCTGATCTGATGCGATTCAACGATGGCATCCACTGTGAGCGCTGAGGGCAATAACGTGTTTTGATACAGCTTATAATGATATAAACCATAACTGGCGCTCAACATGAGCGTCAGCAAAAAGATAAAGCTTGATAATAACGGTAAGGCAAAACGGTAGGCGAATGCAGGGTTTGGCGATGCTCTTCTTAGCTGTTTACGGTTGCAGCCATGGTATAAACCTACATTGATTAGCAGCGCTATCAACAGGGCTACTGATAAAACATACCAAATTTTTGCATCATAACTGGCTATCTCATAACTTGTTAGCGCAGAACCTATCATCCAGGGTTGATTTGCTAGTGTATTTACCACTAAAAAACCCAACAAACTGGCAACCGTGATGAGCCAAATCATGTTTCATCCTTGATAAAGATAGCGATAGCACGCTACTTCCCTTACAATTATCGAATGAACGATATAGTAAAACAAATAACAATTTTTGGAAATTATTAATCGATGTTGACTCAATTGATTAGCGGCAATGACAATACCTTAGCCGTAGGGAAAAAAAGTATTCAAATCAGTCTAGGGATTGCAGGATTGATACTGGTTGTTGACTGTGGGCTATTGCTAGCCAATCGTGTTTTTCATATTGGCACCCTAGTGCCATTGGGCATAGGGCTAATTTTTTTAGGCCATGCGATATATTGGGAGCGTATCCAACTTTATTTGGCGTCACAGCCGTCATTAAAAAAATTATGGCAGCTGGTTTGGCTACTATTTTTTGTATGGTTGATAAGTTTTTGTGTCTTTGTCAGCTATTTAAAACAGCACTTTAACACCGATAACCATCCTAAAGCAGCGCAAGCGATTATTGTCTTAGGTGGCGGAACAAAAGATAATAAGCCGACCGATGCGGTAAAACTGCGTTTGGATAAAGCCTCTGAAGTCATCAAACGTTTTGCAAACGCACTCGTGATAACCAGTGGTGGTTTTGATGCGGGGGAGGATGTCAGTGAAGCCAAAGCGATGGCGGACTATTTACATGACACCTATGGCATCAGCTTGGCGCATATTGCGCTTGAAGAACACAGCACCAGTACCGAGCTTAATTTTATCCATAGTAAAAAGATTCTAGCGCAGCAAGGGATTGCCTTAAATCAACCGATAATCGCAGTCACCAGTGATTTTCACACCTTGCGCGCAAGCCTTATTGGTAAACGACAAGGATATACCAATTTACAGGTGGTCGGGTCTGACACCCCTTGGTATATCCGTCCAAATGTGTGGTTTCGCGAATACTTTGCTTTTATCAGCGGTTGGCTACTCGATGAGTATTAAGCCACCCACGTACCATTTTGTAAGGCTAATTGCTTATCCGCCAACTGTGCCAATTGGCGGTCATGGGTGACCATCAACAGCGCGGTATTAAAATCTTTTTGTAGCTCTGATAGGATTTCAAAAACCGCCTGTGCATTGGCGTAGTCTAAGTTCCCTGTGGGCTCATCTGCCAGTATCAATGAAGGCTTTGTCACTAGCGCCCTAGCAATCGCCACCCGTTGACGTTCGCCGCCAGACAGCTCGCCTGGGCGATGGGTCAGCCGATGCCCTAGTCCTACTTTTTCCAATAATTCAATAGACTGTTGACGCGCCGTTGCAATTGGCACTGATTTTCGCATCAATAGCGGCATTGCCACATTTTCAATGGCAGTAAACTCCGCTAACAAATGGTGAAACTGATAAATAAAGCCCAAATGCTGATTACGAAGCTCACCGCGCTGGGTTTCATTCAGATCATTGATGCGTTGCCCATGTAACCAAACTTCCCCACTGGTCGGCACATCTAAGCCACCTAAGATATGTAGCAAGGTACTTTTACCCGACCCGCTAGTGCCAACAATGGCGATGCGCTCGCCACTGTTAATACTGATATCCAAATGATTGAGCACATTCGTGGTGGTTTTACCATCTTGATAGGTCTTGGTGATATTGTTTCCTGTTAAAATCGCCGTCATGGCTCACTCCTATTCATAACGTAATGTTTGAGCCGGTTGAATGCTAGCTGCTCGGCGTGCTGGGTAAATGGTTGCCACAAAACTTATTACCAGCGAGGCCGCCACGATGATGGATACGTCTTTCCATTCAAGTTGTGACGGTAAATAGTTGACAAAATAGGCATCAAATAAATGTAACCCAAATAAATTATTGATACCGCCTACCACATCGCTCACGGTCAACGCTAAAATCACGCCCAAAATAGTTCCCGCAACGGTACCAATCACCCCGATAAACAATCCTTGCACCATAAACACTTGGGTGATGAGCTTAGGCGATGCACCAAAAGTTTTTAAAATCGCGATGTCCGCCTTTTTATCAGTCACCAGCATCACCAAGGATGAGACAATGTTAAATGCAGCAACCAAAATAATCAAAAACAGCAATAACCCCACCATGGCTTTTTCCATTTGGATGGCACCAAATAAATTCCCATGCGTCGATGTCCAGTCACTAGGCATAAGCATATTGGGTGCAATGCTCGCGGCTTGCTGAGCCACTTGTGGTGCGGCAAACAAATCCTTTAGCTTCATGCGAATACCTTGTGCTCCCGCAGGCAGACGCAATAACGTAGCCGCATCATTCATCGGGATGAATGCCATAATGTTGTTGACTTCAGGGCTGATGTCATACACCCCAGTGACGGTAAAACGCTTAAAGCGCGGAATCACGCCAGCAGGCGATGGCGAAGCTTCTGGCAACACTAAGGTAACCATATCGCCTTGTTTCACCCCCAGTGAATCCGCCATTTGCTTGCCAATCACAATGTCAAATTGACCTGCTTTTAGACTATCGACACTACCACTCTCCATATGCTGGTGAATAATCGAGACTTTTTTCTCATAGCTTGGCTCAATACCGGTCACCATGATACCTGCAACTTGTCCATTCGCGGTGAGCATACCCTGTAATTGGATAAAAGGCGCAACGGCTTCAACTTTGGGGTTTTTTTGAATCGTTTGTGCCAGCGTCTGCCAATCTGGGATAATTTCACTGGCAGTGACGGTGGCTTGCGGCACCATGCCCAAAATTCGACTCTTGAGTTCGCGGTCAAAGCCATTCATCACCGATAACACGGTAATGAGCACGGCGACGCCAAGCGTCAAACCCACCATTGAAATCAAAGAAATAAAAGAAATAAATCGGTTACTTCGCTCAGCACGGGTATACCGTAATCCTAAAAACAAAGCCAACGGTCGAAACATAGCATTCCTAAAAATTATCACTATTTTGATGATACCAGCAGGCAATGAAATAGCTTATTTCAAAACTATTATTCATGCCTGCTAAAAGCGTGTTAGTCTGACACACTTTTTTACCGTTTTGGCAAAAGTTTTTTTGCAATTTTGCTAAAAATTCGCAGAATCAAACATATCCGCGCAATAAATTGTGGATGTTTTAAGCAAAATAAGGTGAAAAAATTCTGCATGTCCCCATTAACATAGCAGAATTAAATTTCATCCCTGCTTAATCAAGGGTTAATCCATTGATAAAAGATAGGTTAATAGCTGATACTCGTTGATTTAATCGGGATGATTTGAAGGCTGATATTAGCCTATTGATAGCTGATAATGTAATCATTAAAATTTTGATAAATATCGTGACAGCTGTTTAGTTTATTAAGTTTGTTTGCAATATAAGCCTGTTGTTACTGATAAACCTGTTGTTACTTAAAGGACGTCTTATGACCAATACCCACCAACCCCCTTCTTCAAATGCCCCCAGTACGATTAGCCTAAACTGTGATCAAGTGGTTGGTCATGCAGATCACTGGTCATGTTTTACCAACAATATTCCCGATGACGTCCCAAATTGGTTGCAATCGCATATCGATACTGCCACCATGCCTACCCCACTAAAGACTACCAACGCCACGTCTTCGCATATTTTACTATCGGGTAATCAGCCAATTCATGTCAATCAAGTGATTGAAATTGATAGCAATCGCTCACCCAAACGTTTGATTAATGCGTTTCCTTGTGTCAATAGTCCTTATGGGCAATGGGTCACTATTGAAGGTGTCTATAAATGTGACAATCAGATAGAGGCAATTTTGCGCTTAAAAACTGATGACAATACCGTGCTGTATGTATTTGACCAGTATTATGCCATCAATGCGCACAACTATGAAAAAAATCACCGCTACTTAATCAATCTGAGTGCATTTGCTTACAACGTAAGCTTGAGTAACCGCTCAGAAACCATTGTGGTTGATGACCCTGAAGCGATTCGCTATCACCGCGCTTTTAATGATATTTTGACCAAAAATAATAACGTTGCGCCAAAAGACCTTGAAGCCCAAATCGCCGCTTGGCAACCTAGCGAAAACGACTTGCCGCTGGAGCCAATTGAAATCAACGTAGGACACATGTGTGCTTATTTATTTGGTGAAACCATCGGTCAACAAGATGAAGCTTGGTGTCAAGGTCAAATTATTGGCAAACAGACTGCCAGCTTTAATGGCGTTGAATTTGTATTGCTTGATGTGGTGATATTACGTGAAAGCCTTGATAATCCTGTTGTTATTCGTTTAGCGGTCAACGCCGATAACATCGACTCAACCATTCAAGTCAATGACTATATTCAAGCCAACATCTGGCTACAGGGCGCTATTTTTATGGAAAATCAGAAAAAAGCAGCCACCAATTATAGAGCGTTTTAAGCCTTTCCCCGCTAAAATCATTGGTTAAATTTCTCGAAGCCACTGCCGACTATGACAGTGGCTTTATTATTTTGTAAATAAATGTAAATTTTGCGCGTTATTTTATTTAATTCATTGAATTGACTATAATTTTATATTATCGTTATTTTAAATTTGATTTTAATCAATTTTTATCAATCAACGTCATAAATTCTATAGCGGCTCAGTCATAAATCCTATAGCGTCTCAACCGCCTACCCAATATCAGCCGCTAACGTTTATGAGTGTTATATCAGTTATTTTGGGAAGATGACCCATGCCAAATCAGTCGACTAAATCCGCAGATTCTACTTCAGACGCTATCCAAGCCCAGACTGGATTGGTAAATCACAGCCCACTCCCACTATCTGCTCAAACGACCCTAACCACCTTAGCCACTCAAACTAGCCCAGTCAATGGTCTGATGGTTTATACCACAGGTTTGCTACTGTACCCCACCCAAGCACGCGATAAAAAAAATCACCGAATATTATCGATGATTTTCTTTGTACTCGGGGTGTTAGTGATATTTCGGTTAACACACGGATAATGCGCGCAATATCCTAAATTATTTGATAAGCCCGATTACACTTGTGTATTGGCTAAGATGTCTTTGAAAAGCTGTTTTTGCTCAGCGCTTGGGCTTGCAGTTTGGATAGACATTAATTGTCCCATATCGCCTTCGACGCGGATTTTGCCAGACATAAAGGCTTCCATTGCACGGTTCATATCACGGTCTAAAAAGATTGCTTTTAAGGTATCGGCATCAAGTTTTAAGGTGGTTAAAGCGCCATCTTTCAAACCCTGATGAATTGTCCCATCATAAAAAGCTGCATTGACTTCTTGATTGTCGCTATCTGTGACTTGTAAATTAATTGACATATTTTTAATCGCAGGTGGTAGATTTAGGTCACCTGCTTTATTGGTTAATTCGTCAACTTTGTCAAACCATTCTTGTGTTAAAATTTTAGCCATTTTAAATCCTCATTATCGTTAGTTGTATTAAAACTTGTGCATCTTACCGAGATTTTGTATGAATGGCAATTCTCTAACCCATAATAAACCTATTTCTAGAACAACGATAATGGCGCTCGGTTAACCATTTTTAGCATTGTTACTAGATAGTGTATGGCATGTTAAAAAAATCCCCACAATTTACATGGTTTTTTTTATTTTTCATATTATAATAGTTGGTGTGTAATTTTTTTTTGCGCTATGAACGTTACATTAGATGATATTTAGCAAAGATTAAGTTACAATACTTGGTGAGAATCGTGAGTTTGAGCCTATTTTACTGCTTGTAAATTTACTGTTTTGCGTCAAGATTTAGCCGCTAATTTCTTTAAAATTCATCGTGAAACTAGCCACTAAACAGTTAGCCTATCTTATAAAAAAATAACTAGTGCCAACGCCTCTGACCGGATAGTTTTATTGACAGGCACAAAGGAGATTTCTGCTTAAACTTGTTGATAATATAGGCTGTAAAGGAAATCATCGAATGAATTTACAAAACACAGCAATACCTATTACCGATGATTATGAAGTGGACATCATTAAGTTGTTCTCAATCATGGCGGTAGTATATGGTATTATCGGTATGGCAATTGGGGTGTTCATTGCATCACAATTGGCATGGCCTGCCCTCAATTTTGGTATCCCTTGGCTAACATTTAGCCACTTGCGTCCATTGCACACCAACGCGGTGATTTTTGCATTTGGTGGTTGTGCGTTATTCGCAACTTCATATTATATCGTTCAAAGAACGTGTAAAACGCGTTTATTCGCACCTTATCTAGCCTGGTTCACCTTTTGGGGATGGAATCTTGTTATTGTTGGCGCAATTATTACCCTACCCTTGGGTTTAACCTCAGCCAAAGAATATGCTGAGCTTGAATGGCCCATTGATATTTTAATTGCCGTGGTGTGGATATCTTATGCTATTGTGTTTTTTGGTACGTTATTGAAACGCAAAACCTCGCATATCTACGTTGCTAACTGGTTCTTTGCTGCATTTATTTTGACCATTGCGTTACTGCATATTGTCAATAGTATGTCAATCCCTCTGAGCTTTTGGAAATCATATTCATTGTTTGGCGGTGCGACTGACGCTATGGTGCAATGGTGGTATGGTCACAACGCCGTAGGTTTTTACTTAACAGCCGCGTTTTTGGGTATGATGTATTACTTTGTGCCTGTACAAATCGGTCGTCCTGTTTACTCCTATCGTTTATCTATTATCCACTTTTGGGCGTTAATTGCGTCTTATATGTGGGCGGGTGGTCACCATCTTCACTATTCAGCACTCCCTGACTGGGCACAGTCTTTAGGGATGGTATTTTCTATCATTTTATTTGCGCCTTCATGGGGTGGTATGATTAATGGTGTACTTACCTTATCTGGCAGCTGGGATAAACTTCGCACAGACCCTATTATTCGTTTCTTGATTGTTGCACTGTCATTCTATGCGATGTCAACGTTTGAAGGTCCAATGATGTCAATCAAAACCGTCAATGCGTTATCCCACAATACTGACTGGACGATAGGTCACGTACATTCTGGTGCGTTAGGCTGGGTTGGTATGATTACGGTTGGTTCATTATATGTATTGATTCCACGTATTTGGAACAAACAAAAAATGTATTCAACTGATTTAATCACCACGCACTTTTGGCTGGCTACTGCAGGTACTATTTTCTACATCGTATCGCTTTGGATTTCAGGTATTGGTCAAGGTATGATGTGGCGTGCTACAAATCCAGATGGAACGCTGGTATATAGTTTCGTTGATACTGTCTTGTTCTCGCACTATCCTTACATTGGTCGTGCATTTGGTGGTTTATTGTATGTCACAGGTATGGTAGTCATGGCTTACAACGTCTACAAAACTATCACGATGCCAAGCACTAAAACTGTTGAAGTAGCGGATACCACTACACCTGTAGTAGAAACTGCTACCGCAAAACAGATTTAAGGAGAGACTCATGCAACTCAATCACGAAATTATTGAAAAAAACACGGGTCTTTTAGTTATCCTAATCGTTGTAGCTATTAGTTTTGCAACTTTGGTAGAAATCGTGCCATTGATTTATACCAAAGAGGTTAACCAACCTTTGCCCAATATGAAGCCATGGACCGCACTTGAATTAGAGGGTCGTGATATTTATATTCGTGAAGGTTGTCACGTCTGTCATACCCAAATGGTTCGTCCTCTTCGGGCTGAAGTGGAACGCTATGGACCTTACTCGCGCGCAGCTGAATCCGCTTGGGATCATCCCTTCTTATGGGGTTCTAAACGTACTGGACCTGATCTTGCGCGTGTGGGCGGACGCTATTCTGATGACTGGCAACGTGAACACTTGATTAACCCACAATCATTGGTACCTGAGTCTGTGATGCCATCATTTGCTTGGTTAGCAAAAAATGACGTTAACCCTGGAGAAGTACAAGCAAAAATGCGTCTATTCCGTGACCATTTTGGTGTGCCATATAGCGATGCTGATATTGCAGGTGCACCTGATGCGGTACAAGGTAAAACTGAGCTCGATGCTGTTGTTGCATATTTACAACAACTGGGCACTGCAATGAAAGGTCAACGTTAATGTTGGGCACATTACACAGTATCGCAACGGTCGCAGCGTTTATCGCTTTTATTGCGATTGTTTGGTGGGCTTACTCGCCAAAGAATCGCAAACGGTTTGAAGAAGATGCAAAACTTGCGTTAGATGACGAAGACCTAACAGAAGCATCACAACGCAATAAGGATAAAAAATGAGTGGATTTTGGAGTTTTTGGATAACCCTATTTTCCATCGCTTGTTGGGCTTGGATTTTGTGCTGGTTAGTCGGTGTATTGGGTTATCGCCCAAAAATGTCGGATGACGGTACTACAGGCCATGAATACGATGGTATCCAAGAGTTTGACCGTCCATTACCAAAATGGTGGTTAGCAATCTTTTGGGGTACATTAGCTTGGGCACTACTATACATGCTATTGTTCCCATCAGTAATGCCAGGCTCATGGAAAGGTATCACTACGGTAAAAGTAGATGGTCAAGATGTTCCTTGGACCAGTGCTAATGAATTAGCATCCGATCTTGAGCGCAATAATGCCGTATTTACTGGCACGTTCAATGATAAAATCTTAAAAGACAAAGCAGTAACGGCGCAAATTGATAGCCTTGCTAAATTACAAGCACAGCAAGCTAAAAATACAGAACCGAATGCCGAATTAAAATCGCAGATTGATAAAGGTATTGTAGGGCTGGCACCTGCCGTTCTAAAACTTTCTCAAGATCCGCAAGCGATTAAAATTGGTCAGCGTTTGTTCTTACAAAACTGTTCAGTGTGTCATGGCTCACAAGCGCATGGTGCACCCGGTTATCCAAACTTGACGGACAATGACTGGATTTATGGCGGTACACCCGATAAAATCTTGTTAACCCTAAATCATGGTCGCGTCGGTGGTATGCCAGCTTGGAAAGCGCAGATTGGTGAAGACGGTGTTCGCGCTGCAGCTGAATACGTATTATCACTATCACCCGGTCATGGCTCAAAAGAAAATGGTCAGTTGAACCAAACTTTGGTTAATCAAGGCAAGGCTATTTTTGATACCAACTGTGCGGTATGTCACGGTAAAGATGCCAAAGGTAACCATGATGTAGGTGCGTTGAACCTTACGGATGACACGTGGTTATATGGTGGCGACCGTGAAACGGTTCGTACGACGTTACGTAATGGTCGTGCCGGTGTGATGCCACATTGGGATACCAAACTAGGTAACGAGCGTATTATGTTATTGGCAGCGTATGTTTATTCATTAAGCGATCACAAACAAGACGCTTCTGTGATGACGCCACAAACTATCGTCAATAAAGAACGTGGTGCAGCCTCTACCCCAGTTGAAACTGCAAATGCGGTAAAATCTGCGGTTGCTAGTGCGGTAAAATAATTTTTACCAGCCACTTAAAAAAGCGAGTTTTAATCACTCGCTTTTTTATTGGCGATTGATTTGTGCCTCTTTACTTGCCTAGTTTTACATGCCTAGTTTTTCAAAGGCAGTTTCATCAAAACCAATGATTAACTCATTGTTTGAGACGACAATCGGGCGCTTAATCATACTTGGTTGCGCCACCATCATATCTAAAGCAGCATCCACATCTTGCTTTATTTGGGCTTTTTGCGCATCGCTAAGTTTGCGGTAGGTTGTGCCTTTGCTATTCATGATTTTGTCGATACCAACTGTTTCGACCCAATGTGCTAATGTCGGTTTATTTATCGCCTGTTTTTTATAGTCAAAAAATTCATACTCCAAACCCAGTGCAGTTAATTTATCAAACGCCTTTTTCATGGTGCTACAATTTTTGATACCGTAGATGGTGATGCTCATATTGGCTCCTTTTTTTATCGCAATTTTTACGGTTTTACGCTATGCTATGGGGCTTAAAATACCTTCCCATTCAAATACTGCAAATTCAGACCATTATGAGTAATTCAGCTTTAACCAGTCAATACCAACCCCAAGAGATTGAGCCCGCCCAACAACAAAAATGGGAACAGCAAAATCGCTATCAAGTAAATAATGCGGCATCTGATAAGCCGTCACGTTATTTGCTGTCTATGTTTCCCTACCCCAGTGGCAAGCTGCATATGGGGCACGTGCGCAACTACACGATTAGTGATGTGTTGAGCCGTTACTATCGGTTAAAAGGTTATGAAGTATTGCAGCCAATGGGCTGGGATGCGTTTGGTATGCCTGCAGAAAATGCAGCGATTGCCAATGCTGTTGCCCCTGCTGCGTGGACGTTTTCAAACATTGATAACATGCGCGCACAGCTTAAATCATTAGGACTATCGATTGACTGGTCACGTGAATTTGCTACTTGTACGCCAGAGTATTACAAGTGGGAACAATGGCTATTTGTACAACTGTTCAAAAAAGGTTTGGTATACAAAAAACTCTCAACGGTGAATTGGGACCCTGTTGATAATACCGTCCTTGCCAATGAGCAAGTGGTGGATGGTCGCGGTTGGCGCTCAGGTGCGCTAATTGAAAAACGCGAAATCCCCATGTACTACTTTAACATCACCGCCTATGCAGACGAGCTGTTAAATGATTTGGATAAGCTGGAAGGTCATTGGCCACAGCAAGTGATTACCATGCAGCGCAACTGGATTGGTCGCTCTGAAGGCATGGAAATTCATTTTCCCTATACCTTAAATGGTGAAGAAAAAACCCTAGATGTATTCACTACCCGCCCAGATACCTTAATGGGCGTGACTTATGTATCGGTGGCAGCTGAGCATCCACTGGCAAAACACGCGGCCGCGACCAATCCTGCCTTACAAAGCTTTATTGAAGCCTGCAAAAAAGGCTCAGTTGCCGAAGCAGACTTAGCCAAAGCTGAAAAAATGGGTATGGATACGGGTCTGACTGTCATCCATCCGTTGACCGGTCAGCAAGTGCCTGTTTGGGTCGCTAACTACGTCTTAATGAGCTACGGTTCTGGCGCTGTCATGGCAGTCCCTGCGCATGATGAACGCGACTTTGAATTTGCCAATAAATACCAGTTACCTATCAAACAAGTGATTGACCTAGACGAACCCCACAAGCAAGGTCAACAGTTTGATGCGACCACTTGGCAAGACTGGTATGGCGATAAGCAAAATGGCGTGGCTATTAACTCGGGTGAGTTAGACGGTTTAAATTTTAAACAAGCCTTTGACAAAATTTTAACCCAACTTGAGCCAAAAGGCTTGGGTAAAAAAACCATTAATTATCGGCTACGTGATTGGGGAGTATCTCGCCAGCGTTATTGGGGTTGCCCAATTCCGGTGATCAACTGCGCCGACTGCGGTACAGTGCCTGTTCCTGAAAATCAGCTGCCTGTGGTATTACCTTTAGATGTAGTGCCCGATGGACGTGGCAATCCCCTCAACAATCTTACTTCATTTACCGATGTCAACTGCCCATGTTGCGGTAAGCCTGCCAAACGTGAAACCGATACCTTTGATACTTTTGTAGAATCCAGCTGGTATTACGCGCGTTTTGCCTCACCCAATTATACCGATGGGATGATTAATAAAGTCGCCGCCGATAAGTGGCTACCTGTGGATCAATATGTGGGCGGTGTTGAGCACGCCGTGTTACATTTACTATATGCGCGTTTTTTCCATAAACTTATGCGTGATGAAGGCTTAGTGCAGGGTGATGAACCCTTTGCTAATTTACTCACCCAAGGCATGGTCTTGGCGGGTACTTATCTGCGCGAAAATGCCGATGGTAGCAAATCCTATTACTTTCCAGAAGAAGTCGATATCCGCTACAACGACAAAGGTCAGCCCATCGAAGCGACCTTAAAAGCCGATGGTCAGCCTGTCAAAATTGGCAAAATCGAAAAAATGTCGAAGTCAAAAAACAATGGTGTCGACCCACAAGCGACCATTGATCAATATGGCGCAGATACGGTTCGACTTTACACCATGTTTACCGCGCCTGTCGACCAGACGCTTGAATGGATTGACGACGGTCTAAAAGGTCCGTATAACTTTTTGAAAAAAGTATGGCGTTATACCATCGAGCATGGCGAAACATTGGCACAACAATCATTAACTGCAGCAACGCTATCGGTGAGTGACGCCCAGTCGCTTAGTAAAGCCGCTAAAAATCTACGTCGTAAAACGCATGATACGATCGGCAAATTAGATGACGCGTTTGGCAAAAACTTGGCACTCAATACGCCTGTGTCATTTTTAATGGAATTGTCGAACGAACTCACTGCGTTTGACATTCGTTCAGACAGCGATTTGGCAGTAGCCAATGAAGCACTGGTGACGTTATTGACTTTGCTCACCATGTACGCGCCGCACATGGCAGAAGTCCTACTTGAGGATTTAGGGATTGATGTGATGACACTAACCTATCCAACCGTTGATACTTCAGCCTTGGTACAAGACACTATCACCATGGTGGTGCAAGTCAACGGCAAAATCCGTGGTCAAATGGATGTGGCGCCAAACAGTGACAGCGATTGGTTAAAAGCCGAAGCGAAACAACTCGACAGCGTCGCTAAATTTATCACCGGTGATATCGTCAAAGAAATCGTGGTGCCCAATAAACTGGTCAATATTGTGGTAAAAGCCTAATTGATTATAAGGGCTTATTGGCAACCTAAGCCCTTTTTGACCTTAAAGCTTTATAATAACTTGAAGCTTCATAATAAAGTGTTATCACAAGCAATACCGACAATCATAGATGGGTAACTAACAGACAGGTAACTATATGAATCAGCCATTTCTTCGTATCTTCCTAAGCAGTGTGTTACTGACGCAGCTACCTGCCTGTGGTTTTCATCTACGCGGGTATGACGCGCCCATGTCACAAAATATCCCGACCACTGAGCTGATTTTTCACAATAGCCCAGAAGCCTATGCGGTTAAAAATGCGTTAAAAAAACAACTCGACCAGCTGAGCATTAACACCCAAGATAGGGTGATTGATAACAAGGCAGCCAACCAATCAAATACCGCCTTGCCTGCCAGTATTGAAGTCAAAAACATTCGCCTGCAAAACTACCAGCTACGCGGTATTTTGACCGAAATTCGTATGGTAATAAGCGCAGAGGTAAGCTATCGCGCCACTGAAAATGGTCAACCCCGCACGCTGACCAATACGATTCAAGTACAGCGCAGCTATCAGTATGACCAAGGCGTGGTAGCCACTGACAATCCCCAAGCAGAGCAAATTAAAGTATGGTTGTATGACAACCTGGCGCAGCGTATTGCTGACCAATATGTCGCACTGAGCCTTCCAAAAATCACCAAAGTGCCGACCGCCACTACCCCCTAACCTAATTGATAACACGCTGATGCAGTACAATTTTTTAAATGCTTTTCAACATCTCAAAAATAGGCAATCCCCCGCCACTGGGGTGTGGCTAATGCATGGCGATGAAGATTTGCTGTCACAGTGGCTGATTGAAAAAATGTCGCCCAATTGGCGGCAGCATAATATGGCAATTTCGCGCATGGATATTACCAGCGCCAAATCATGGCAAGCGATTTTGGCAGAGCTAAGCAGTCTGTCACTGTTTGACGACCACAAAGCCATTATCGTTCACGGTAATCATAAACCCGATAAAGAGGCGTTAGCAGAATTAGAACAATTTGCGACCAGCAATCCGAGCAATTGCTTAGTCATTATCAGTGATAAATACGATAAAAAAAGCCAAAGCAGCGCGTTTTATTCGCTTTGCGATAAATTTGGTCAAGTCATTGAATGCCATCTTTATCAAGAGCAGCAACGCGAACAACTGTTACAGCAACACGCGCAAGACTTTGGGCTCGAACTCACCAAACCCGCTTGGCAAATGCTGATGGCACAAACTCAGCACAATTTGCTAGCGGCTTACCAAAGTCTGTGGCGACTCTCCTATCTTTATGCTACAACAGATGCGAATCATCCTACCCATTTTGTGACCATCGATGAGCCTCACCTGTTTGATGGGTTGGTGAGTCAATCTATGTTTACCACCTTTGATCTATCGGATGCCATGTTGGCAGGTGATACCGCGCAGGTTGCAAAAATCTTGCAGCAACTCAAAGCCAGTGAAGAACCAGAGAGTCTGGTATTATGGATGATAGCCAAAGATATGCGCAATATTTTAAGCTTGCAATCAGGGGCAAGCTATCAAAGCCTCGGCATTTGGCAAAGCAAGCAACAGCTGTATAGTAAAGCCCTGCATCGTCATTCCCATGACGCTACCCGAAACTGGTCGGATGCGCTGTACCAAGCCGACCAAGCCATCAAAGGTCTGTTGCAACAACCGGCTTGGGAGCTGCTCTACCAACTCGCTTTTCGCCTAGCGGGTCAACCGTTATTTCACTAATTGCTTTTAAAAATGCTCCGCAGCCTTTGCAACCTTTCAAACAGCACGCCTATCAAACCACCGTACAATCCACCACCCCCCAAATTTTTAATGCGTTTTTCTTACTCATAACATTTATTTTATAATCCAGTAAAATTATGTGGTTATAATTCAGAATCCTTGCGAATTACCTATTTTTATTGCAATTTATTCTCATTTAGCTTTTAATACTCCCTGTTACAAAGCTGTATTTATTTAATTTTTTTCAATTGTTTATCCCTTGATAAGGCTTGGCACGATGACCGCTACCCAAAAAAAATGGCTCAAATGGGCAATCTTAAGTTTGATCGTTATTTCGCTGGCAGCGTTAGCTTATTGGTACTTTAAACCCAAACCCCAAAAACCCAATTACATCACCGCCAATGTCGAACGTAGCGATATTGAAAACAGTGTGATGTCCACGGGCAAAATTGAAGGCATTAAACAAGTGGATGTGGGCGCTCAGGTGTCAGGGGAAGTGACAAAATTGTATGTTGAAGTGGGTGATACGGTTAAAAAGGGCGATGTGATTGCTCAAATTGACCCAGTTACCCTGCAAAATACCTTAACCACGCAGCAGGCTACCTTACAGCAAAGCAAAGCGAATTTGGAAAGTACCAAGTCCGCCTATCAGACCAAACAAGCCGCGCTTGCCACAGCGCGAGCCGACTTGAAAGGTAAAATAGCAACCTTGCAACAGTCGCAAACAGAATACAATCGCCTAAAATCCTTGCTTGCCATGAATGCCATCTCCAAACAAGAGCTGGAGCAAGCAGATACCGCTGTCAAAACAGCGCAAGCCAATGTAGACAGCGCCAAAGAAGCGATTGCGACTGCCCAAGCAAATATTGCCTCATCGCAAGCCGATATTGTGAGTGCACAACAAACCATAAAAAAATCGCAAACGGACGTCAATACGGCTGAAAAAAATCTTGGATATAGCCAAATTGTTGCCCCAATGTCAGGCACGGTGATTTCTATCACCACCAAACAAGGGCAAACAGTAAACGCCAATCAATCAGCCCCCACCATTGTGACATTGGCAGATTTGAGTAGTGTGCGCGTGAAAGCCAAAATATCAGAAGCCGATGTCGTTAACCTAAAAGTAGGGTTGCCTGTTTATTTCAATATCATTGGACGCCCAGATAAGAAATACCAAGCCACGCTGTCGACCATTGGACCTGCGCCCGATGGTACTACCGCCAGTGATTCATCGACGTCAACGGATTCAGCAATTTATTACATTGGCTATTTTACTGTCCCCAATCCCGATGGCGCGCTACGCATCAACATGACAGCGCAAGTCTATATTGTTGAAAATAAAGTCAGTAATGTGCTTAGCGTACCGGCGGCGGCAATCAAAACTGACCCTAAAATGGGCAGTTATGTCGAAGTCGTACAAGCTGATGGTACTACCAAAAAACAAGCGGTCAAAACAGGCGTCACCAATCGTATTACCACCCAAATTCTTAGCGGCGTCAACCAAGGTGATAAGGTGGTTGTGGGTCAAGCAACGGTGAGTAAATCAAGTTCATCGTCTAAAAATAAGGGTGGTCCACCGATGATGTAGTCATCGGTAGATGATAACCCTAGATTGTAAACGTTGATTATAACCTATGACGCATGCTAACTTTGAGATACACGGCTGATGATAACGCAAGACACCAAACAACCTGTCATGGAAGTGAAGGATTTAATCCGCGAATTTCCTGCAGGTGATGAAAAAATTCGGGTTTTACATGGGATTGACTTGACCATTTATGAAGGCGAAATGGTGGCAATTATTGGTCAATCAGGCTCGGGTAAATCCACCTTAATGAACATTTTAGGCTGCCTAGATCAGGCGACTGCGGGCAGTTATCACATCTATGGCAAAGCGGTGGACAAACTCACCGCAGACGAACTTGCCGAGCTTCGCCGTGAGCATTTTGGGTTTATTTTTCAGCGCTATCATTTACTTGGTGACATTAATGCCCAAGACAATGTCGCCGTCCCTGCCGTGTATGCAGGGATGCCTGTGCGGCAACGTGAAGCGCGCGCCACCCAATTGTTAGACGACTTAGGTCTGGCGGCAAAAACCCAAAATCGCCCTAGCCAACTCTCCGGTGGTCAACAACAGCGTGTGTCTATTGCTCGTGCGTTAATGAATGGTGGCGATATTATCTTGGCAGATGAACCGACTGGGGCTTTAGATAGCCAATCGGGTAAAGACGTGATGGCAATTTTGAAAAATCTAAATAGCCAAGGTCATACCATCATTATGGTGACCCACGATCCTTCCATCGCTGCCCAAGCCGAACGCGTGATCGAAATCAAAGACGGACAGATTCTTAAAGATTATTATACCGATAATAGATTTGATAAAACCACTGAAGTTCAACACCTAAATTTTGCCAAAAAATCTGGTGTTACCGCGTTTTTAGACCGATTATCTGAAGCCTTTAAGATGTCCGTTTTGGCGATGAAAGCCCATAAAATGCGCACATTGTTAACCATGCTAGGTATTATTATCGGTATTGCCTCTGTGGTATCGGTAGTGGGTCTAGGGCAAGGTTCTCAACAAAAAATTCTCAATGATATCAGCTCCTTAGGCACTAATACTTTAACCATACGAGATGGCTATAAATTTGGTGACCCTCGCCGTAAATACCATGATGATAATTTAACAGATGCCGATGCCAATGCTGTTGCAGAACAGCCGTATGTGCAAAGCGTTAGTCCACAAGTCAGCAGCAATAGCGCCACCGCCCGTTACCGTGAAACAGAAGCTTCTGTGAATGTCAGTGGCGTGGGCAAAGATTATCTAACGGTGAAAGGAGAAAAACTCGCGCTTGGGCAAACCTTTAATGACAATAGTATCACCTCCATGACCCAAGATGTGATTATTGATGATAATGCAAAAACTGCCTTTTTTGCCAATGTCAGTGACCCCATTGGTGAAGTGATGTTGGTGGGTAGTGTGCCCGCTCGTGTCATCGGTGTGCTGCAGCCATCTGAGCAAGCTTTTGGTCCAAGTTCAGACACCCCTACCCTGTATATGCCTTATACCACTGTGATGCGTAGAATGGTTGGCACCAGTCATGTAGATAGTTTTATTGTGCTACTAAAAAATACTATCTCGTCTAGTGCCGCTGAGCAAGCCGTTTCTGATTTGATAGAGCAGCGACACGGCACCGATGACTTTCGTATTCAAAACTCTGATTCAATTCGCCAGACCATTGAATCCACCACAGGCACGATGACATTATTGATTTCATCGATAGCCATTATTTCGTTGATTGTGGGGGGTATTGGCGTCATGAATATCATGCTCGTCTCAGTCACCGAGCGTACCAGTGAAATTGGTGTGCGCATGGCAGTGGGTGCAAGACAATCTGATATCATGCAGCAGTTTTTGATAGAAGCGATTTTGGTGTGTATCTTGGGCGGGATTTTAGGCATTAGCCTAGCGTTTGCTATCGGCGCTTTAATTAACAAATTTGCAGGGGGTAATTTCCAAGTGGTGTATTCAACCACTTCCATTGTAGCGGCGGTGGTGTGTTCCACTCTCATTGGTGTGGTTTTTGGGTTTATTCCGGCGCGCAATGCCGCGAGACTCAATCCTGTTGATGCCTTATCAGGTGGTGAATAAAAGTTTTATCACCTATTTAGTCATCATCTAGCTCGTCAATACCTATCTAATTAGACTTATCTAATCAAAGCTGAATAAGTTAAAGGTATGATAAGTCGATGAATTTATGACTCTATTTTGATGCCAATCTTTAGTTAAAAAAATTGTGCGAAAATGCTTGCAAACCAAGATTTAATGCGTATAATATGCACTCACTTAACGGCAATAGCCAAAATAAAAACGTGAAAAATCGTTTTTGATTGCCTTAAAAGTTTTGGATCGTTAGCTCAGTTGGTAGAGCAGTGGACTTTTAATCCATTGGTCCCGCGTTCGAGTCGCGGACGATCCACCATATTGTAAAAGTTTGACAATGTCATTTTATGAATTTGACTTGTGAAATCAAAATTGCTTTGCAATTTTTTAATGCTTTAGCAAATCATAGATTTGCTCTTGCGAAGCTAAAAACGTCTCCCAGACGTTTTCTTAACGCTTCTCAGGATCGTTAGCTCAGTTGGTAGAGCAGTGGACTTTTAATCCATTGGTCCCGCGTT
>NZ_DAMCJP010000003.1:0-34637 GCF_032097965.1 Moraxella sp. CTOTU49803 | reverse complement strand
CGAGTCGCGGACGATCCACCATATCCAAAGCCCTTATCGAATTGATAAGGGTTTTTTTTATACCCTTGATTTTTAGCGCTATGATTTAGGCTAGCAGTTTAGGTTAGACAAATAAAAATTACCTAGTTGAACTTATCTTTGATTGCAGCAAATAGCTGGCTTAACGCTTAGCAAAGAAAAAAGCCAAACCATTAAAGGTTTAGCTTTGGATAGCAGCGCTGTTAGTAACTGCTCAGATAAGCTACGACTTATTTTAGTAAGGCTTATTTTTGGTATGGGTAGTTAGGTGACGTACTTAATATGTACCCTGTTGCACCACCCGCTGCTGCACCAATTGCCGCAGCTTTTCCGATGTCGCTACGGTCGCCATCTGATTTTGCCAGTGCACCTAATGCTGCACCCGCTACCGCACCTTGCATCGCCACACGCGAAGAACCTTGGGTAGTGACACGGTTACCATAAGCATCAGTGGTTGCACACGCTGTTAATGCCGTTGAACCAACAAGTGTTGCAAGTACCGCAAGTGTTTTAAGTGATTTCATACTTTTCTCCAGTAGGGTTTCCATTTGCTAAAATGTTAGTTCCTTTTAGCAACTTACTGAAGTTATATTAGCGTAAATTTTTCACCCTATTGTTATGAATAAAGACTGATTTATACGTGTTTTGTAAGTAACCTTGCTATAGTTTGGGCAAAAAATAGCTTACTCAAGGTTGCATTAACTTTTTCTACAATACCGAGCATATATTAGGCATGATACGTGTTCAATAAATCGGTGAATTGCGCTTCAGTAACCACTTTTACCCCCAGTTTTTCAGCATTGGCAAGTTTACTGCCGGCTTTTTCGCCTGCGAGCAGTGCGGTGGTCTTGGCAGAAACGCTGCCTGAGACTTTTGCCCCTAATGCTTGCAGTTTGGCTTTGGCTTCGTCACGTCCCATGCCTTCAAGGGTTCCTGTAATGACCCAACTTTGACCTTTAAGCGGCTGATTGCCTTCAGGCACTTGGCTGACAGGCTGCCAATGAATACCGGCTTGTAATAATCGATTGATGACTTCGATATTGTGCTCGGCACGAAAAAACTCAAAAATCGAGTCTGCGGTTTTTTCACCGACATCGGGGGTTTTTTGTAAGGCTTCAATACTCGCTGCCATGAGCGGCTGCAAGTCGCCAAATTGCATGGCTAAATTCATCGCCGTGCTCTCGCCCACGCCACCAATACCCAAGGCAAAGATAAACCGCGGTAAGGTCGTATCTTTACTTTTTTCAATGGCAGCCAGCATATTTTCGACAGATTTTTCGCCCAATTTTTCAAGGTTGATAAGCGCGTCGCGGTGATTGCTCAGCGCATAAATATCTGCGACATTTTTAACAATACCTTGCTCAAAAAAGTTAATCAACCAGCGCTCACCAAGCCCGTCGATATCCATCGCTTTACGACTGACAAAGTGAATCAGCGCTTCTTGTTGCTGGGCTGGGCAAAATAGTCCGCCGGTGCATCGTGCCAGCGCTTCACCTTCTGGCATGATAACGGGTGAATCACACACCGGGCAATGCGTCGGCAGGCTCACCACTTGGGCATTGGCGGGGCGTTCATCTTGCCAGACGCGCGTAACTTTGGGTATGACATCACCGGCACGGTGTACGCTGACCATGTCCCCTGCTCGAATGTCTAAACGCTGAATTTCACCGATATTATGCAGGGTCACATTGCTCACAGTGACGCCACCGACATTGACAGGTTCAAGTTTGCCCACGGGCGTCAACTGCCCTGTGCGCCCAACTTGCCACTCAATCGCATTTAGACGCGTCATCACAGTTTCGGCAGGGAATTTATAGGCGGTTGCCCAGCGTGGTTCACGGCTTAAAGTGCCTAGTTGCTCTTGTAAGGCTAAACTATTGACCTTAATCACCGTGCCATCAATTTCAAAGGGTAAGCGACTGCGTTTTTCAATCACCGCTTGATAATACGCTTGCAGCTGCGCGGCTGTTTGCACGATTTTGATATCGCTAATGCTAAACCCCAACGCTTTTAGCCAAAAAAGCGCATCGGATTGGGTGGTAATCTCAGCGGGTAAGCCTTGATTGACGGAATAGGCATAAAACGCCAGTGGACGACTTTTGGCGATATTTGGGTCAAGTTGGCGCAAACTTCCCGCAGCGGCATTACGCGGATTGGCAAAGGTTTTCTCCCCTTTCGCCTGTGCATCACGATTGAGCTTGGCAAACCCTGCTTTGGGCATGAGTACTTCGCCGCGCACTTCTAGCCGTGGTATATCAATCGCCAGCTGCAGGGGTAGATTTCGAATAGTACGCACGTTTTGGGTAATATCTTCGCCCGTTTGACCATCGCCGCGCGTGACCGCTTGGATAAATTGCCCGTTTTGGTACAACAGTGAAACCGCAAGCCCGTCAAGTTTGAGCTCGACTTCATATTCGGGGTTTTGCTGATTGACTGCCAAACGGTCATTGACCCGTCGCATAAAATTCTGTAAATCGTCAAAGGTAAATAAATTACCCAGTGACAGCATGGGTATTTGGTGGGTGACTTGGGTAAAAAACGGCAACGGCTTGTCGCCTACTTGGTTGGTAGGGCTATCGCTTTGTACCAATTCAGGATGGGCGGTTTCTAGTGCCACCAGTTCTTGGCGAAGTTGGTCGTATTCGCTATCTTCTAACAGCGGATTATCTAGGACGTAGTAAGCGTGGTTATGTTGTTTTAGCTGTGCAATGAGTTTGCGCATTTGCGCTGTAATAGCGGCTGTGTTCATAATGATTATGATTTAAAAAAGATAACGGATATTTTACAACAAAGTGATGGCTTACTTGGTCAATTTTTTCAGTCATCAGGTCAGTCAAAACAATAAATATTTTGACCATAAAACTTTTGATAATAAAACTTTTTACAATAAAAAAAGGCACTCGCGAGGAGTACCTTGTTTCATTTTAATAAAATCTATCGACCAAAATTAATGGCAAGCTCGCGCATGGCTTGGGTGTTTTCTTTGTTAATCGGCTCGCCTGTGTCGTCATAGACCGTGGCATTTAAGTCATTGGCAAGCAATCCTGCGATACTCATCATGCTATCAAAGCCTTGAACAGGGCGTGGGTGTGGTAGGGATAAAAATAATACCAAGCCTTTCATGGTTTGCGTCGGTAATCGATTGAGATCGAAAGGTGAAATACCTTCATTGTCAATCATCATCAGACTAAACCACAATAAGCCTGTCCCGTCTTTGTTTTCGTAGCGATGGAACATATTCATCGCACCAAACTTCAAGCCATACTTGTCAATCAGCTCTAACAAATAATCGCCTTTAATGTCGACAAACTGCTGATTAGGAAAAATACTGATGTTGATATTTTGAATCGCATTGTTGAGTGGGCTGTTTTGTTCTTCGTCAATTTGCGCTTGGATATGGGTGTCCAAAATTGGGCTGTTATCGGTAAAGCTGTCATTTTTTAGCTGATTTTCATCGAAAGTATGCACTACAGGGGTGATAGTCTCTGTGGCATTGGCAAGCATGCTAAAAGCGTCGTTTTCGTTTTCCACAAATGTATGGGTTTCTGCCAATAATTTGTCATTGGCAGATTTAGTGACATTGGCATTGGCAAAACTGCCACTGGCTGGATAGTTATCTAGGTGCAACTCGGTATCGTCAGCGCTTAGCTTTACTTCGCCTTTAGGATTGTCGGATGTAATTTCCGCTTTAAACAACTGGCTTTCTTGGGGCTCAGGGCGCTGATGGCGTGGAATAATAGGTAGACCATCTTTGTCATGTTCAATCGCGTCAGTCGCTAATACATCTTGGTTTTTTTGACGAATGGATTTTAGTAGCGTGTAAATACCCCAAACGATAGCAACAACCGCAAGAATGATAAGAATAAGCTGAGTGATAGACATAAACAACGACCTTTGAGAAAGACGATAACGACCCTGTTTGTAGTGTAAAAATTTTTACATCGGTATTTTTGCCGTTATACTATCATGACTTCATAAAATCAGCTAGAAAAAACCGTGACAAGGCTTGACTTTTTGCGTATTTGACAGGTGAAAATCGCTTATGCCAAATAAGCCTCCACCTCCGCCATATCGACACTGACCAGCTTGGACACCCCTGCCGTTGGCATGGTCACACCTTTGAGTTCGTCGGCAATTTGCATGGCAAGTTTGTTATGACTGATAAAAACAAACTGCACGTCTTTGGCAAGCTGCTCAATTAAGCGGGTAAAGCGCGCGACATTGGCGTCATCGAGCGGCGCATCGACTTCATCGAGCACACAAAATGGCGCGGGCTGCTGTTTAAAAATAGCAAAGATTAAACTTAACGCCGTCAAGGTTTTCTCACCGCCCGATAACAGGGCTAGCCGGCTGTTCTTTTTGCCTTTCGGCTGTGCCATAAGCTCTAGCCCTGACTGCCAGCCTTTGCCGCTGCCATCTTTGACATTGGTATCGTCTGATAATACCAGCTGCGCTTGCCCGCCGCCGAACACTTGGGTAAATAGCTTGTTAAGCTCGATATTAACTTGGGTCAACATATCCATAAAAAGCTGTTTGGTCTGACTGTCAATTTGCTGGATAGCAAGTTGCAATTTGTCAATGCTTGCGGTCAAATCCGAGATTTGCTCAGCAAGGGGCGCTAAGCGGCTGTTCACTTCGCTGAGCTCAGCCACCGCGGCATGATTGACTGCCCCAAGATTAACCACCTGTGATGCTAACTGATCGAGTTGTTGTTGTAGTTGCTCGCGTTTGCTGCTACCCAGTAAATCAATGTTGTCAGTTTTTGGCACGGCGATTTTGCGACCAGTCAATTGCTCACCAATTAATGCGACGTTTTGCTTGGCTAGTGCCAATGCGGTGTCGGTGGTGTGATATTGCTGTTGTAGTTGGCTTAACTGCTGCTGAGACTCTTGCACACCCAATTGCGCTTGATGTAGCTCGGTTTCCATGGTTTTCAAGGTGATTGTCAATTGCGTAACGCTGTCATTGGCGGTTTGCAGTTGCGTCGAGTCCAACGTGAGTTGCTGTTGTAGCTGTGGCAAGCGTGCCTGTTGCTCGCTAATTTTATGACTCAGCAGCTGCTGCTCGCTGGTGAATCTTG
This sequence comes from Moraxella sp. CTOTU49803, assembly GCF_032097965.1. NCBI lineage: Bacteria > Pseudomonadati > Pseudomonadota > Gammaproteobacteria > Moraxellales > Moraxellaceae > Moraxella > Moraxella sp. CTOTU49803. The sequence goes on along the minus strand of NZ_DAMCJP010000003.1, from coordinate 29,539 downwards.
CTTGGTCTTGGCAAGCTTTGGCAAGTTGCTGCTCACTTGCGGTGATTTGCAATTGTCCGGTTGCCAGTGTTTGGGTGATGCGATTTTGTTGTTGTTCTAGCTCGCGCTGCTGACTGGCAAACTGGTTTAAACGCTCATCGAGTGACTGGCGCTCGCTGATTTGTTGCTGCAATTGCGGTTGTAATTGCGAAAGCGTGTTGCTTAGCTCATAAAACCGCTGTTGCTCTTGCTGTAATTTGTCCGCAAAACCTAGCCCCTCTTGTTGTAGACGCTCGCTATCACTGTCGAGGCGTTTTTTATCTTGCGTAAGTTTATCGAGTGCGGATTGATAGTGATACTGCTGTTGTAGTTTTTGTTGCTGGCATTGCTGTTGTTGCTGGGTTAGGCTTAGCAGTTGATTACGCGCAGTTCGGTCTTGTGCTTGCCATTCTTGCAGACTAACTCTCGCTTGTTGCAAGCGATTGGCTAGACGCTGCAGTTGCGGTTGTTGCTGCGCTAAGTGTTCATCAAGCTCTTCAATACGGGCTTCATTCATCAACTGCTGGCTAAAACTGATAACCTGCTGACCCTCAGCTTGCAACAAATGGCTTAGGTTAATCAGCAGCTGCTGATTACAGAGTATCAGTTGTTGCGCTGATGTCTGCACCAGCAACCAATCGCCCGTTGGTAAATACTCAATCAGCCCTTTATCCTGCACATCTGCCCAGTCAAGTGGCGTCGCACTGATCCAAACCTGCTGAAAAATAGCCAGATTGGGCGCCGCAATCAAAGCAGACAGTGGCAAAAAACCTTCTATTAGATGGCTATTTGATGGGTTATTTTTCGAGGTGTTAGGTAAAGCTGATTGATTATCAATAAACACCGCATGGTCATGGATGATTTGGGCAAAATCTTGGTCAGCCGCGATAGACCATTTGGCAAATACCGTAACTAGGGTATCAAAAACATTGGCATACCCCTTACCTGTTTCGGCCAATTGCAGTTGACTGATGAGTTTTGGCAAACTGCTATTATTTTCTTGATTAGCTGAATGGTGGATAACTTGGGCAAGGGCAGTTTCTTGTTGTGCTAGCAAATTTTGGAGTGTCGCGTGCTCGGTTTGCCACGCTTGGTACTGCTGCTCAGCTTGGCGATGCTGACGGGTTAAGCTGTCAACTTCATCAGCTTGGTCAGCGATAGATTCTTGACGGGCGATGATATTGGCTTCAAGACGATTAATCTCATCACTGATTCTCGTTATTTGCGTGTCTAGCTCGTTGTCATCAAACGCTGCAAATTGCTGGTCAAATGTGGCCTTAGCAGTCTGCCATGCCAATACGGCTTTGTCATGTTCGCTTTGGCGTTGTTGTTGGCGCTGTTGTTGGCTGGCATGGTGTTTGAGTGCATTTTCACTGACGGCAAGATTTTTTTCTACGTCTTGCTTTTGCTTATTTAATGCCACTAAATTTTTTGCAATGTGCTCACGCTGCTGTTTACAATCATCTTGTTCATCACGCAATTGGCGCAACTGTGCGGTGAGCTGTTCAAGCTGGTCGGGTAAGCCTTCAATACGCAGTTGTGCTTGCTGCTTTTGTGCTTGCAACTCTTGTTGATACGCTGCAAAACGCCCCAATTCAACATTGAGGACATTTTGGCGTTGTTGGTCATTGGCAAGGGCTTGTTCAGCTTGTTTCAGTAGACTTTGCGTTTCATGCTGCTGCTGCCAATAATCCTTAGCAAGATTTTGCTGGGTTTGTAGAGTCTGCTGTTGCTCAGTCAGAGCCTGCTGGGCAAGTTGCTGCTGCTCGATTAATCCTTCAATGAATATTTGCTGGGCATCCACGCGCTCACGCATCGCTTGAAAATCTGCCGCGAGTGTTTGCTGTTTTTGCCATGCCCGCCCATAGTCATCGATGAGTAGCTGCTCACTGATCGCCTGCTGCGCTTGTTGCCATTGCTGGGCTTGTTGTGCCGTTTTGGCTTGTTTTTCTAGGCGTTTTTGTTGGCTGGTCAGTTCGCTGACCATATCATGCAGCCGCGCTAAATTATCGGTTGCGGTATCGAGCTGTTTTTGGGTGTCATCACGCCGGCTTTGGTAGCGCGACACGCCCGATGCCTCTTCGATAAACTCTCGTAGCTGCAACGCATTGGCATCAATGATACGCCCTATCATACCCTGCTCAATCACCGCATACGAGCGCGCGCCAAGACCTGTGCCCAAAAAAATATCGACCACATCGCGGCGGCGTACTTTGGTGCCATTGATAAAGTAATCGGATTTGCCTTCTTTATTGATTTGCCGACGTACCGATAATTCTTGATACAGATTGAGCGCGTGGTGGATGCCGCTGCTACCATCTTCGCCGCGGGTATGTTCAAACACCAATTCTACGCTTGCCAAACTTTTGGCGGACTTGTCTTGCGTGCCGGCAAAAATGACATCACTCATCGCGCCGCCACGAAGCTGCTTAGCAGAGGATTCGCCCAGCACCCAGCGGATGGCATCAATCACGTTGGATTTGCCGCAGCCGTTGGGACCGACAATCGCGGTAATGGTTTTGGGAAAATGAAACGTTGTAGGGTTGGCAAAGGATTTAAAGCCTGCCAGTTTGAGCTGTTTTAACCGCATGTTGCTAGAGTGTAGGTATCAAAAAAAGGCGCTTATTTTAGCAAAATTTTAGCGATTATTCATTAAATCTATGCTGGCTTGATCTATGCTGAATTGGTACACAGAAATCAGGCTAAACCTGCTAAAGCCTTAAGTTGATAAATCTGCTATGGCATAAAAAAAAGCATAAAAAAACCGCCAAGTGGATTAGCGGTTTTATCAATCATGTTTTCGCCACTATTATTTTGCCGGTGACGCAGTAGCAGTCGCTGTATTTGCCGTTGCAGTTGCTGTATTATCGGGTGCAGACGCTGTTGTGGTGGTCGTTGTCGTCGTGGTGGTGGTTTCAGTTTTGGCTTCTTCTTTTTTACCACAGCCCACAAGGCTGATGACCGTCACTAATGCGATTAATAATTTATTCATAGTTTTCTCCAAAAACGGTTAATGTAATCATCCATCTGATAACTTGATAGTCCGATAACTATATGATCCCAATAACTATATCACTAGGTCAATCAGTATCACTAGATTAATCAGCTTATAAAATCTCAACTTAATTTTATCAATCATGTTATCAAGACGTCATGGCATTTTATGAGTTTTCTGACCGTTTGGGTAGCGGTTGTGACGATTTTTTTAAGGGTTTTATGTAAATATTTATGCGTATCATCAGTCAATACGCCCAATACGCTAAATTTTACCCACGTGATTATGTGTTACAATAATCATTAAAAATCAACCACTAAAATTTAATCGCTAAAAATTTTTAAAAGAACTATTGCTATGTCTATGCTGCTCTCCTCACCCAATGTTCAAGCCGTTCGCGCTTATTTACTTGATTTACAAGACCGTATATGCCAAGCGCTAGAACACCAAGAAGCCACTGGCGGGTTTAATCTATACGCTGAAGGTGCCAGCAATGCCAAATTTGTCGCTGATGTTTGGGAGAGACCCACTGAGCAAGGCACTCATCAAAATTTGGGCGGTGGTCGCTCCAATGTGCTCCAAGGCGGCAAAGTGATCGAAAAAGGCGGGGTGATGTTTAGCCACATTGTTATCAACCATCTGCCAGCCACTGCCACCGCTCGCCACCCTGAACTTGCCGGTCGCCAAGCACAAGCACTCGGTGTCTCGCTGGTGATTCATCCGACCAATCCCAACGTGCCAACCAGTCATGCCAACGTGCGGATGTTTATCGCGGAAAAAGAAGGCTACGAGCCAATTTGGTGGTTTGGTGGGGGCTTTGATTTGACGCCGTTTTATCCCGTGATGGAAGACTGCGTGCATTGGCACCAAGTGTGTCATGATTTGTGCGCGCCGTTTGGGAGTGACGTTTATCCCAAGTTTAAGACGTGGTGCGATGAGTATTTTTATTTAAAGCATCGTAACGAACAACGTGGCATCGGCGGCTTGTTTTATGATGATTTGAACACCCTTAGTATGGGTTGGGATTTTGATAAATGCTTTGCCTTTATGCAGGCGGTAGGCAATGGCTATCTTGAAGGTATTATCCCAATTTTTGAGAAACGCAAAAACGCCCGCTATAGCGAGTCGCAGCGTAATTTTCAGTTATATCGCCGCGGTCGCTATGTCGAATACAATCTGGTGTATGACCGCGGCACCTTGTTTGGCTTGCAATCAAACGGGCGCATTGAGTCGATTTTGGTTAGTCTGCCGCCGCTCACCGGCTGGGAATATCGTTATGAGCCCATTGCAGGAACGCCTGAATTTGAACTCACGGATTTTTATCTAAAACCCAGAGATTGGCTAAATTTCAAAGCTTAATAAGACACAATCTTAATAAAAAACAATAAAAAAGGGCAATCACAGTTGCCCTTTTTTTAATGGGCGATTAACCCATTAGATTTGGTTGTACGATTTCTATCCAGTAGCCATCTGGATCCAAGATGAAGGCAATATCTTTCATCGCACCTTCTTCAGGGCGTTTTTTAAAGGTGACTTGATGTTGCTCAAACCAGGCAACCGCTTCTTGCAGATTTGGCACGGCAAAACAAATATGCCCGAATCCTTGTGGTTCGCTGTTGCCACTGTGATAATGAAACTCTGCATCAGACTCAGTGCCATAATTATGGGTCAATTCTAGCACCCCTGGCTGACTAAAGGTAAATGCGGCTAAAGCGGCGGTATCGGTCGGCAAATTTGCCACCTGTTCATCGGTGAGCTTTGCCAAAAAATACAAATCAAATTCCGCTTGTGGATAGCGTTTGGTTTGTAGTAGCGTCATGCCTAATACATCTTGATAAAAAGCCAACGACACTTGCGGGTCTTTCACCCTAAGCATAGTGTGATTAAAGATAAACTCATTGGTAGCGGACAAGTTTGACATAGTGATCCTTATTGTAATATGCCTCTAAAAGAAAAAACCTTAAAAGAAAGACGTTGACTAAACTTCATTAATAGCGACAGTTTGCCAAAAATTCAATACTTTTTAATTTTACTTAACTTTTGGGTAAAAATATAGCCTTCATTTCTCATAACATCATGGTTCATAACATTACCCTTAGGTAAGTTACTCAATTCGCTATTTACTATTCACTATTCGCTATTCAATACTGGCTACTCAATAAATGTCACTTTACCCGTGTCCAAATCATACACCGCCCCAACAATAATTAAGCTACCATTATTAACCGCATCTTCAAGAATGCGAGAGCCGTGTTTGAGCTGGGTGACTGACATACGCACGTTGGCTTTAATACCCCGATTAATCAACTCTTGCGCGTCAATGTCTTGTCCATTGGCAGTATAGATTTCATGCAAGTTGTAAACACTGGGACGGATACGGTCAACAATCGAACGTAAATTGGGGGAAAACTGCTGATCAGGATTGATCAGTGTCTCCACACAAGCCGTCACCGCGCCGCAATGTGAATGACCCAACACCACGACTAACTTGGTACCGAATTTTTCAGCGGCAAACTCAACCGAGCCAATCTGAGAGGGCGCGACTACGTTGCCTGCTACACGAATAACGAATAAATCGCCCAACCCTTGATCAAAGACAATCTCAGCGGGGACGCGCGCATCAGAACACCCCAAAATAATCGCAAACGGTTCATGCACATGGGTAAGTGCATTAGACGCTAGCAAGGTTGATTGGGGGTTTTGCAAATTCTCTACGAATCGTGCGTTGCCTTGTTTGAGCATCTCGAGCGCTTGCTCGGCAGTTTCTGGACGCGGTAAGTGACTGTTTGGCATTTGGTTTTCTCCTTTCACCCTATGATAATAACGAACTTTGTGATGATATAAAACGCGATATTTTTTATCAATTCAAACTTTTTAAAACTCAAAATTTTTTTCAAGACGGTTGTATAGCTACTATAATACCTCATCGCCTGCCACAGTAATATGCCCATCGGCTATTTGGTTCATAAATTGCGCATAATCTTGGGCATTGCGAGCGGCAGTTTGCTCGGCATACGCTTGCATGACAGGGATGATTTCATTACCATTGCCCAGATAGCCCATAAGCGTATCGGCATTGCCCGCTTTGGTATGCGCATGCGCTAAGGCATGTCCACAGCTTTCAATATATTCGTAAAAATGGGCAGCTGCCATGCTCTCAAGAGACGCCGAATACTTCATGTCCCGCAGCTGCCTGACATAAAAATCCATTTCAAAGTTATCGAGCGATGCATAGCCCAAGAAAATATCACTCGATGCCTGCATCAATTGTTGCCCCTCAACCACGCGTTTGCCTTGATGGCTAAATTGTTTTGCCAGTAAGGGTGTCAAGATAGACGCTTTGGCTTGCTTCATTTGCAATATCAGCGGCTCATGGTCGGCATCTTGGAATAATGCCACCGCACACACAGTACCGACACTTCCCACCCCAACTACTTTGAGCGCCACATCGGTAAAATCATACCGGTCAAACAACACTTGTCTATCTGACTTTAGGGTATCTCGATAAGCGTCAAAAAAAGCGTGGCTACCGCCAAAAAATGGCTGTTCTCGGCGTGGTGGTCGCTGCAATTCACCGTCCGTTTTAAACGCGCGTAACCCTGTGACAGTATCACGCTCAGTCAATTTTGGCAGCATTTTTACCGCATCATTTTTTTTGGCTTTTTCAAAATCGGCGTGACGGCGTTTACGAACAGTCACGTCTTCGGTATTTGCCAATATTTTATGGGTGTCGATTTTTTCATACCACACTTGTAGCGGTGACAAGCTGCAATGCGCTTCTAATCCATCAAGGTAACTGGTCAGCAGTTTTTCTATCGCCTTATAGCCCACCGATTCTACATACTTAAAACTTTGACTGGCGATTAAAATACTGGCAACCAGTCGCTGCAAATCCCATTCAAATGGCGCAACGATGGTTTCATCAAAATCATTAATACCAAATAATAAATTGCGTTCAGGACTGGCATAACCACCAAAATTACTGACATGACAATCGCCGCAAATCTGCTGAAATAGCCCAGAATGTTGCCCCTGCCATGCTTGGTCAAACAGCATCAAAGCGGGCATCCCGCGAAAAAAAGTAAAAGGCGATACACTCATGCGCTTGGCTCGTATGGGTAGTAACGCTGTCAACCGACCTTGATTCGACCAATGATAAAGACTGAGCGCGTCGATGGCAGTCGGACGTTGGCTGATGGCAGCCAAGGTTTTTAATGGGTACGCCTTACGCTGCTGTTTGCCGAGTGCAATACTATCTGCTTGGGTTAGTAGCTTGCCTTGGTAGCGATGGCGCGTCAAATCCACACACCGAGCATGCTGTAAGGATTTGGGTAAAGCGATAGCGATGGGCAGCGCGGCTGCTGTGTCCGTTGCTATTTTTTTGGTGGCTGTTTCTTTAGCGGTTGGTTTTTTTGAGGGTATTTTGTTAGCCGTGGTTTGAGAAGCCGTATTGTTTGCGCCTGTTTGAGTGGTTGTTGTTTCAGTCGTTGGGTTTTGAGGCTTTTCTTTGCTAGGCATGGTGTGTCTCTTAAATTTTCAATAGGTAAATATTCAACAGGTAAATATTCAATCGGTCACTGGCTAAATTATCATCACATAAAAGTCGTTCAAGCTTGCTATTTTAATGGCTTTGGTAAAAAGTTGCGTTGCTTATTTGTGCCAAATCAACCCGTTATTCGCCCCTAAAATTAGCCAATAATTAGCCACTAAAATTTTATGAACAGCAGGTCAATTTTCAGTAACATTTTTTAATTTTAGCCGTTATACTGAATGCAACTTTTAACTGTATTTTCACAGGTGAAACTATCGAAAAACTCTGTATTTATGTTGTCATGCTGATTGCTTGACCGGAGCATAAATATGCCATTTTAGCCCGCTATTTTAGCCTTGCCGTGAGATTGTGCCTATGTCTGCATCAACGTCCGCATCAACGCCACAAACCACCCTAAACGCACCATCAGCTATGCCTGATAGCGCCCAGCCGAGCAACCAAAAACCTGTACTACTGCAAATCCGTCATTTATCCAAATCTTATGGCGATACCCAAATTTTGCAAAATATCAATCTAGATATTTATGACGGGGAGTTTTTGACGCTGCTGGGTCCTTCTGGCTGTGGCAAAACTACCCTACTACGCTTGATTGGCGGATTTGAGCTACCCAATGCCGGTAGTTTGCAGTTAGAAGGGGTTGATATTGCAGGCTTACCTGCGGAAAAACGTCCGATTAATACGGTGTTTCAGCAGTATGCCCTGTTTCCGCACATGAACGTGTACGACAATATCGCCTATGGACTAAAACTTAAAGGCGTGCCCAAAAACGAAATCGACCAGCGGGTGCGTGAAGCGCTGGCAATGGTGCAACTTGACCATACCATCAATCGTCGTCCGCAAGATTTGTCGGGGGGTCAGCAGCAGCGTATCGCCATCGCCCGTGCCGTGGTGAATCGCCCAAAAATGCTGCTACTTGATGAACCTCTATCAGCGCTCGATGCCAAACTACGTGAGCAAATGCAATCAGAACTCAAACGCTTGCAGCGTGAACTGGGTATTACCTTTGTATTCGTGACCCACGACCAACAAGAAGCCTTGTCGATGTCTGACCGGATTGCCGTCATGAAAAACGGCGTATTCCAGCAAATTGATACGCCCATTGGTATCTATGAATCGCCTGCCAATTTATTTACCGCAAGCTTTATTGGTGAAACCAATTTGTTTAAAGGTAAAGTGTTAGAGGTCAACCCATCTAGCATCAAAGTGGAAGTGGTCGAGCAAAATGACGGTTTTCATCCGGTTCGTGAATTACCCCGTCCAAAATTTGACGTGCAAGTCGGTCAAAATGTCAACTTACTGCTGCGTCCTGAAGATATCCGCGTGTACTACACCCATGAAGGTCATGAAGGCTTAATCGGCAACGTGGTAGACAGTGCCTACAAAGGCAGTACCCTAGATTCTGTGATTCAATTAAAAAACGGTAATATCGTCAAAACGTCAGAGTATTTTAACGAAGACGATCCTAATTTTAACTATAAACTGGGTCAAGAAGTGCGTATTGACTGGGTCGATGGTTGGGAGTGGATTTTGCCAGATGAATAATACTACTTCACCCTCGACCTCTAGCATTTCGACTGCTAACACGCCTGCCCCTGTTGTGACAAAACAAGGCGGGCGCGGCTTTCAGCGTGCGACCCTGTTTGTGATTTGGGCATGGTTGATTATTTTTGCTCTGATTCCCAATATTTTGGTGATTGCCGCCAGTTTTTTGACCCGTAATGAAGATAAGTTTTTAACATTGCCTGTCACCCTCGACAACTATATTCGCTTGATTGACCCGCTTTATTTAAAAGTGTTTTTACATTCGCTGTCGATGGCAGGGATGACGACGATTATCTGTTTGCTGCTCGGTTATCCATTTGCCTACTTGGTCAGTAAAGCGGATAAGAAATGGCAGTCATTATTGATGTTATTGCTAGTGATTCCGTTTTGGACCAACTCATTGGTGCGTCTGTATGCGGTGAAACTCATCATGGCGGCCAATGGTCTACTTAGCACCCTGCTGATTAACCTTGGGCTTATCAACGAGCCACTGCAAATTTTATATACCCAAAAAGCTGTGATTGGCGGTTTGGTGTACCTGCTGTTTCCGTTTATGGTACTGCCCCTGTATGCAGTATTTGTGGATTTGCGTGATGATTATATTTTGGCATCCAAAGATTTGGGTGCTAACAAGCTACAAACCTTTTGGCACGTGATTTTACCGCTCACTACACCAGGGATTATTTCAGGGGTATTGCTGGTGCTGTTGCCTGCCATGGGCATGTTCTATGTGGCGGATATCTTGGGCGGTTCACGCAACTTGCTGGTGGGTAATATCATCAAATCGCAGTTTTTGGATGCCCGTGACTGGCCATTTGGTGCCGCGGCGTCCGTGCTATTGACGCTTGCCATGGCATTGCTGATTATCGCGTATCGAGCCAGCAGCAAACGTATTGGCAAAACTGACTACAACGAAGTGGCATAAGGGGGACGCTATGTCTAATACTATAAAATGGCTGTCTCGCCTGTATTTGACCATCGTATATCTGCTGATGTTCTCGCCGATTGCGGTGATGGTGATTTTCTCGTTTAATGCCTCAAAAGTCGGCTATCAGTGGGGCGGTTTTAGTACCCATTGGTACAGCGAGTTATTTAGTAATGCCGCGATGGTACAAGCTGCCATCAACTCAGTCATATTGGCGGTAGTGGCTGCGACGATTTCCACTGCGATTGGCGGTTTGACGGCGTTAGCGTTACAGCGTTATGACTTTAAAGGTAAATCGATACTACAAAGCTTGCTATTTGTGCTGATGATGTCACCTGAGATTGTCTTGGCGATTTCGCTATTGGCGTTATTTTTGATTGTGGGGATACAGCTGGGTTTTGTGACGTTGCTAATTGCCCACATTACCTTTTGTCTTCCCTTTGTGGTGATTACGGTGACTGCGCGTCTATCTAGCCTCGACACCCGCGTATTGGAAGCGGCGCGTGATTTGGGTGCCAATGAATTTACCATGATTCGTACCGTGCTTGTACCGATTATTTTGCCTGCGATTTTGGCGGGCTGGGTGCTTGCCTTTACCCTATCACTTGATGATGTGGTGGTATCGACGTTCAATACAGGACCTGAATTTGAGATTTTACCATTACAGATTTATTCGATGGTGCGTGTTGGGGTAAAACCTGAAGTCAATGCCGTTGGCACAATCTTGCTCGCAATCTCGCTACTGGGTCTGATTATCTCGCAATTATTACTTGCCAAAAAGTCGATGAATCTACCATCGACCCAAAAACGTTAAGGAGACTTATATGATTTCTCGGATGCTCAATAGAAGACGTTTTTTAGGGTATGGCTTGGGTGTTGGCGGCGCCGTTTTAACAGGGGGTCTGGCAAGTAATCTAACGGGTTGTCAAAAAGCGAGCGAAACCGCGACTAGCACTGCGGCGTCTGAGCCTACTGCCAGTCAAGGCGGCAAGGTCGTCAATGTTTATAACTGGACGGAGTATATCTCTGACCAAGTGCTTAAAGATTTTACCGCAGAGACAGGTATCGACGTTATTTATAGCACCTTTGATTCTAACGAAGCCATGTATGCCAAGCTCAAACTGATGAATGGCAGTGGTGAGTATGATGTGGCATTTCCAGGAACGGATTTTGTCGACAAAATGCGTAAAGAAGGGATGCTTGAGCCGCTTGACCATGCCAAATTGACCAATTTTGGCAACCTTGGCAAAACCTTTATCAATGCCCCTTTTGACCCTGAAAACAAGTTTAGTATTCCCTATCTGTGGGGCTCATCAGGCATTGCAGTCAATACCAAACGCATTGCTAAAGCAAGCTTGAGCAGCTGGAATGACTTATGGCAACCGGAATATGAAGGGCGTGTCATGCTGATGAATGACATCCGTGACGTGTTCACCATGAGTCTATTGACCCTTGGCTATAACGGCAGCACCAAAAATCCTGAAGCCATAAAACAAGCGTATGAAAAACTCACCAAGCTGATGCCCAATGTGCGCACCTTTAACTCAGATGCACCACGCATGCCGTTTATGGAAGGGGAAACTTACTTGGGCTTGGCTTGGAACGGTGAAGTCATCATGGCGCAAGACCAAGGGATGCCAGAGCTCGACTTTGTCTATCCAAAAGAAGGCGCTATTATGTGGATGGATAACATGGTCATCCCCAAAAATGCCAAAAACAACGACAACGCGCATAAGTTTATCGATTTTATCTTGCGACCCAAATACGCTGCCATGATTAGCGAAGAAATCGGCTACGGCTCGCCCAATGAGGCGGCAAAAAAAGAGATGCCACCTGAGCTTGCCAACAATCCGATTGTGTATCCGCCAGCTGATTTGCTAAAACATGCCATGTTCCGTGAGGACGTTGGCGATGAGATAATGGCGCTATATCAGAAGTATTGGGACAGGCTCAAAGTGGATATGTAACATAAAATTGGTAAAGAGCGGTACCAAAAAATACACTAAATAAAGGAGTATCTATGAAGTCAAAAATAGAAAAGCTTATGTTAGGGTTCTCATTGCTACCGCTATCGTTATCAGCTGTCGCCTATGATAAAGCCGATGAACGTATCATTGACCAACATATGCAAATCGTGGTGGATAGCATCAAAGCCAAACAAATCGCGCCGATTATGGCGTTGATGCCGCCGCAAATTTTTGTGGTAATCGGTGAGCGTTTTGATATGGATGCTGCCACCCTCAAAACCCATATGATACAAGCAGCAGATGACACTTTCAAAGATATGGCTACCGCCAAATTTAGCTATCGCTATAATTTGAGCAAAGCCAAAGTCTATCAGTCGACCACTGGGCGCGAGTATGTGATATTCCCCACAACATTCACGATGGATGATATCACTATCAACAGCCATGTCGTGGCGATTCAAGATAAGGTGGATGACACTAAAAAATGGTATATCGTACGTATCGAATCCCCTGCACAAATTGAGTTTATCAAACAAGCTTACCCTGATATCACTGATTTACAAATCCCAGAGTAAAAGAATAAAAGAGTAAAAATTTAACAGTTTAAAAGCGAAAAAAGCGGACTTAATCATAAGCCCGCTTTTTTTACCCTAAAAATCCGCCTAGCGCATGGTGACAAACTCTTCTGAGCCAGTAGGATGAATCGCCACGGTATCATCAAAGTCACGTTTGGTTGCGCCCATCTTGATAGCCACAGCAAAACCTTGAATCATCTCATCGACGCCAAAACCTACGCCATGCAAGCCCACCACTTTTTCTTCCTCACCCACACAAATCAGCTTCATGTGGCACGGCTCACGGTGCTTGGTCACTGCACTATACATCGGGGTAAAACTGGATTTATAGACTTTAACCGCATTGATGCCATAGCCTTTGACCGCCTCTTCTTCACTGAGCCCCACCGTACCAATCGGTGGGTGGCTAAAAATCACGCTCGGCACTAGGTTATAGTCCAAATGCTCATTGGGTTTGTTGTTAAACAAGCGCTCAGATAGTCTGCGACCTGCTGCCACCGCCACTGGGGTCAATTGAATACCATGTTCGATGATGTCGCCCACCGCATAGATACCTTCGACATTGGTATTTTGATAGGCATCGACTTTGACAAAGCCTTGCTCATTGACTTCAACGCCCGCTTTATCAAGATTGATAGTATCGGTTGCAGGTGCGCGACCCGTTGCCCAAATCAAACAATCCACCGTCAAGGTCTCATTGTTTGATAATTCAATGCTCAATGAGCCGTCCTGATTTTTGCGTACTTGTTGTGGCAGCAATCCATAATGAAATTCAATGCCATCATCGTGCATGATATGGGTAAGCGTGGTAACAATGTCGGCATCGAAGTTTTTGAGCACCCGCTTGCTACGCACAATCAGATGAGTCTTTGAGCCCAATGCATTCATCACCCCTCCAATCTCAACACCGATATAGCCTGACCCCACAATCGCTACCCGCGGTGGCAACTCGGTCAAGTCAAAAAAACCATCCGAGTCAATACCTAACTCTGCCCCTTCAATCGCGGGGCGAACAGGTCGACCGCCCATCGCTAGCAAAATATGGTCAGCGGTAATGGTCTCTATTGTGCCGTCATTTTTATACACCTCAACGGAATGTTTATCGGCAAATTTGGCAAAACCATGAATCACATCGACTTGGTTATTTTTAAGACTATTGTTGTACGACTGATGAATACGGCTGATATAAGCTTGGCGACTTTGTACCAATTTGGCAAAGTCAAAGTGTTTAACATCCAAATCAAAGCCATAGTCAGGCGCATAATGATGGATCGCTGCTGCCATATTGGCGCCATACCACATCACTTTTTTGGGTACACAGCCCACATTGACGCAAGTACCGCCTAGCTGCTTGGCTTCAATCAAGGCACATTTTTTACCATAGCTGGCAGCACGGTTGATGGATGCAATGCCCCCTGACCCACCACCAATCGCGATATAATCATAATGTTTGCTCATAATTCTTCCTGTTTTTTGGTTATCTTCAAACTCATATACGGTTATTTTACCAAGTTTTGGTAGCAAGAAAAGTTGTTAATTCTCACCTTTCTCATTGATAAAATAAAACAAATTAGCTTTTTTTTAGAATAATTTTAATGAAAAAGGTTTAAACACCCTTGTGTCACTTCAAAAGGTATCAGATAAAATCGGGTTTTTTTGGGTTGGCAAAATTCAATCGGCTGTGCCATCAATTGCGCGCTTAGCGTTGGGACAATCAGCCAAGCTTCATCGGCATCAAATTCACTGGCGTAGGTAAGTAGTTGGTACATATCTGCCAAGCTTATGTCGTTGAAAGTAGCCGTTTTTTTCCATTTTATATCGGCGATAATGAGTTTATCGGCAGACTTTAGCCAAATATCGGGTTTGATGGTTAACCCTTGCTGCACGGTCAATGGCTGTCTTTTTTGCTCAACTAGCTCAAAATTCTGTGCTGCAAATTGTTGTTGGATTTTCCTGCCGACCCATTTTTCAAAGGCAAATGGCATATTCACTAGCCAAGTTGGGGTCAAAAACTGCCCTTGGCTACTGGCTTGTTGTAGCGTCAGCAACGCATAACAAAAGCTGATAAAAGTATAATTACGCTGGGCAAGCAGACTGGGCAACGCGGTCAACTCTTGCAGCGCTTGAGAAAATAAGGTGTCGTATAAGTCTTTGGCAACGGTAGCCACTGCCTGCCACTGCGGCGGTAATGGGAAAGCCATGCTGCCAATCACTCGCTCGATGGTGGTTTTCACCAAACGATTGCCAGCAGTATCCATCGCAAAATTTTCAGTCTGATGATAAAACTTATGCGGCTGGTGGCAGTTATGCTGCAATTGCTCTTTGATTAGTAATTTACCCTGCAGATAGGGCTGATTTTGCTCAAATTGCTGATATTGCTGATTGGGCACATACTGCGCAAATCCCCGCCAAAAATACGCCTGCAGCCACTCGCTAAGTGACAGTGAATGATTGATTGATGGAGGATTGCTGGCTGCAGGATTAATAAGTCGTTGATTGGCTAGATTAGGTAACGACTTGGGCAATAAAGCTTGCCACACCGCTATCAGCATCTGTTGCACCCATTGACGGGTTTGGGTAACTTCATCAGCATGGGTAATGTGGGCTTGTGCAAGTTTTGGCAAAATCTCCACTTGCCCGCCACTGGGCAACCCAATCACACCGATATAGTGGCGCACTTTGAGTTGCCACCGCTGCTGTTTACGCTCAATGCGAAATACGTCAAAATTTTGCTCGATAAGCCAGTCAAAATCTTGCCCATCATCAAAATCTGCCGCTGTCAGGTAACTATGTTCAAACGTGATGATGGCTTTCATGAGGCGCTTTGATAGATTGCAAGATAGCTATTTGGGTCATCAAGCGCCTGGGTATTGATGTCAAAACCCGCTTGCTGCGCCATAAATCCAGTTGCTTTTTTGTTATCAACCAGCTTGATAAAGGTTTGCCCAAAGATTGCTTGCAGGATTTGTCCATTATGCTGGCAGGCTTGTGCCACTTGTGGGATGATGGATTGGCTAAATGCAGCGCTTAACGCGTGCAGCGAATCAATACCCCACAAAAAACTATGCCCTAACTGGCTGTCTTTTGCCAAATTTTGCGAGATTCTTTCATTGAGTGCGGTCAACAATTTGGCTAAATCAATCTCAATCCCATTTGCCATCACTTTACCCAATAACTGTGGCTGCGGTTGACATTCAATAAATTCAAAACGGCGGCGAAATGCCATATCGAGCGGCGCCAATGAATGATCTTGGCTGTTCATGGTGGCGTAGATATCGACATTGCTAGGCACACTAAACGGCTGATGTGAATACGCCAAATTCACCGACAAGCTATCTGTCTGTCCTGCGCGTTTGGTCGGTTCAATCAAACTCATCAATTCCCCAAACACGCGGGCGACATTGGCGCGGTTGATTTCATCAATCAACATGGCATAACGGTGATTAGGGTCATGTTTGGCTTGTTGACACAATCTAAGAAATGCCCCTGACTCAATGCGATAGCTCATCTGTCCATTGTCCGCAATGTGGGGACGAATGCCTTCGACAAATTCTTCATACCCATACGCTTGATGGAAACTGACAAAACTAAAGCGTTCTAGCTTTGGCTGTAAATAGTTGGGCTGAAACTGGCTGTGCATCGCCGCTTGGTAATCATCAAGCTTGTTTTGCAAGTCTGTTAATAACGGCAAGCTGTCTGCTAATAAAAACCAATTACTGCTATCGTCTTTATCAAAATACGATTGACTAGATTTATTTTTTACCAATACATTTTTGGAATCTGCAGGACTAAATTGCTGTAGCGTTGACCATGCTGTATTAGCAATTGCCTTTTCGCGGTGGTTAATTTTTAGCTTAGTAACAAAGAATAAGTTGTTAGTAATTTCAGCAACTTTAAGTAATGACTTTCCCTTTTTTCTTTCATCTAAAAACACTAAACAAATCACCTCTCGCCAGCTTAATGGTTTAAGCAAAGCTTTTAGCAATTCATCCGCATTGGCTACTGGCAATATCTCGGTATATTGTTTGGCGATTTGTTGCAGTTGGTAGGTCTTACCTGTCCCTGCTACGCCCGTATAGATAATATTTTTTGCTAGCTCACTCATGACAGATTATCACTCACGATGGTCATACCTGCCGCTTTTGCCGCACGCGTACCACCCTTCAAATGGACGATGTCCCGATTTGGGTCAATCTCATTGAGCAAAGCGACAGCTTTGGCGGCTTTGCTGCCGCCACCGCATAGCACATAGACGGTGCCATCCGTGGTTGCCAATAACTCTGCCGTCAGCGTATCCAAGGGTTGGTTTTTGGCACACTCAATATGTCCTTGCGCAAATGCTTTACTATCCCGCACATCCCCAACGGTATCGTTTGCGGTGGCAGAAAAGTCGGTAATGGCTAGTTCACGAATCATGGTTACCTCTTAATTTTTAATGTCTATTTTGTGATGGCCTTATTATGGATAAGCTGGCGAAATTTATCAAATCAGCGATTAATAACCAAATTTTTGCTTCACCTTAACTATTTTTATCAAGTCTTTGACAAATTATGATTTATAATTCATTCCAATATTTTATGTATCTTAATTTTCACTTAAACTTTTATTATCTAAGGAGGGTAGACATCATGACAACCGTTTCAACCGCGCACCCTAATCATCAGCATATCGCGCTACGCAATGACCCAAAAAAGGTCGCCGTAGCATCCATGATTGGTACGGCTATTGAGTTTTATGATTATTATATTTATGCCGCTGCGGCGGTGTTGATTTTTAATACCCAGTTTTTTGATAAAACCGATGAAAAAGCGGCGATGCTTTACTCGCTTTCGACGTTGGCATTGGCGTTTATTGCCCGCCCTTTCGGTTCAGCGTTATTTGGTCACTTTGGTGATAAACTCGGTCGTAAAAAAACCTTGGTGGCCTCTCTGCTCACCATGGGTTTATCAACTGTAGCGATTGGTTTGCTACCGACTTATGCCCAAGTAGGCGTCATTGCCCCATTATTGTTATGTTTACTTCGTGTGGGTCAAGGGATTGGTCTTGGCGGTGAATGGGGCGGTGCTGCCTTGGTCGCCACCGAAAATGCGCCAGAAGGCAAACGTGCTTGGTATGGTACTTTCCCGCAGTTAGGCGCGCCGATTGGGTTATTTTTAGCCAACTTAGTGTTCTTTTTACTCAGTTATTTTTTAGGAAAAGATGCCTTGGTCGAGTGGGCATGGCGCATCCCGTTTCTTATTTCAATCGTGCTTGTGGGTGTGGGTCTTTGGGTACGTTTAAGCCTGCATGAAAGCCATGTATTCCTTACCGCTGAAGCCGAAGGCAAAAAAGTTAATGCCCCTGTGTCAAAAGTCATTACCCAATATTGGCGTCCGATTATGCAAGGCACATTCTTGATGGCGATGACTTATGTGATTTTTTATATCATGACTGCCTTCGTACAAGCCTATTCAAAAAGCCCGGCAAAATTGTCTTCTTTCGGCTTTCCAACAGGGTTAGGTATTGCCCCAAATACCTTTACTGGCTTTTTATTGGTCGCTGCGATTGTGTTTGGTATTTTTACCAGTATTTCAGGGGTTGGCGCTGACAAAATCGGTCGTAAAAAATGGCTGATTGGCGTGACTATCTTATGTATGGTGTTTGCCTGCTTTATGCCAATGCTGCTCAGCAATGGTACACCAACCACGGTATTTATTTTCCTCATTTTAGGTATGGCATGTATGGGTATGTCATTTGGTCCAATGGCAGCGCTATTACCAGAGCTGTTCCCCACCGAAGTACGGTATTCAGGTGCGTCACTGGCTTACAATCTAGCAGCGATTGTGGGTGCATCGATTCCTGCGATTTATGCCATCAAAATCAATGAGCAATATGGCATGAAAGGTGTGGCTATATATATTGTTATTAACGGTTTGATTTCTCTCATTGCGTTATTGTCAATTAAAGAAACCAAAAATATCGATTTGATGGATTAAAACATAGATTAGAAGACAGACTACAAACTGATAGCTCAAAAACGCTGGCAAATGCTGGCGTTTTTTTTGCCCAAGGTGGTTATAATAAACCTTTCAATACGATGAGACATAGGATGAAAGTCTATAACCGCTGTGAATGGTGCGGCACAGACCCACTTTATCAAGCTTACCACGACAATGAATGGGGAAAGCCCAGTTATGATGACCGTCATCTATTTGCCATGTTGTGTTTAGAAGGCATGCAAGCGGGACTCAGCTGGATTACCATACTCAAAAAACGCGAGCGTTATTACCAAGTATTTGCTGATTTTGACCCTGCAATTATCGCGCAGTTTGATAATGACATGGTCGATAGTCTCATGACCGATGCGGGCATTATTCGCCACCGCGGTAAAATCAAAGCCATCATCAACAATGCCAAATGCTATCTAAAAATCACCCAAACGCAAGCTTTTAGCGATTATCTTTGGAACTTGTCGCCCAGCGGCGTGGCAAAAATACCGCAGGATAACCACCCAAAAATCTTTGCTGATATCCCCACCAACACTGAATATTCAGATAACATGTCAAAAGTGCTTAAAAAAGACGGGTTTAAATTTGTGGGCTCGACGATTTGCTATGCGTTTATGCAAGCAGTCGGCATGGTGAATGACCATGTAGCGGCGTGTGATTTTCGATAAGCGGTTTCAATAGTCAACAGCGGATAACATATTTCTCGATGCTACAGACCCCAAAATAGGCTAAAACTAATCAAAATTAATACCAGTAAAATGCTTTGAACCAATAAAAAATGCTGATGCACTTTGAGCAATCCGCGCAGATTGACCCCATAATAACTGACATTTTTGAGAGAATAGCTTTGAAAATCCACCAAGCTACGACGATGATATTGTGAGCGCATGACCTCAACAAACTTATCAGCCGCTGCCGCTGTTGACCCAGCTGGCAATACAGGTAAGAACGCATTGATAACATCTTCATGCGTTTCTGGGTTATTGATATTGACCATCAACATTTGCCAATCTTGAAACAGCCGTTGTTCGATCACCCCTTTAGACTTGAGCGTGACATCGCGGTTGCGCCCATCACGCTGAATGTTACCAAATAATTGCTCAATCGCTGATTTTTCGCCTTCAATATACTGAAAAAAATAGCCATTACCAAAGCACAAAAAACCGGTAATTTGATGGGCAAGGTTCTCACGCTGTGCCACCGTCATGATATCAGACAGCGTTCTAGGGGTTACGCCAGCTTTCAACGTCATACGGCTCACATAAGTTAGATAATGAATTTGCCCCAAGCAGCACCTCAGTCTTTATGGTTGTACAATTTTTGTTCAGCGCAATTTTAACAATTTCTTACATACTTATCCATCCATTAAATCAACAATATTAGCTTACCTAGTCACAAATAGCGGTTGAGTGGCTTTTTTTGGACGCTTGAATTGCGTTTACGATCATCAGCAACACCCCTACCCAAATTAAAGCAAAACTGGCAATCATGGTGTCATTGACAGCTTCATGCAGCACAAAAATGGACAATAAAAACATCAGCGCAGGTTCAAGATAACTGAGCATACCAAAGGTGTTCATCGGCAACACCTGACTGGCTTTAAGATTGGTCTGCATGGCAAGCGCACTAATCATACCCAGCCCAATCAATAACAGCCCCATTGTCATTGACCCAGTGACTATCGATATACTGCTGTTTTGCCATAATAAAAAACCCAAGGCAATCGGGGCAATCACTGACAAATCAACGAACAGCCCCATCAGCGCAGGCACCCCTTGCCAGCGGCGCAGTCCATAATAAATCGGATACGTCAAACACACCCATGCAGTGACCCACGATACACTCCCCGCGAGCCAAAATTGCAATCCTACCCCTGCTGACGCAGCGATAATCGCCGCCCACTGCAATCGATTTAAGATTTCTTTAAACACCACACAGCCCATCAGCACCATCATCAAAGGAAGCAAAAAATACCCCATTGCGGTATTGACCGCCTGTCCATTGATAGGCGCCCACATAAATAGCCACAGCTGACTTGCCAAAATCGGTGTTGGTAACAGCAATAAAACCCATTGTTGCGTGTTTAATGCCATCAAAAATGCTTTGAGTTGCCCAAAACTTTGCGTCATCGCCAACAACCCCACCAACCCAAACCACATCGCCACCATGCGCCACAAAAAAACTTGCGTACCTGACAACGGCGCAAGCCAGTGACTATACAGATACAGCACGCCAAACAACACATTAGAAATCAATGCCAACACCACCCCAAAACGTAACTTTTTGGCGGTGGTAGCGGGCTGAGAAGTTGTTGCCTTGGGCTGGACAACGATAGACGATGGTGATAAAACGCTAGAAACTGACATAATTGACCTTGTTATATTTTTGCTTTTGCGGTTAAATTGCCAAGCAGTATAACAATTATCTTTGGTAAATTATTTCAAAATACACTTATTTATGATAATTTAATATTAATATAAGGTAAATTTGCTATATTTTTCTCAATTTGTCTTATTGTATATTTTTAGAAGGACATGGCTATGATTCATGAAATCGATGATATCGATAAACGTATTTTAAACTTGTTGCAAGAAGATGCGACGCTACCACTCAAGAACATCGCCGAAAAAGTGCATGCATCGGTAGCGACCTGTCAGCGCCGTATCCAAATGATGACAGAGACCGGGGTGATTACTCGCCAAGTGGTGATTGTCAACCCCACCGAATTGGGCTTTGATTTAAGCGCGTTTGTGCTGATTGAAATGGAAAAACAAAATACCGCGCTGCAGCATGGCTTTGAGCGCTTGATGAGCAGATTGCCCAACGTGATGAGTTGTTATGAAATCTCAGGGGATTATGACTTTTTGCTATTGGTACATGCCAAAAATATGGCGGAATATCACCGTTTTACCCGTGATAATTTAACTTATGAAAACAATGTGCGACGCTTTAAAAGTCAATTTGTGATGAATTTCTCCAAGGTAGGCACTAAAATCCAGTTAGATTAATGCGCCGTCAAACAATGGGCTTAGTGCGATACCAAAATGACGTCGGCAACGAAATGCCAAACACCAACGCAGCGGTCACAAATATCGCATTGAAGCTAAAATCCATCATTTGGGTAAATACTTGTGGATTATAGCCATAGTAGCCTAGCTGTACAAAGCTAATCATGGCTTTGTACGCGGTAATCCCCGGCATCATACACAGCATGGCAGGCACCAAAATCATCTTTGGGGTGAGTAAATATTTTTTTGCCAAATAAATTGCCACAAACGATGAAATACCCGCTGCCACAAATGTCGCTATTATCAAATTGACTGACAGTTGTTTTAATAGCTCTCTAAGTCCGTAACCCAGCACGGTCAACAATAAGCATTGCCAAATATAGCGGCGCGGCACATTGACAAGCAGTGTCCAGCCAAGCGTCATCAAACAGGCAAAAGTTGCTGCGCGTATCAAGGCAATCGCATCAATCGCCATTTTTCACCCTACCCAATATTGGCAATAAAATTTTATCAAAGGCTTTCATCAACCCACGCCCCAATGACTGATATTTAGTAGTAGCAATGACAGCACGATGCCGATACAGCTCGATAACGTCAAAATAATCACAAACATAAAGCGCCCGATACCGATGTTCATATAACCTTTTAGCATATCTGATAATGAATTTATCAAAGGAAAACTGGGAACCAACCAAAGCACACTTGATGCCATGGCAATATGCGGGTCGTTACCAATCCCCAATAACAGCGCGGTACTGGCGAAGATGGAGCCAAAACACGCCGCTATGAGCGCGGATATAAAGGGATTAAAGTTGCGGTTACTCAGCCATAGCCGCAGCGAATACCCCATCATGCTCGCAATAAAAGTCACCAAACACACCAGTATATCGCCCCCTGCCAAATACGCAAAGCAGGCACATGCCACACCGACCAGCGGCGCGACCATCTTGGCAGGATAAGTGTCCCGATCAATCTCATCAAATCGATAAGTCGCATGCTCTAGGGTACTCGTCACCGGCATATTTTCCAAATCCAGTACAATTCGCTGAATTTGCACAATGATATTAACATTGATGGCATGGGTGGTTGACGCGCGCAGGGTGGTAATACAGCGGTTATTATAAATTGTGGTGATGGTCAAGCCATTATACGCAATCCCACACTCCACGCTAGCCAACCCCAACGCTGTCCCTAATCGGCGGCACAAATCTGTTACCGTTGCCGACTCTGCCCCATATTGCATAAGTAGCAGCCCACAGCGCACACACAGACGGGTAATTTGCTGTTGGTGTTCATACGCCATATACGGCAACCGCCGTCTAGGCTTCGGCTCTGTCGGGGGCGAAAGCTTAGTAGGCTCAGGTGTTAGCGGATCAAGCGCTTCTAGGGCATCAGCAAAAGTATCACTCATAAGGCGCTACAAAAAAGTCAAGAAAGCTATAGTTTACCACCAAAGTTTTGGGGCAGTTATAAAAAATCTTATTTATAAAGTATGCCGATACTGCACAAAATCCGTCTTTTTAGCGATATGGTCGTACAGACGGCGAGCGGAAACGTTGCCTTCTTGAGTGACCCAATAGACGCGATTACAGTTTTTATCTTCAGCAAATTGATAGATATATTTGATCAGCATTCTTCCCACACCTTTACCACGCCCATTTTCTTTGACGAACAAATCCTCAAGATAGCAACAGTCTGTGGTATTCCATGTATTTGGATGCAATACAACATGTGCAAAGCCGATAAGCTTATCATCCACAAATGCCCCGAAACCAAAAATGGGTGATGTTTCGTCAATGATTTTTTGCCAAGTATTTTCCGTAGTCGCTTGGGGTAGATCTGTTTGATAAAATTCTAAATAGCCCTGCCACAAGGCTTGCCAGTTAGTTTTATCCTGTGCAGTTAGTGGTAAGATTTGCATTATCAATTATCCTTATATTTAACTGTTGCCAACAAAAAAATACTACCAATAAAATTATCGCCTAAAGTCATCGTGATTACATAATTTATGGCAAGTAAAAAATTTTCAACGCTTATTATAATGTAATTACTTGCAAAAAATTTTGTCTAATAGCCAATAAAATTCCGACTAATTTAATCAGGTTTTTTTGTTATTTCACTCCATAAAGCCCCATCGCAAAATTGATTCATGATAAAATGAGCCATATTCATTTTATTTACTATCCAAGCCTATGTCCGCCGAAACTATTGCCAACAAAGCCTTTAAACAAGGCACCAAAGCCCTATTTGACTATGATAAACACTGGGCAAGCTGCTTCGAGCCTGCGCCATTTTTGCCGATGAGCCGAGCCGAAATGGATGCCCTTGGTTGGGATGCCTGTGATGTCATTATCGTCTCAGGCGATGCCTACGTCGATCACCCAAGCTTTGGTATGGCAATCATCGGCAGACTGTTAGAGTCGCAAGGCTTTCGCGTCGGTATCATCGCCCAGCCAGACTGGACGAGCAAAGACGCTTTTATGACCCTTGGCAAACCGACCATTGCATGGGGCGTCACCGCAGGCAATATGGACAGCATGATTAACCGCTACACCGCTGATAGACGCATTCGCAGTGACGATGCCTATTCGCCAGACAATGCCCCCGACAAACGCCCCGACCGCGCGGCCGTGGTATATAGCCAGCGCTGCCGTGAAGCCTATCCCGATGTGCCCATTATTTTGGGCGGCATTGAAGGCTCGCTGCGCCGTATCGCCCATTATGATTATTGGTCAGATAAAGTGCGCCGTAGCATTTTGATGGATAGCCGCGCTGATATTTTGCTGTATGGTAATGCCGAGCGCGCGATTGTCGATGTTGTACATGCACTTGCCAAAGGTTACCGTTTTGAAGACCTTGCTAAAGTGCGTGGCACCGCGTATCTGTCGACACAAACCAAAAAACACTGGCAAACCGATATGATAGAAATCGCCAGTAACGACGTCGACACCGTTGGGCGCGTTGACCCGATTATCAATCCGTATGTGATGATGGAAGATGTGGGCGACTGTCACATCGAACAAGAAAAAACCCTTGAGAGTCAATACAAAGGGTTTGTAGCAGATAAAGTCGAGCACAAAGTGCTCAATGCTGATAAGGTCGCTGAAAGCCAAGACATCCAAGTGGTTAACCTCAAAGACCCCAATAAAAACGCCTTAAAACACAAACGCCCGTTGCCGCCCCGTGACAAAACCGTGATTCGCTTGCCCGACTTTGAGCAGGTCAAATCCGACCCGGTACTTTACGCCCATGCCAACCGCATTTTGCACCTAGAAACCAATCCGCATAACGCCCGCGCCTTGGTGCAGCGACATGGCGACATTGATGTATGGCTCAATCCGCCGCCTATTCCACTTACCATGGAAGAGATGGATTATATCTTTGATTTGCCGTATGCCCGTTTGCCCCATCCTAGCTACGGCAACGCAAGAATTCCTGCCTACGACATGATTAAATTATCAGTTAATATCATGCGCGGCTGTTTTGGCGGCTGTACCTTCTGCTCGATTACCGAACATGAAGGACGCATTATCCAAAACCGCTCAGAAGAGTCTATCTTGGGCGAAATCAAAAAAATCCGCGACACCGAGCCGTCATTTACTGGGGTAATTTCTGACCTTGGTGGACCGACTGCCAACATGTACCGTCTGCATTGCAAAGACGATGCCATTGAGAAAAACTGCCGCAAACCGTCCTGCGTGTATCCCGATATTTGCGACAACTTACTCACCGACCACAGTCATCTTACCCAACTGTATCGTAAAGCTCGTGATATCAAAGGGGTGAAAAAAATCCTGATTGCGTCAGGCTTACGTTATGATTTGGCGGTCAAAGACCCCGAATATGTCAAAGAATTGGTCACCCACCATGTCGGCGGATATCTCAAAATCGCCCCCGAACACTCTGAAACCAATGTACTCTCCAAAATGATGAAGCCGGGTATGGGGACGTACGATACTTTCAAGCAGATGTTCGACAAATACAGCCGTGAAGCAGGTAAAGAGCAATATTTGATTCCGTATTTTATCGCCGCGCACCCTGGCACCACCGACACCGACATGATGAACTTGGCGATTTGGCTCAAGCGCAATGGCTTTCGTGCCGACCAAGTGCAAGCCTTTTACCCAAGCCCGATGGCAACTGCTACTACGATGTACCATACTGCCAAAGACCCGCTGCATAAAGTCACCCGTGACAGCGAAGGGGTGGAAATCGTCAAATCGGGCAAACAACGTAAACTCCACAAAGCATATTTACGTTACCATGACCCCAAAAATTGGGCACTGCTGCGTCAATCGCTTAAAGACTTGGGGCGTGAGGATTTGATTGGGCATGGCAGTCAATGTTTGATTCCGCCTTATAATCCAAAACTGGAAGGTGAAGACTTTTACCAATCAGCCCGTAAGAAAAATAGTTCTGCCGCTGGTGATTCGGTCAAACGTACGAATAAAGATAGTACTGCAAAAAAATCGGGTAAAAAACCAACACCGACCAGTTTTGGTAAAAAACCGTCAAACCAAAAACAGCCGAAAAAAGGCAATTTCCAAACCCAACATACAGGCTTGCCGCCGCGGAAAACTAAGTAGTTTATGTCATTCATGGCTTGTAGCGCATTTCTACAAGCCGTCTTATTTATTTTTAAATTGTTTCAATTTTAATGAACGTCTAAAGGTTGATAGAAATTTTATGTTTTTTGCATGATTAAAAAAAGAGTGTTTAGCAACTTTAACTTGGTTTGGACTTTGATGATTTCTAAAAGTACCCAATTTGATTTTGGTGTTTTCTTCGAATACTGTAATCGTTAAATGCAAAATGATTAGCTAGAAATAACCTATAGGCTGAATGGATTAAATAACTCATATGACTGATGGCTGCGTTATTTAACCTTCTGTCTAAAACTCCAATGTATTGCTCCGAATAAAGACTCGAAGCCTCAAACGTTATGTGATAGCATTTCTTTTTGATAAAATATTCTCAATAAAATTTAAATTTTTATTTTTACATCAAGCTTACATCTTAACAACTAAACACAGCACTAAAAACGTTAAAAAATCACTAAAATACAAACCATTATAAAAATAAAAGGCTTTCAATATGGCAAAAATTTTTATTGGGATAGGGATTTTATTTCTCATCATTGGCTTAATTTATCTGTTTTTTCCCAATGCCTTTAACTGGTTTGGTCGTATGCCGGGGGACGTTAATTATCGCTCCGAAGGCGGTGGCTTCAGCTTTCACTTCCCCATCGTCACCATGATTATTGTGAGTATCATTCTCACTATTATTCTTAACCTATTTAACCGCTAACAGCGCGCTAAGTACCGCTATATTGAGAAGGTTTTTATCACAAAAACTGCCTTTTTTATCAAAAAATGTCGTAAACTGTAATTACGCCAGTCAAGATTGAAAAGGAGTTAGTCATGCAGCGCGACATTTTTAAGCCAACACTACTGAGCCTCGTAATCGCCCAAAGCTTATTGACGGCTTGTAGCCCCTCGCCGTCAAATAGCCGTGATACGAGCCCTGCCACACCCGTTATCGCCTCACCAACGCCCGTGGTTGCTGCGCCTAGCATGATGATGGAAGCGGCAGCAATGAGCAAGATGGCACGCTACTCACCTATCATGCCGGTGCTGCCGATACCCCACAATAATAGCGAAAAATATCAGCACCTTGCAGTCAACCCCATTCACCAGACCGCCACCGATGCTGTTGCCACCTTTAGTATCGATACCGACACGGGCAGCTACGCCAATGTGCGCCGTTTTCTCAACAACGGACAACTACCGCCTACTGACGCGGTGCGTATTGAAGAGCTTATCAACTATTTTAACTATGACTTTTCACAAGCCAAGCGCCTTGCCAACGCCCCTTTTTTAGTAAGCACCGAAACAGTTGCCGCACCGTGGCGTACTGCCAATCGTATCATCAAAGTAGCTATCAAAGCGGATGACCCTACCATCACCAAACAAAGCGCGTTACCGCCTGCCAACTTGGTATTTTTGGTAGATGTGTCAGGCTCGATGTCAGACAACGATAAACTACCACTAGTCAAATCTTCGCTAAAAATGCTTACCAAACAATTGAGGGCGCAAGATACCATCAGTATCGTGACCTATGTTGGTCGTACCCAAGTGACGCTTCCTGCCACTAAAGGCAGTGACACCGACAAAATATTAGCCGCGATTGATAGCCTAGATGCCAGTGGTTCGACCAATGGCGAAGCAGCGATAAAGCTGGCTTATCAACAAGCAAAAATCCACTATAAAAAAGATGGCATCAACCGCATTTTGATGATGACCGATGGAGATTTTAATGTCGGTGTATCGGACGTCGATGAAATGTTAGATATTATCCGCCGTGAACGTGATAGCGGTGTGTCACTTTCCACGTTTGGCTTTGGTGAAGGCAATTTAAACGACCACATGATGGAACAAGTCGCGGATAACGGCAACGGTAATTATAGCTACATTGACAGCCTGTCTGAGGCCAAAAAAGCCTTAGTAGACGAAATGTCAGCAACCTTTAATACCGTAGCAAAAGACGTAAAAGTTCAAGTGGAATTCAATCCCCAGACGGTTAAAGAATGGCGGTTGATTGGTTATGAAAATCGTGTCCTTGCAAAAGAAGATTTTAACAACGATAAAGTAGACGCGGGTGAGCTAGGTGCAGGCAAATCCGTGGTTGCGCTGTTTGAAGTTACCCCTGTGGGGCAGCAAGGTTGGCTAGACGATAGCCGTTACCAAGCTCACCCTATCAATCAAACGGGCAAAAATACTGAACTGGGGTTTTTAAAACTGCGCTATAAAGCCCCAAATAGCAACACATCAACGCTTTTGACCCTGCCTATTAGCAATCAGACCCAACAGCCAAGCAGCGAGCTGGCATTTGCGCTAAGTGTGGCAAGTTTTGGCGAAACCCTCAAGCAAAGCAAATACCTCGGTAATTGGCAACTAAATGACAGCAAGCGACTCGCCCAAGCCAATCTTGGCAACGACCCACGAGGTATTCGCCGCGAATTTATTAAGCTTATCGACTTAGCCGATAGCTTACAACCCACCAAAAAATAGTCACTATACAACTGTCAATAAAAAAGCTAGATAAATCATCTAGCTTTTCTCCTACTTTTACTGTTTTACTCATCAATGCTGTTTTGTGCCAAAAATTTTATCCCCTGCATCCCCAAGCCCTGGGATAATATACCCCTGTTCATTGAGATGACTATCGAGCGCTGCGGTAAAAATCTTCACATCAGGATGGGCATCATTCACCGCTTTCACCCCTTCAGGCGTTGCCACTAATACCAGAGCTTTAATATCTTTACAGCCGTGTTTTTTCATCATATCAATCGTTGCTACCATACTACCACCCGTGGCAAGCATAGGATCTAAAATCAACGCAGGACGCTCATCAATATCTTTAACCAACTTTTCAAAAAAAGGCACGGGCTCAAGGGTATCCTCATCACGTT
Organism: Moraxella sp. CTOTU49803; assembly: GCF_032097965.1. Classification (NCBI taxonomy): domain Bacteria; kingdom Pseudomonadati; phylum Pseudomonadota; class Gammaproteobacteria; order Moraxellales; family Moraxellaceae; genus Moraxella; species Moraxella sp. CTOTU49803. The sequence goes on along the minus strand of NZ_DAMCJP010000003.1, from coordinate 499 downwards.
GCAGTCCAACCATCGAGATTTTAGCCGTGGGAATAAGGTCTAAAACCCCATCAAGCATTCCCAAACCTGCACGCAAGATGGGTACGACAGTGACGGTTTTACCTTTGATTTGAATGCCTTCTATTTGGTTGCCTTCCCAGCCCTGAATGCTGATTGTTTCTATGGGAAAATCACGACTTGCTTCATACGCCATCAAACGGGCAAGTTCTTTAGTCAAGGTACGAAATTTATAAGTGCTACTATCTGCCTCGCGCATCAAAGATAATTTATGCTTAACTAAGGGATGGTCAATAACGGTAATTTGCATGGTAACACTCGCTTTAAATTTCACACCAAAAATTTTCGCCTATTTTACCCAAAGTCTGCGATAAAAACATTAATTTTCTATTCTGAGTTTTTCTCTGAGTCTTTCAGGGATGCAAAAAAACACCCCCTTACTGTTGTAAGGGGGTGATTTTGGAATAGGGAGCTGACGATGACCTACTCTCACATGGGCGAA